>NZ_JALNTL010000005.1:0-542451 GCF_023161825.1 Vibrio sp. 2CM40D
AAGAATTTGCTTGGCGACCATAGCGTTTTGGACCCACCTGATTTCCATGCCGAACTCAGAAGTGAAACGAAATAGCGCCGATGGTAGTGTGGGGCTTCCCCATGTGAGAGTAGGACATCGCCAGGCTTTAAATTTAAGAAGCCCGCTCGAAAGAGCGGGCTTTTTTGCATCTATAGAGTTTTAAAATTAGCTCACTTTATACCTAAAAAGTGTTCATCTAAGGTGCGATATACTTGCTCTCTGCAACCTTCCAAAAGGCTTTAACAAGCGGATTTTCCAGCTGAGTTTTGTTGCAGCAAACACCAAGTTTAAAAGGTTTAATTGGTAAGACTTTTAAACGATTTATCTTTTCTCTTACCGGACTGTTATTGATTACAACATCAGGTGCGATACCTACTCCACACCCCAATGCAACCATACTTACGATGGCTTCATGTCCGGAAGTTTGTGCGTAAATCTTTGGCTTTATTTTCATTTGTTTGAGCCAACTATTGGCCCTGTCTCTTGCCGTTCCTGCTTCTGGGAGTATGAATGGAATGACCGACCAGTCTGGTTTTTCTTTTTGTAGCTCTTCAGCAAACGCACTAACCCCAACAGGTACGATGACAGAAAGTGGGATTTCACTGATCGTTTCAAATGCGATTTTATTTGGCATCTGTTCTGACTTGGCTGATATGGCAATATCGGCTTCATCTGCTAGTATTTTGTCGATCGCTTGAGCTGGATCGCCGGTTGATAGTTTGAATTCAATGAAAGGGTTCTGAATACGAAAGTCAGATATTAGCTCCGGAAGATGGCTGTAGCTTGCAGTAACAGAACAAAAGAGACGGATTTCTCCTTTCAATTCATCCTCGGTTCCCTTCAGGTGACTCTGATACTGCTGCCATTCGCCAAGAATCTTTAAGGCGACTGGGACTAGCTTTTTACCTTGGATAGTTAAATCAACGCTACGGTTGTCGCGTAAAAACAATTGTTGGCTGGTTTCCTCCTCTAATTTTTGTATCTGTCGGCTTAAGGCTGAAGGGCTAATATGCATTGCCGCTGCGGTCTTGGCGAAACTTTTACTCTCACAGAGATGAATGAAAAGTTGCAGGCTTTTGATATTCATTAAATTTTCATTTCCATGTTGCATAAATTGCAATAATTAATTGTGAATATATCACTTTAAGCAATCTCATGTCTGTTTTAGTATGAAGTTATTCGGTAAGGCAATTACTGACCTCAATGGAAGAATCTCAAAGGAGCACCCAGATGGCTAATTATTTCAATACCCTAAACTTGCGCGAGCAGTTGGACCAATTAGGTCGTTGTCGTTTTATGGACCGCAGTGAGTTCGCTTCAGAAGCGGATTATCTGAAAGGTAAGAAAGTAGTCATTGTAGGTTGTGGTGCTCAAGGTCTTAACCAAGGTCTGAACATGCGCGACTCTGGTCTAGACGTTGCTTATGCGCTTCGCCAAGCCGCGATTGATGAGCAACGCCAGTCATTCAAAAACGCAAAAGACAACGGTTTTGAGGTAGGTAGCTACGAAACGCTAATTCCACAAGCTGATCTAGTAGTAAACCTTACTCCAGATAAGCAGCACACAAACGTTGTTGAGACGGTAATGCCGTTGATGAAAGAAGGCGCAGCACTAGGTTACTCTCACGGTTTCAACGTTGTTGAAGAAGGCATGCAAATCCGTAAAGACCTAACGGTAGTAATGGTTGCACCTAAATGTCCAGGTACGGAAGTTCGTGAAGAATACAAGCGCGGTTTCGGTGTACCGACTCTTATCGCTGTTCACCCAGAGAACGACCCAAAAGGTGAAGGTTGGGATATCGCGAAAGCTTGGGCTGCAGCAACCGGTGGTCACCGTGCAGGCTGTCTAGAGTCTTCTTTTGTTGCTGAGGTGAAATCTGACTTAATGGGTGAGCAAACTATCCTTTGTGGCATGCTACAGGCTGGCTCTATCGTATGTTACGAGAAGATGATTGCTGATGGTATCGATCCTGGCTACGCTGGTAAGCTTCTTCAATACGGTTGGGAAACCATCACTGAAGCACTGAAGTTTGGTGGTATCACTCACATGATGGATCGCCTAACTAACCCTGCAAAAGTGAAAGCATTTGAGCTTTCTGAAGAGCTAAAAGAACTGATGCGTCCGCTATACAACAAGCACATGGATGACATCATCACCGGTCACTTCTCTAGCACTATGATGGCTGACTGGGCAAACGACGATGCAAATTTACTAGGCTGGCGTGCAGAAACGGGTGAAACTGCTTTCGAAAACTACCCAGAAACTGACGTAGAAATCTCTGAGCAAGAGTACTTCGATAACGGTATCTTGATGGTTGCTATGGTTCGTGCGGGTGTTGAGCTAGCATTCGAAGCGATGACGGCATCTGGCATCATCGATGAGTCTGCTTACTATGAGTCTCTACACGAGCTGCCACTTATCGCAAACACTATCGCACGTAAGCGTTTATACGAGATGAACGTGGTTATCTCAGACACTGCGGAATACGGTAACTACCTGTTCGCTAACGTAGCAACGCCGCTTCTACGTGAGAAGTTTATGCCAGCCGTAAATACTGACGTAATTGGTAAAGGTTTAGGTGAAACGTCTAACCAAGTGGATAACGCGACTCTTATCGCTGTGAATGAAACAATCCGTAACCACCCTGTAGAGTACATCGGTGAAGAGCTACGTGGTTACATGACTGATATGAAGCGTATCGCGGTGGGCGGCTAAATGACTGGCCTTAAGGTTCCATTTTGGTGTCGAAGGTGCTCGTTTACTATCGTAAAGTCCGCGCCTTCTCCTAGAAATGAAGCCTTAATACTGCGTAATTTACTTAGTCTCAAGTAACGCAGTAGATAAACTCCAGGCAGACTGGAGTGATAAATACAAAATAAAACACAACATCTAATCAAAAGGCTTGGTCGCCGTTGACCAAGCCTTTTTGTTTTTAGCCGATTTATCTGCGCGCCGATAAGAAAAACGCTCCTTTGTGAGGAGCGCTTTGATACTTATTTTTCAGCAAGCTTTTCTTCAAGTTGCGCCAACTTCTGTTCCATTTCTGTTAGCTTTTGACGTGTACGTAGTAAAACTTGAGTTTGAACATCAAACTCTTCGCGACTTACAACATCTAGCTTGTTTAGCTGGCCTTGGATTACTTGACGAACTTTCTGATCGACATCAGAGCCCAACTCTTTTACAGGTTGAGGCATTGAGTCGTGAATCTGTTTAGCAATTTGCTCTAATTTCTTTGGGTCAAACATAGTGGCTAAAACTCCTTTTGATTTGTCCTCATTTTAAGTAAATGATACGTGAAAGTCGCCATTTAGATGGCAAAAAAGAGAGCGGCAATAAAAAAGGCCACCGAAGTGACCTTTTTGAATGCCTTAATAGCTTATCTGTTATCCGCTAATTCACGATGAGCTGCTTTCGCTTCGTCAACTCGCGCTAACTTCTCCAAGTCTTTGTCTTCAACAAATACTGGCAGAGGTTTGTGTTTTTCAGCTAGGTAGCTGTAAATCACAGGTAGTACGAATAGTGTGAACAGTGTACCGATTGCAAGGCCAGCAACGATGACGATACCGATACTGAAACGTTGCGCGGCACCTGCACCTGTTGCGTACATCAGCGGGATCAGACCTGCGATCATCGCTGCAGTGGTCATTAGGATAGGGCGAAGACGCACTTTCGCAGCTTCCATCACCGCATCAATACGAGACAGTTTATTATGTAACTGCTCTTCTTTGGCGACTTCACAGATCAAGATACCGTGCTTGGTTATTAGGCCGACCAGCGTTATCAAACCAACCTGCGAGTAGATGTTCATCGAGGCCGTACCCCAGGCCAATGCGATCAAGGCACCACATATTGCCAGAGGTACAGATACCATGATGACAATAGGATCGCGGAGTGATTCAAATTGAATCGCCAGAACGAGGAAGATGATCGCAAGTGCAAGACCGAAGGTTGCATACAAGGCACTACCTTCCGTTACAAACTGACGAGATTCGCCCATGTAATCGTGGTTATATCCTGCAGGCAGTTTGGTTTGTGCAATATTTTCAAACCAGTCGATTGCGTCACCCATAGCAACACTAGGTGATGGTACTGCACCCACAGTCGCTGAGTTTAGCTGGTTGAAGTGTGGCAAAGAGCGAGGCTCAGCCACCACATCGATAGTAATCAGACTGCCTAATGGAACCGCTTTACCATCCACAGAGCGTACATAGTAGTTCTTCATCGATTCTGGGTTTAGACGCCATTTACGCTCAACTTGAGGGATCACCTCGTACGAGCGGCCATTCAGGTCGATTCGGTTTACATAACCATCTGCCATCATGGTGCTGAGGGTGATGCCAATGTCTTGCATAGTCACACCGTAGGCACCGGCTTTGTCTTTATCGATCTTGATCTTCATCGTTGCTGAATCGTAGTTCAAATCCAGGTCGGAATAGACAAACATTGGGCTACTTGCAACATCGGTTAGAATATCGCTAGCGATAGTAAACAAGCTCTCGAAGCTATTTGGTGTTGTAATTACAAACTGAACAGGTAGACCTGAGCCTGCACCTGGAAGCTCTGGCATTTGGAATGCAGTGACAGACATACCAGGCACACTTGATACTAGGCCACCCACACGTTTCGTGATTTCAGATTGGCTTGCCTCTCGTTCACTCCAAGGCTTCAATGTTGCTAGGCCAAACGCTTGGTTTGAGTTTGGTACACCATTAAAGACCTGTGCGTATTCCACCTCCGGTTGATCTGAGAGTATTTGGTTTACGTCATCCATGGTATTTTGGATATAGTCCAAGTTCGCATTTGATGGGGCGGTACCCATCAGCATGACCACACCTTTATCTTCAGATGGTGCTAGTTCGCTAGGAATAAACTTGAACAAGACCGGTAAGCTTGCAAATACAATGATTGCAAACGCAATAACAACCGGACGATGAGCCATTACCGCTTTCAACATGCCTTCGTAACGAGTGGTCATGCCATCAAGGATATGGTGAACTTTTTGCTCAAACTTGCTTGGCTTCTCGTTCGCCTTCAGCATCTTCGAACACATCATTGGTGATAGTGTCAAAGCGATGATGCCGGATACGAATACTGAACCTGCCAGTGTCAAAGCGAACTCTTTGAACAATGAACCGGTGATACCACCCATCAATGCGATCGGTGCGTACACTGCACCTAGCGTCAATGTCATCGCGATAACTGGAACCGCAATTTCACGCGTACCAATAATTGCAGCTCGGAATGGCGATTCCCCTTCTTTGATGTGACGGTCAACGTTTTCTAGTACAACGATCGCGTCATCCACCACTAGACCGATGGCAAGCACCATCGCCAGTAGCGTCATCAAGTTCCAAGAGAAACCCATTGCCTGCATCACCATTGCCACACCAATCAATGAAAGTGGGATGGTCACGATAGGAATGATTACCGCGCGGAATGAACCTAGGAACAGTGTGATAACCACAAGTACGATTACTGCTGCTTCAAGAATCGTTTTCACTACTTCATGAATCGATTCGTTGATGGCGATAGTTGAGTCGTACATTACGTTCATTTTGATGTTACTTGGTAGGTTGCGCTCGAGCTGAGGCAACAGTTCAAGTACGTCTGCTGCAATGTTGATTGGGTTAGCACTTGGCGCTGCGTTGATCGCTGCAACCACAGCTTCTTGACCGTTTGCACTTGCGCGATAAACGTCGTGACTCTTCTCTAGCGTTACTTTAGCGATATCACCTAGGCGGATGACATCCCCTTCACCAGTTTTCACGACCAATGCTTCAAGTTCAGCAACGTTTGATACCTGAGTATCTGCGCTACCGTTATAAAGCACGAACTCACCCGTCGCTTGACCGGTTGCAGATTGGTAGTTGTTGGCGTTAAGAACGCTCATCACATCGGTTGCGGTCAACTTCAAAGCGCCCATTTTGGCAGGATCTAGCCATACGCGCAGTGCGTACTTCATACCACCATACAGGTCAACTTTGGACACACCGTTTACGGTGAACAACTGCGGGTTGATTACACGCTCAAGGTAGTCAGTGATCTGGCTTGAAGATAACTCGTCACTCGTAAAGCCGATGTACAGTACCGCCGTTGTCGAACCTGTCGACATGGTTACGGTTGGGTCTTCGGCTTCTTTTGGTAGCTGTGAACGTACCGAGTTGGTTTTCGCCAGAATGTCAGACAACGCCGCATTTGGATCAGTATTCAACTTCATGTTGACAGTAATGGTCGATTTACCCAGTACCGATTGCGAAGTCATGTAATCAATATTATCGGCTTGCGCTACCGCTTGCTCCAATGGCTGAGTAATAAAGCCTTGGATCAAGTTGGCACTTGCACCGTAGTAACTGGTGGTCACGGTGACCACCGTATTCGTCATTTCAGGGTATTCACGAACCTGCATTTTGAACACCGCTTGCAAACCAAGCAATGCAATCAAAAAGCTGATCGATACCGCTAAAACTGGACGTTTTATAAAAACATCTGTAAAGCGCATGATGCCTCCAACTTAAAGCATTGGTGTTTCAGCAGGTGGGGTAGTTGCATCGCTTTCGACAATGCTTACTTTCGCATGGTTACTCAAACGGACTTGACCCGATGTCACCACTACATCACCTGGCTTCACGCCTTCTAGAATGTGTGCGATATCTTTAGAGCGTTCGCCAACTTTTACCACATGCTGCTTAACGCGTTTTTCGCCATCTTCTTCTGTTACGATGTAAACATTGTCGCCATACAGCGTAAATGTGATCGCGGTTTGAGGTAGCGTGACCTGATTTTCTAATTTAGGCAGAATGATGTTTGCACGCGCGAACATACCACTACGTAGTTTGCCGTCACTGTTAGGGATATCCGCTTGAACCTGAATCAAGCCACTTTGTACGTTTACAGCTGGTTCAATCGCAGAAATAGACCCTTTGAAAGGTTGGTCTGGATAAGCGTCAACAAAGATATCCACTTCTTGATCGATATTGATACGTGAAATATCGGTTTGTGGCACGGTGAAGCGCAAGCGCATCACGCTGGTATCTTCAAGGCGAACAATATCGGTGCCCGCCTGTAGGTACTGACCGAGGTACACGTTACGAATACCTACCACACCATCAAATGGCGCTTTGATTTCGCGTCGGTCGATGGTTGCTTTCAGGCTTTCAATATCCGCTTTTAAGGAGAAGTAGTTTGCTTCTGCTTCGTCATACGCTTCTTTAGAAATAGAGCCTTTTTTGAATAGGCCTTGGTAGCGTTTGTATTTCGCTTCTGCCGCTGGCAACTTAGCTTGCGAGCTCTTCAAATTTGCTTTTTCGACTTCAGAATCAAGCAACACTAATGGCTGACCCGATTTAACTTGAGTACCGGAATCAAACGCGATTTTATCGATAACACCGCTCGTTTCGTTCGCTACCGTCACGCCTTGGTTTGGCTCGATAAAACCAATTGCCTCGATGACTGGTACCCAATCCACCGCTTGCACTTCTGTCACGGTTACTGGGAACTCAGGTTCAGGACGGTTTGCCATGTATTCAGCGATCTTTTGTTGCTTAAATAAATTGAAACCTATCACGCTGCCGAACAAGAGAACGGCGATAAGTAACATAAAGAAAGTCCACTTTTTCATTCTATTAAGAACTCCAAGTTAGTGTTTAATAATTGCATCCCAACTGGCTTCAATAGCGGCCTCTAATGCCGTCTTATCCAGTTGATAAAATCCCAAAGCGTGTTTCCGAGCAAGTGCAACACTTGCCTCAAAACTTAATCCAGAAAGTACTTCGTTATCGAGAAGCTTGAATACTCCCTCATCTTTACCCTGATTAAAAAGAAGATCTACTTGGGCAAACATTTGTCTCTCAAGTTCCCGAGCTTTGCTACTATTTGAACAGGGTAAAGACTCATATTGGACTCGGTTGCTGATCGCACTTAAGTTCGAGCTCGCTAAATTCCAAATATTGAGCCACATGGTTCGATAACGCTGTTTTAAAGGCATCTCTTCACTAACACCTAGTTGCACCGCAGTAGCAACACGCTTAGCAACGTTAAGGCGTAGTTCCTCTAAAAGATGTTCTTTATCTGAGAAATAACGGTAAATCGTCCCTGCTGCGACACCTGCCTCATTGGCGAGCTTTTGCATGGAAAGCCCTTGAAAACCAGATTCAGCAATGAGTTGTTCAGCAGCGACTAAGATTTGTTCTCGTTTATCTACAGCAGGGTTATCCTTCATAATGTCACCCTTTAGTGAATGAACGTTCATTCATTATAGCTTAAATACCCGCCATTTATGCAACAGAATATTGCACTTAATTGGTGTGAAAATTACAAGAAATCAGCATAGCTTTCACGAGGCCACCCCTTTATCATAGGCGCCACATTCATCACCCGCAGAGAATTTCTATGAAGCTGAACCCTAGTCAAGATGAAGCCGTGAAATACGTGTCTGGTCCATGCCTAGTGCTAGCTGGTGCTGGCTCGGGCAAAACTCGTGTTATTACCAATAAAATCGCTTATCTGGTTCAGCAATGTGGTTACAAAGCGCGTAACATTGCGGCGGTGACGTTTACCAACAAAGCAGCACGTGAAATGAAGGAGCGTGTAGGTCAAACGTTAGGGAAAGGTGAGTCTAAAGGTTTGATGGTATCAACATTCCACACTTTAGGATTGAACATCATCAAGCGTGAGTACAAGCATTTAGGGTTGAAAGCGGGCTTCTCACTGTTTGATGACCAAGACCAGCTAGCGCTACTCAAAGAACTTACCGAAAAGCAGCTTGATGGTGATAAAGATCTGCTACGTCAGCTTCTGAGTTGTATTTCCAACTGGAAAAACGACATGTTGACGCCAGAGCAAGCCAAAGCGCGTGCGCAAGGTGAACAGCAACAATTGTTTGCGTTCTGTTTTGATATGTACCAAAAGCAAATGAAAGCCTATAACGCGCTTGATTTTGATGACCTAATTTTGATGCCCGTTTTACTCTTACGTAATCATGAAGATGTTCGTCAGCGTTGGCAGAATCGTATCCGTTACCTACTGGTTGACGAGTATCAAGATACCAACACGAGTCAGTATGAGCTGGTCAAATTAATTGTCGGAGAACGTGGGCGATTGACTGTTGTAGGGGATGACGATCAGTCTATTTATTCATGGCGTGGTGCGAAACCTCAGAACCTCGTGTTGCTGGGTGAAGATTATCCGAATTTGCGTTTGATTAAGCTAGAGCAAAACTACCGTTCAACGAGTCGAATCCTGCGTGCGGCCAACATTTTGATAGCTAACAACCCTCACGTCTATGAGAAGTCCTTGTTCTCTGAAATTCCTGACGGTGAAAAACTCAAAGTGTTGTTGGCTAAAAATGAAGAGCATGAAGCAGAGCGCGTAACGGGTGAACTAATTGCGCATAAGTTCCTAAACCGTACCGAATATAAAGATTATGCGATTCTATATCGTGGTAACCACCAATCACGTTTGATTGAAAAGTCTCTGATGCAAAACCGCGTACCGTATAAAATTTCTGGCGGCACCTCGTTTTTTGCGCGCGCAGAGATTAAAGACATCATGGCGTATTTGCGCGTTTTGGTTAATCCGGATGACGACAATGCATTTTTGCGCATTGTGAATACTCCACGACGTGAAATTGGCCCAGTGACGTTAGAGAAGTTAGGCAGTTATGCCAATATGCGAGGCAAGAGCCTGTTTGAGTCGAGCTTTGAAATGGGGCTCGAACAGCACCTAACGGGACGTGGCCTAGAAAACCTGCGTCGTTTCACCCAATGGCTAGTGGCGATTGCTGATCAAGCTGAGCGTGGTGATACCGTCGAAGCGGTTCGTTCGCTAGTTCGTGATATCCATTATGAAGATTGGCTATACGAAACTTCAGCAAGTCCGAAAGCCGCTGAAATGAGAATGAAGAACGTTTCTGACCTTTATTCCTGGATAGTGGCGGACCTAGAGGGTGACAACTACGATCAAGAAGAGAAAACGTTAAAAGAAGTCGTTCAACGTTTGACCTTGCGTGACATGATGGAGCGCGGTGAAGAAGATGAAGACAGTGATGCAGTACAACTGATGACCTTGCACGCATCAAAAGGCCTTGAGTTCCCATATGTATACTTAATTGGGTCCGAAGAAGGTATTTTACCGCACCAAACCAGTATTGATGAAGATAACGTGGAAGAAGAGCGTCGCCTGATGTACGTTGGTATTACTCGAGCGCAACGTGAACTTACTTTCACTATGTGCAAAGAGCGTCGGCAGTTCGGCGAGTTGATCAAACCGACTCAAAGCCGCTTTTTGGATGAGTTGCCATTTGATGACGTTGAATGGGAAGTAAACAAAAAGCCAGTATCAGCAGAAGAGCGTATGGCGAAAGGTCAAGCACACATTGCCAATATTCGAGCAATGTTTAAGAAGTAAAGTAACCTTGTTCTCACTGACTAAAAACAAAAAGGCTTGCCAACTGGCAAGCCTTTTTCGTTGATGTCTTTACTTATAGACCTTCAATCATGTGGTCAATTGCTGCGATGATTTCATCGTCAGAACAGTCCATACAGGTTCCTTTGGCTGGCATCGCATTGAAGCCTTCTAATGCGTGCTTCACTAACGTATCTTTGCCTTGTGCAATACGCGGTGCCCAATCATCGGCATTACCTGTTTTAGGTGCGCCGTTTACACCAGATGCGTGACAAGCAATACAAAAAGTACCATAAACTGTGGCGCCATCACGTGGACCGGTTGGTTCTTCTTTCACTGGCTCAGAGCCCGCTAGATAAACATCACCGACAGGTTGGATGCGTTCTGCGATCGCATCGTATTCAGTTTGGCTGATGTCAGAAGCTAAAGCTGCCGTAGAAAACGTTAAGGCAGCGAACAAAACGCTAATCATTTGTCGAGACATATCCATTAAACCCACTTCACATTCCCGAGGTAAGTGACTTACCTATTTATATAGTTAGAGTATTAATGCCGAGCAGAGAAATCATTAAATTCCACTGAATGGCATAGAATGATTAGACAACTTGGTTGCAGCTGTTAAATCAATGTAAATAATGGGTGATTATATCCCGATAACTTGTTGCAATAAACAACAAGTTATCCATGACAGGGCGTGAATCACATCAAAAATCCACTTTAACGGAAGATAACTGTCGAAAAAGAGACCAAACGATAAAAAAAGTAAAAAAAGTACTAGACGGCATAGTGTGATATCCGTATTATTCCACTCCGCCGATAGGGCATGCGCCCGTAGCTCAGTTGGATAGAGCGTTGGCCTCCGGAGCCAAAGGTCGAAGGTTCGAATCCTTTCGGGCGTACCATTGCCTCGGAGGATACATCGGTAAAAATCAGTGGTGGCTATAGCTCAGTTGGTAGAGCCCCGGATTGTGATTCCGGTTGTCGCGAGTTCAAGTCTCGTTAGCCACCCCATTCTTTCTTTTTTAGATTGAATGCGGTAGCATTGCTCCCAATCTTGATTCAATCAAGATAAAACATCGTCGGTGAATAGCGCAGCTTGGTAGCGCATCTGGTTTGGGACCAGAGGGTCGGGGGTTCGAATCCCTCTTCACCGACCACTATTTAGTTTATGGCTCTAATAGAGCGGTAAACAGCAAAAATTGATGGTGGCTATAGCTCAGTTGGTAGAGCCCTGGATTGTGATTCCGGTGGTCGCGAGTTCGAATCTCGTTAGCCACCCCATTAATTAAGGTGACTTCTTAGTTGAAGTGTCCTGTCTGATTTGAGAAAATCAGCAAATACAGTTCGGTGAATAGCGCAGCTTGGTAGCGCATCTGGTTTGGGACCAGAGGGTCGGGGGTTCGAATCCCTCTTCACCGACCACTATTAGAAAGCCTGCTAAAAAGCAGGCTTTCGTCGTTTTAGAGTTTATGATCTCGCTTGGACTGTATTAGTCGGTAATGTATCAATGGATTTGAACCCAAGTGGGGTTCGCCTGAAGTTAGAATTCGGCTCTTCACCGACCGCTATTTAGAGCCTCAGTCGAAAGACTGGGGCTTTTTTGCATCTCTCCTGAAAAGAATCGGCATTCCATTTCAATTTTTCCCAAAAGTGTACAGCTCTAGGGGCTTTTGACCACCTATGATCCAAATGCTTTTCGAGCTGACAAAATAAACCCCAGAGCAGTGTCTGGGGTTTTGTAGTTTTCTAATCCGCTGCTTTTATTGGGCGAGTGTTTTAAGGATTTCTTTCAGTTCTACCGTTTCTTGGATTTCAAAACTTGGCGTTATATCCGTTGAGTTGCTTGCGCCTGTCGCATTCACCCACACACTCAAAATGCCCATATTGTTAGCGCCAGCAATGTCAGCAGGTAAAGAGTCGCCCACGTGTAGAGCCTCTTCTGGTTTTACTTCGACCAAGTCGAGCGCTTTTTGGAAAATACTTGTAGCAGGTTTCTCTTCTGGCTCTTCTCCTCCCACAATAATATGGTCCACCCAGTTGCTCATTTGTGTCGCGTTTAATTTAGGGTGTTGAGAAAAAATCGGACCGTTAGTGATCACGACGAGTTTGTAATGTTGACGAAGGTCGCTGAGCATTTCTTTTACACCAGGGAAGAAGGTGAACGCGCCCATACGTGCAGAGTCAAAGTAGTCTTGAGCTTGTTGAGCCTCTTTTGCAGTGATGCTGACGCCTTGCTCCGCCAAGATGTTTTGGATCAGGCCACAACGGAAGGCATTTTCATCGGGTAGCAGAGCCACAAGGTGAGGGAACTCAGCATTCAGCTTTTTGTATACACCCTGCAAGTAGCGCTGCAAAAACGCTTTTGGTTCGGTAACTTGTGGGTAGGTCTTATGAATCCAAGTTGTAAACGCTTGTCCTGCAACTTTATCGGCTTGTGACGTTGCACATAAAGTCTCGTCCATATCAAAAAAAATCGCTTTAAGCACAGGGGCTCCTTTTATTTACGGCTTGGCTTTGACACTGTTCATCTATTATCCCACTCTCAATTGTGTCGTAAAGGGTTAAAATCGGCGAGTTTTCTTATGACGTACGAATGAGGATAGCGGTACTTTCCTTTGCTTAGTCAATAAACCGCTTAAGTGGCGCATAATCTGCGTTGGAGCAGGATTTGTGTGGTTTTGCTGTTTTGTTCACGTTTTGACCTATCCTTTCTCTTCCTAAGTTTGGCTTTTTGTATTTGCCGACTATTTTATTAATAGTTTTTTATGTTGAAAAAACACTTTTTGCATATGATATTGTTTGTTAAATGTTAATAAATACACATGAATAATATGGTTAATGATCTTGTTTAGCTCATGTTTACTTTTAGAGCATTTTTCTAGTTTTATTGGTGCATGACGCACAAAAATAGTGTGATATGAAAATGGTTAAATACTTGTTAATGAATTTTTATTCGCTAATTGTGCGTTTATTTAATGTTTTTTCGGCGGAATATACTTTAATTGTTGCTTTTTTGTGTGATTTTTGCCAAATTATTTCCGCATTAAGATTTCAGAGTATTATTCTGAATTTGAACGGATTCATTCAGGTGATGAATGGTGCCTTTGGCATGATTCGATACCACAGACAAGGCAGTAGAGGTCTGAAATGTCACTATTAGAAGTGAAAAACCTTCGTATTGAATACCCATCCCGACACGGCGTTCACGCTGCCGTGAAGTCACTTTCTTTTCATATTGAACGTGGTGAAATCGTGGGTGTTGTTGGCGAATCAGGTGCGGGTAAATCCACCGTTGGTAACGCCGTTATTGATTTGCTTAGCCCTCCAGGTCGCGTTGCTAGCGGCGATGTTTTCTTGGATGGAGAAAAAATTTCTGGCCTATCACCAGAAGCGATGCGTAAGGTTCGCGGCTCGAAAATAGGTTTTATTTTCCAAGATCCGATGACCTCGCTCAATCCACTTTTTACTGTTGAGCAACAGCTGAAAGAGACGATCCACGCCAACATGAAGGTCTCTGATGAAGAGGCGTATCAGCGCGCGCTTTCTCTTATGCAGCAGGTTGGTATTCCTCAACCAGAAAACCGCTTAAAGCAGTACCCGCACCAATTCTCTGGTGGTATGCGTCAGCGTGTTGTCATTGCCATTGCTTTGGCTGGTGAGCCTGATCTCATCATTGCGGACGAACCAACTACGGCGTTAGACGTTTCTATCCAAGACCAAATCCTCAACTTGATCCGCGAGCTGTGTATCAAGAACAATGTCGGCTGTATGTTGGTTACTCACGATATGGGTGTCGTCTCCAACGTCACCGATCGCGTGGCGGTAATGTATCGTGGTGACTTGGTGGAGTTTGGACCAACAGCCAAAGTATTGGGCGATCCTGATCACTCTTATACTCGCAGTCTAATTTCAGCGGTACCACGTTCAGACAGAAAGCTAGATCGTTTCCCGTTAGTAAGCTATATCGAAGAAGCGGCGGAAATGGAGCCACTCGATATCAAGAACCACTGGTTAGGACAAAGCCAAGATGAGCGTGAGTACACTGGCCCGCTTTTGGACGTGAAGAACGTCAATCTTCGCTTTGTGACCAAAGACTCTTTGTTCGAGAGCCGCCGAGAATACGTGCAAGCATCTAATAATGTGAGCTTTGAAGTGCACGAAGGCGAAACCTTTGGTTTGGTGGGCGAGTCTGGTTCAGGTAAATCGACCATTGCACGTGTGATTGCTGGTTTATACCAACCTAACTCTGGTCAGGTGAAATTCGAGGGCATTGACCTGACCGCTTTAACCTCTGAGAAAGAGCGCCGCCCGATGCGTCGTCAAATGCAGATGGTGTTCCAAAACCCATATACTTCAATGAACCCTCGTATGAAGGTATTCGATATTATTGCTGAGCCAATCCGTTTCCATAAATTGACGAAAAACGAGTCGGAAACTCGCCAAATCGTGAATGACCTATTGGATCATGTTGGTTTGGGTCGAATGGCTGGGCTTAAGTACCCTCATGAATTCTCCGGTGGTCAGCGTCAGCGTATTTCTATTGCGCGTGCGTTGGCGACTCGTCCTCGACTTTTGATTTGTGATGAACCGACCTCAGCACTGGACGTATCGGTACAGGCACAAATTCTAAACTTGCTGAAAGATCTGCAAAGTGAGCTGAACTTGACTATGTTGTTTATCAGCCACGATTTACCTGTTATTCGTCAGATGTGTGACCGAGTAGGTGTGATGCAAATGGGTACACTTTTAGAAGTGGCCCCAACAGAACAGTTATTCACGGCACCTCAACACGAATACAGCAAAAAATTGATTTCTCTGATGCCGGAGTTTACTGGCTTGCGAGAAGAGATCGAAACGGCATAAACCAAGCAATTCGCTTGGCTAACCTTTAGTCATAACAAAGACGCAAACACAACAACAAGGGATCCGTATCCCCGCATGAAGGAGTTATGCAAATGAAAACCATGAAAAGCAAATTAGCAGTGGCGCTAATGGCTGCGGGCCTAAGCTTTAACGCAATGGCAGCAGATATCAAAGTTGGCTATGCAGCTGACCCAGTATCGCTTGACCCACATGAGCAGCTATCAGGTGGCACACTGCAAATGTCACACATGGTATTTGATCCGTTGGTTCGCTTTACTCAAAAAATGGATTTCGAGCCTCGCCTAGCAGAAAGCTGGGAACGTATTAACGATACGACTGTTCGTTTCAAACTGCGTGAAGGTGTGAAATTCCATTCTGGCAATACTCTAACGGCTGACGACGTCGTGTGGACGTTCCAGCGTTTACAAAGCTCTCCTGACTTTAAAAACATCTTCGACCCGTACGAAAAAATCGTCAAAGTTGACGACAACACGTTCGATCTTGTAACTAAAGGTCCTTACCCACTAGTGCTGCAAACCGCAACGTACATTTTCCCAATGGACAGCAAGTTCTACACGGGCAAAACTGCGGACGGCAAAGACAAGTCTGAGCTAGTGAAGCACGGTAACTCATTTGCATCGACTAACGTATCTGGCACGGGTCCATTCATTGTGACTTCACGTGAACAGGGCGTAAAAGTGGAATTTGAACGCTTTAAAGATTACTGGGACAAAGAGTCGAAAGGTAACGTTGATAAGCTAACGCTTGTGCCAATTAAAGAAGACGCAACTCGTGTAGCAGCGCTGCTTTCTGGCGGTGTTGACATGATTCACCCTGTAGCGCCAAACGACCACAAACGCGTTGAAGATGCTGACGGCATCGACCTAGTTACGCTACCTGGTACTCGTATCATCACGTTCCAACTAAACCAAAACAGCAACGAAGCATTGAAAGACGTTCGCGTTCGCCAAGCGATTGTTCACGCAATCAATAACGAAGGTATCGTGAAGAAAATCATGAAAGGCTTCGCAACGGCTGCTGGTCAGCAAAGCCCGGCAGGTTACGTGGGTCACGATGACAAACTGGTTCCTCGCTACGACTTGAAGAAAGCGAAAGAACTGATGAAAGAAGCGGGTTACGAAAATGGCCTGACGCTAACGATGATCGCACCAAACAACCGTTACGTGAATGATGCGAAAGTAGCACAAGCGGCAGCGGCAATGTTGTCTAAGATCGGTATCAAGGTTGATCTGAAGACCATGCCAAAAGCGCAATACTGGCCAGAGTTCGACAAGTGTGCGGCAGACATGCTGATGATCGGTTGGCACTCAGATACAGAAGACTCAGCGAACTTCAACGAGTTCCTAACGATGACTCGTAACGAAGAAACCGGTCGTGGTCAGTACAACTGTGGTTACTACTCAAACCCAGAAATGGACAAAGTGGTTGAAGCTGCGAACGTAGAAACGGATCCTGCGAAACGTGCAGAAATGCTGAAAGGTGTAGAAGCAACACTATACAACGACGCAGCATTCGTACCGCTACACTGGCAAAGTGAAGCGTGGGGTGCGAAGTCTAACGTGAAAGCGGCAGACATCGTTAACCCAATGGTAATGCCTTACTTCGGTGACCTAGTGGTTGAATAATCACGGTTAGTCGACTTTGAGGAGGGATGGATTTCCCTCCTCAACTTAAAGCACTCGACTCAGTTTTGTTTCAGTCGGATTGAGTGGGTTATTTAGACTGAATTTTCTCTCTAATTTAGAGATCTATGGATAGTTAAGGGGCAAGGAATGTTTTCGTTTCTGGTCAAGCGCCTGTTTCAGGCACTGATAGTGATGTTTGTGATCAGTTTGGTGGCGTTTGCCATTCAGGACAACCTGGGTGATCCGCTGCGTGAGCTTGTAGGTCAGTCGGTTTCGGAATCGGAGCGTCAAGCGCTACGCGACGACTTGGGCCTGAACGATCCCTTTATCACAAAGTACACGCGCTTTGTGGGTAATGCACTGCAAGGTGATTTGGGTACCTCATATTTTTTCAAGCGACCTGCGGTTGAGGTGATCCTCGATAAGCTGGTGGCAACATTAGAGCTCGTGTTTGGCGCGACGCTCATCATTATCGTTTTCTCTATACCACTCGGGGTGTATTCCGCGATTCACCCGAAGAGTGTCTTTACCAAATTTGTTATGGCGATGAGTAGTGTCGGCATCTCGATTCCGGTGTTCCTAACCGCAATCATGCTGATGTACGTCTTCTCCATCGAACTCGGCTGGCTGCCTTCCTATGGGCGAGGTGAAACCGCTAACGTACTCGGTTGGGAATCTGGCTTCTTTACCATTGATGGTATCAAGCACCTCATCCTACCTTGTATTGCGCTAGCGTCTATCATGCTGCCGTTGTTCATCCGTTTGGTACGTTCAGAAATGCTGGAAGTACTGAGTTCGGAATACATTAAGTTCGCCAAAGCAAAAGGTTTGAACTTACAAAAGATTTATTACCAACATGCACTTAAGAACACCATGCTACCAGTATTGACGGTAGGTGGCGTGCAGATTGGTACCATGGTGGCCTACACCATTCTTACTGAAACCGTGTTCCAATGGCCGGGCACTGGCTTCCTTTTCCTAGAGGCAATCAACCGTGTAGATACACCGCTGATCACTGCCTACGTTATCTTTGTTGGTCTGATCTTCGTGGTAACCAATACCATCGTTGACTTGCTGTACGGCATCATCAACCCAACTGTGAACCTAACTGGAAAAGGAGCTTAATCATGAGCCAATCAAATTTAACACCAGCTCCTGCTCCATCAGCGTGGCAGCGTTTCAAAGAGTCAGATTTTCTGTATTACTTCAAACGCGACAAAGTGGCGATGGCGAGTTTTACCGTCTTTATGATGTTCTTAGTATTGGCATTGGCTGCACCGATTCTTGCGCCAACAGACCCGTACGATCTGACGTCTATCGACATCATGGATTCAGAGCTACCACCGTCTTGGATGGAAGAGGGCGATGAGCGTTTTGTTCTTGGTACTGATGAGCAAGGCCGCGATATTTTATCGACCATTCTTTACGGCTCTCGTTTGTCTTTGACGATCGGCTTTTTAGCCGTCGGTCTTCAGTTGATTCTGGGTATCATCATTGGTTTGTCGGCGGGTTACTTCGGTGGTCGTATCGATAGCTTCTTGATGCGCTTTGCGGATGTTCAACTATCGTTCTCAACCATGATGGTGGCGATCATCGTATCGGCCATTTTCAAAGCCAGCTTTGGCAGCGATTTTTACAGCCAATACGCGGTGGTGATGCTGGTGGTGATCATCGGTGTGGCTGAATGGCCGCAATACGCACGGACTATTCGTGCCTCGGTATTGGCAGAGAAGAAGAAAGAATACGTCGAAGCGGCGCGTGTGATGGGCTTTAAAGCTCCGCGAATCATGTTCCGTCACATTCTGCCAAACTGTCTATCGCCAATCTTGGTTATCTCGACGGTACAGGTAGCGAACGCGATCATGTCGGAAGCGGCGCTGTCATTCCTAGGTTTGGGTCTGCCAGTCGATCAGCCGTCACTGGGTGCGCTAATCAGCATCGGCTTTAACTACATCTTCTCTGGTGCATGGTGGATTACTGCTTTCCCTGGCATCGTGCTAGTAACATTGGTTTTGGTTATCAACCTGTTGGGCGACTGGCTACGTGATGTATTCAACCCGAAACTGTACAAAGGATAAGAATTTTCCCACCAAGCGTTGTAAATTCACTTAATTCCTTCCTAAACTGAGAGCCGGATGCAAATTCCGGCTCTTTTTTTGCTAGTTATTCTTTGTTCACATTTTTTTGGCGCTTTGCCGCCATAATGACCTTACCCACTAATTTAGAGTGAAGTGTATGGAAATGAAGAAGGCACAACACCCATCTCGTATCTTCCAAGCAAGCCTGGCTTTGGGTTTGTTGCTAGTATGCGCCCAGTTTTCTAGCCCAGTATCGGCGGAGGAGTTCCTTTGCCAAGCCACTCAAGCCAGCGAGAAAGAATTACCGATGCTTGAGAAAACGTGCCCAATTGGTAACGGAGTATGGGGAAAGAAAGTGCCGCAGGGGGGCAACTACCTTTACTGGATTCAATGCGGATTGCTACCCAAGCCTATGTCTCTCGCGAAAGCTAAGCCTCTCTATAGTAAAATCACGACTGACGTATGGATGAAGCCTGAATCCAAAGGCTATCGCTGTTTGATTGGACCTTACAAGGCATTGTCTGATGCGAGGGATGACTTACGAGGAGTCAAAACCTTGTCGAATTACAAAGAGGCGTTCATCCGAGTGGTTGGGAAAGGGACGAAACAACCAGTAACACCACCTACACCTAAATCTACTGTATCGTCGAAATCAGCCGCATCTTCGGTTAAGCCAACACCGACGGTGACCCCGAAACCCGCGCCAGTTCCTGCTGTGCGAGCTGATACCGACGCCTTTAAAGCGCGGGCAGAGAAGCCAGATACCAAGGCAAAAAGTTCACGTGATAGCTCTTCGTCTACGCCTGTTGCTAAGACCAAAGCGAAGCCAATTGTCACTGGAAATGATGACATTGAAGTTCGGTTGAGAACTTCAGTACAGGGCAAAACGTACGTGATCCCATATTTACTCGATCACCATAATCAGTTTTACATGGAACATGGTAAGCCGTGGAACCGCCTCAACTACGAAAACTCGCACAAAGTATGTCAGCAACTGGGTATGAGCTTAGCCAACCCTGCAGAGTTTAAAGCGCTGAGGGCGTCTGGGGTGATGGAAAAAAATCAATGGCCACTGCAACTGCCGTATTGGGGCAAAGATAAGAAAGGTTTGTTCGCCGATCGTGAGCCCAATCAGCTCACCGGAACCTCATTATTGAACGTGGTGTGCGTGAAATAACGACTCAGATATTGCGGTCAAAATATAGAAGAAAGCCCCGAGTTCGGGGCTTTTTGCGGTCTCAAATATTATCGCTATTTGAGTGGCGTTTCTTTGTGACAGTTAGAGCAGATATACACTTCTTTGATGCCGACCAATCGTTCCCAAAGTGTTCTGCGTCTTCTACGCAAATGCACGCTATCACAGCAAGGGTTAACGATGGTTGCTTTAGTCATCATCACCAGGCTCCAAAATCGGTAGTGAACTCGCGATGCTTGTCATGGCTTCTTTGCTGTTAGAGTACAGACCATATTCCGGCGCGGATTCATGACCGTTTTGTTCTTTACTCCAACGAATACCGATATAAAAATCACCAAAATCGCGGTTAATGTAACGATGACGAGTTTTGTAATCTGACTCTGAGCCTGTTTCTTCTAGAATCAGCAGTTCACGGTCTTCAGCATTCTGGATTTCCCAATTACCTGGAGTTTGGAATCCTGTTGGCATGAACGAAGTGTAGTTGTAAGTATCAGTGTCGTATTCGTACGCACCTGACGAGTATTTCAGGACTGTGTCGTCGCCTGTGCCATTACTTTCTACCATCAAGTCATGCTCTACCGTGCCTTGTTTGATGTGTTCTGCAACCGAAAGTGATTCTGCGAATGGGGTATTGCTTGAATCCATCCAGAACAGCTCATCATCTGAGATTTTAACGATCATTTGAGTGCCGTTATGCTCGGTTTTGTGCTGGTACAACATTTCATACTCGTCGCCGTAGCTGTTGTATAGCTTGCCGTCTTTCAACTCAACGTCGTTACAGTCTTTATTGTTGTATTCTGTGTAACCAGTTTGTTGGTCCAGATCGGCAAGAATGGCGTAAGCATTGTGTTCCCATGTGTCTTTTAGGAAGTCACTGATGTTCGCTTTGTACTCTTGATTCATCTCATCGTGGTTTGAACCCCAGCAGAATAGTAGGCCTTCAGAATCTTGCATCAGCATGGCGTAGCCGATTTCACCATCTTTCTGTGCAAAGCTACCCATTTTCCATTCTTGACCGTTGAAGTGCTCGTGAGTGAAGCCCAAAGTCGGTACTACTGGTGGTGGCGTGACGCCTTCGATAACCGTTGGCATGCTGAGCGCAATTTGTACCGCGGTATGGCCATCTGTTGCGCTAATCGCAAGTACTGCTCCAGCTTCACCTGCTTTTGTTGGTGTGCCTTTAATGGTGATAATTGCATTACCATCCTCAGATACTGTTAGACCTTCAATGTCTACATAGTCCGCTGAGTAGTCGGTAATTTGACCGTCTTTATCTTGGAACAAACCAGAAATATCGAGTGTTTGTTCAAACACTTCACCTTGTTGTAGGTACCAACCATCAACGATGGACTGCAGACGCGCTTGTTCTGTTTCTACAACCATTGGTGGTAAGTTTGCCGATTCGATTTCGAACTGAAATACGGTGCTTACCGTACCCAAAACCTTACCTGACGAATCAATGTCTTGCGCCGTTAGAACAATCTCAAAATCACCAGCTTTCTCTACGATTGCAGTTGGATGTAGAACAACCAGGTTGCCAGTTTGCACAACTTCAATGCCTGTGCCTGCAAAGTTGTGCGTCAGTTTGGTTGTCACAAGGTTTTGGTCTTTGTCTGCAAATAGACCTTCAATGTCTAGCTCTAAGCCATCAAAGTCCACGCCTTGTACGATTTTTGGTAGTTTTTCTAGCTTATCTTTAGCTGCCTTTTCGACGATTTTGTTTACGGTTAGCTTGTTATTAACTGCCGTTTCAGGTGCTAAGGTGTCGCTGTCTGGGGTCGCGTCAGTGATGATTGGACGTAGATTTGGGTCATTGATGTTTTCGCCAGATGCAACAAGACGTTCCACTTCTTGGTTTGCCGCTTGAGCAAACTCCGTGGCTTTTTTCTCGTAGTTCGTTGGGTTTTGTGCTTTCGAGTCGGTCAGAATCTGAGCGGTTTTATGTAGTTCGGCGTTTTTTGTCGCACCTTCAACAAAATCACTGTACAGATCAATTGGTGCTTCTTCTGAGCCTCCTAGCGCTTGGTTTACTTTCGCTTTCGCATCTTCTTCACTAATGGCTGGATCTTTTGCCATTTCAATCGCCACAAGATCCGTGATAGGTGAAATCACGTTTGACGATGTTGGTGCACGGAATACGATTTCGTGCGCCATAGCTTGGCCTGGATGATCCATATCAACCGTGTATTTGCCTGCGTACTCTTTCGCATCCAAGGCGATAAGCTGTTTCTGCTTTGCACCGTTTGGTGTAATGGTCTGCAGCGCTAGAGTGCTTTCTGGTTTTGCATCCAATTTAAGCTGACCTTTCTCATCGGTCAGACCAAGGAATGTTTCTTGAGTGTCCCATTGGCCGTTGTTGTTCGTATCTTCAAAAACAACGGCATGCTTGAAGTAGCCGTCAAAACCTGTGATCACAACGCCGTCGTTAGCACTGTTTGAACCACCATCTGAACCGCCACAGCCTGTAAGAGCGATAGCCACTGACGCTGCTAGTAAACTCACCTTATTCATTATTTATTTGTCCTTGTTTCGTTTCCGAATGAGAAAGTCGCTTTTTTTATTATTTTTTTCTTTATATCTCACTAGTGAGATATAAGAGAGTGGTGTCTTTTTAATGACTATTGAGCTTAGGTTCAAGACACGAAAATCCGCACAAAACCCGTAAAATTTATTTCTATTTTTTGTCTATGATGGAAAATTTATAATTTGATCACGGTTCCAGTTTTATTTTGGGAATGATTGTTTTGTTAAAATAACCACCTGTAAAAAAGGTTTATTGGGTGTCGCTAAGGACAGGGGCGTGATAAATCATGTTGATCTTAAATTCCTCAACGCGATCAGCAAATTGAGGGTGAGGTTTAAGCACATAACTGTAGACTTCGCCTGGAATGAATATGTCGTAATCTGTGTATTCAAGGTTGTAAAACATAAATGTTCGTTGCCAATAATTATCTGGCCATTCAGCACAATGTATTGGTGTCACGTTGTCAAAATCCATTGAGCTAGAGATAATATCGGCAAACTCTCCTCGCCCAGCTACGATAGAGCTGTACCAGTAAAATAAATAATCATGACAAAAGAGGTCATGTTGGTTTGATTTCATATTGAGATCAGAGTCCAGTTTGTGCACTGGTTCGTTACCCTGAACACTTCTATCAAATATGTAGTTGCTAGCAGTCCCGTTTATGTAACCTCCTCCTGAAATTGGAAAGAGGTAGTCAAACGACGTTCCTTGATATTCGTACTCGCCAGTGTGGACATTGATGCGCTTTTCCATGGACTGCTTGTTCTTTTGCATGGTATAGCTTTCGAATTGTTTACCATCAAACACGGTGGTGAAGTAGTTCCGAGTATCTTCATGAACCTGAGATGGGTATTCTTTTTTGATGGTCCAAATTTGGCGTACACCTTGGACATAAACGATCAACGAGTCATCACTGATTTTGTACTTGCCCACTTTTTTCAAGTCTCCCTTTTCAGGACACTGGCGTTTGTTGTGTGAGGCGGCATAACTTACTTCGCCCCCCTCAAACTGAAAGGCCTCGCAATACACCACTTCATACGCGTACGCGATACCGGCAAGATTTTGTGTTGTCTCTAGGCGATAAACTACATCGCCAACTAACGGGTGTTCTGTGTCATTTTGATCGGGTGTGATAACGGGTAACTCAAAGCGCGTTGTGACCCATGCATGATCGCTATTACCGTGATAATCATCGCGCGCTGCTACCGCCAAATATGTGGTGGTTTTTATTTCCTCAGGCGCTCCTTGCACCATCATTTGTCCTTGGTTGAGGACTCTTAACCCATTGGCGTTTTCAAGCCAAATCTGAGTGGTGAGGAGATCGCCATCTGGGTCTTCAAAAAGCTGGTTAAGGTTGAGCGAATAACTCACCGGAGAGTTTTGTTTCAGCTCCCAAGCATAAATAATGGTTTGTAGCTGCTGTTCCACAGTGAGGTTGATGATGGGTTTATTATTCTCTGATGGGTCCTCTTGTGGTCGGCTGTTCTTATCACCCAATGCTGACTCGTAAAACGTGTTGTCTTCTGTGGTATGAAATGGATTCGTAACAGGGCCTGGTTGTCCTAAAAGGGCGGAGTTAAATGCGTCATCTCCCGTTTTTTTAGGAGTGCGATCCAACGCAGAACCTGTCAACGCTTGCTTTACTTCAACTAAAGATGTGCGCTCATATTGACGATGTGCTTGCTGGGTTGACTTGTCGGCGTTGTCTGACGAGTCTTTCACAGATGCCAAATTGTGTTTGTTTGAAATGAAGTAAATACCGAACAAACCGACGCATACTGCGCCGATTATCCAAAGCTTTTTGTTCATGATTACGTGTGCGCCATTCGTGATTGTAGCCAACTGCGAGAGAATTTGAGGTCTTTCTCTATCAGGCTTGCGCTGCACTCGAGTAGCTCACTGATTTCTTGGTTTTTCATGCCCATTAAATACTTGAGTTTGAGTGCGCTCGATTGGCGTGGATAGCGGCTACTGAAACTATCCAGAGCTTTATCCATGATAATCAATTGCTCGAAACGATCTTCTTCATCTCTCATCAATGTAATGTGTTGACGCTTTTGTGCTTGGTGCGAGCGTGCGTTATCGATCAAGATTTGACGCATCACTTTGGCGGCCATCAAAAAGAAATCGCGCTTTGTTTCAATTTCACTCATGTCGCAGTTGGACATTTTCAGGTAAGCATCATGAATTAATGCCGTGGTGCTGTTGACGCTGTCTGCCAGTACTTTGTTGTTGGTGCCGTACTTTTCTGCATTTCGTTCACGCTCATGTTGGGCGATCTTACGCAACTGTAAATAAGCAAACTGATAGAGCTCGCTCTCAGCTTGTTTATCACCAGATTGCCATTGTTGAATGATTTGTGTCAGTGCTACTGCTGTTGCCATGGTTATACATCCTCGCTCACTTTGACAAATTCAGAAATGGTGTAGGTTTCAATGCGATCGGAACCGTCTTGGTTGCGCAGAACATTTTGTTGATAGCGATATAAAATGCCTTGCTCCCAAGTTGCGCCAGCTGGCAAGTATTCCCAGGTGGTGTAATTGATTTCGGATGGGGTTGTTGACCAACGTACCATGACGTTCATTTGTGCGAGTTCGGCTTTGGGGGCGCTATTGTTGACCCACCACATGTCGGCAAATTCGCGGGTAACATCTTGGGTGTACAGGCTTGTATCGGTTGGGCAGGTGTCCGTATTTTTCGGCAGTCGCATGACTTGTTGATGGCGCATCAATAGGCATGATTGTGTCATGGACTGTTGGTGGTATTCGGTTTGCTGCCACACACCGAGGTAGTCAATGTCGTGTTCGCTAGTATTGGGATACGTAAACCAGAGCATTTCTGTACGGTTATTGTGTTGGATGTTTTTTTTACGCCCGAGACCTTGTACTTTTTCCATCAATAACTCGGTGCTCGGATCAAAATTGAGGGCAACGGAGCGGTACTTCCAGTCGCCTTCATCATCGAAGTCTTCGAGAGAGAAGCCATTCAAGTCGTTGCGGGTGCACCCTGTGATTGAACAACCAACGATATTAAACCAATCCGCAAACTTGCTTATCGGTTCGACGACATCTTCCGTGATGGGGCGTTTCATCGAGAGGAAGCAGCCTTGAAAATGATCGCCAATGCTTGGGTGTTCAATCAATGAGTCTTTGGTGATGGTGAATCGAGTTTCACCAATAGGAGGACGATATTTGGGATGATGCTGATAGCGTAGATCGTAAGCACAAGCGCGGCCTTGCCAATCCTTCTTTTTGATGACGATGTTTTTGAACGTCATGTCGCGAGGTTCAAAAATGATCTCATCAGAGGAAAAGTTTTTTTCAATGTACTGCTGGCTTTCGTTTAGGTGCTCAATCGCCTCATTGACAGATACCCAATCGAGATTGAGGTAGCGTTTAGCGTCATCCAGGTAATTGAGATCAAGGCCTTTGAGCTGGCTTTGAAAGTGAGGATCAGAAAGCACACGGTTTGCTAGGACAATTTCCTCACGATTCTCAGGCGTGCTGTCGAGAGAAAGCAGCAGACGCGTCATATTGATGCTGCGGCTAGGTTTGGTTGTCGCCATCGTCGGCGTCAGCACTTCTTGGCTTGATAAGGTCGTCAGCAGATAACCTTTATCATCGTTACCAAGGAAGAAGCTAATTACATCACCGGGTTGGTAATGAAATGCACCTTGCTGAGTG
Organism: Vibrio sp. 2CM40D; assembly: GCF_023161825.1. Taxonomy (NCBI): domain Bacteria; kingdom Pseudomonadati; phylum Pseudomonadota; class Gammaproteobacteria; order Vibrionales; family Vibrionaceae; genus Vibrio; species Vibrio sp. 2CM40D. The sequence goes on from NZ_JALNTL010000005.1 coordinate 26,412, forward strand.
ACGCCAGTGATATTGGAACTGGTTTTGTAATACAGGCCAGTCACTGGGGCGTCGATAAAGTAGCCTTGCTTCAAGGTTGAAGCTGGTGGGTGTGAAGTGGCAACTGAAACGTCTGCTGCCAACGTGGACGTAGCCGTCAATGCAGACAGCCAAAATACCACTGAACGTGTATACATCTTGTTTTAAGCCTTATTGGTTGGTGCTGTCCTTAGACGCACAATTTGGCTGACAACTCATTGGTGTAGTTAGGTGCTTCTCTGGCACCGGTGTCATCATCGCCAACAACATTTTTTGTTTTATATGTTTGGGGATATCTGGGTTAGAGAGTATCCGCCTTCGTGTTAACTCCATCATGGAGTTCACTGAGAGATGTTCGACATTTTGCCCCTTCGCGTGGAAGATGAGGCGAGTCATTTCGTACATCATATCTTCTGCAATCTTCTTCTCTTGTTGCAGCTGGATATTCTTTTGCATCATGGCGCTGCCAAATAACACACCAGAGAGCACAATGATGCCTGACAATACCGAAGCAAGGGGACGTCGCTGTACCAAGCGAAAGGCGCTATACAATGGCCAGTTTTTTTTCTGCTCGATTGGGCGGCGTTCGATAATTCGTTCGATATCAATGCGCAATGCTCTAGCATCGGTATATCGCATTTGAGTGGCAGGACGCGTTGCGCGTCTTATCACCCAGTAAACATCAGACCAAATTGTTGGTGATGGAAACATCAAAGCGAGAATTTTGCCTAAAAGCAATCAGCGCTGAGGGTGAGTCTTCTCGGTTGGAGTGCGCTTTTTGAGTCAAGTTGAAGTCAAGCAGCTTGGGACGCTTGCTACGATCAATCAGTATATTTTCTGGTTTTAGATCGGCATGCAAAACCTGGTGTTGGTGGGCGTGCTCCATCGCCTGACAGATCTGCTTAAACAGCAGCAGCTTCTCCGTTTTTTCTAGCTTATTTTCAGATAGGTACTCATCTAAAGTTTGACCAAACACCCGCTCCATCACGATGTAAACCGAATCTTGATGGAGACCGCCGTCAAACACTTTCGCGATGTAAGGATGGTTTAGACGCGCGAGAAGTTGAGCTTCATCGAAGAGTGCGCGTTGCCCTAACACATTACTCAAATTGCTTTGAATAAACTTGATAGCCAGATCTTGCTCGAACGTTTCATCTGCACGTAGAGCTGCGTATACGACACCCATGCCACCACGCCCCAACTCATGAGTTAGGCGGTACTTACTGATGATTTCTCCGCTTAGATCGACGTCTTGGTTCGTTGCCTGATGAGCACCAAAATAAAGTAACTGCTTTAGTTGTTCTTCCGGTGTCTCGTTGGCTAAAAGAGGAACGAGTTGTCGATACAGCTCAGGTTGACTTCGTTGCAATGCTTGGAGGTATTGCTGCTTTTGGGAGTCGTCCAGATCAAGCAGGTGGTAGTAAATCTGGGTTTCGCTAGAGCCTAACTGCACTGTGACTAATGTCTTATTCTTTTAGGTACGGCATTTTATAAGAACTTTGATATAAATGTCATTTATTTATTTGGTTTTGATTCACAATCCATGAAACGCAATTTGATGGCTAATGGAGTAATAACGTCATGATTTTGCGAATTATTTTCACTGAGCTTGTCGGCAGAGAGTCTATTCGTCATAATGTTACTTGTAACATTACTGATAAATCACATATTTATGGCTCAACAGAATAAGAAAACGCGTACGACATTGCAGGATGTCGCAGACCAGGTTGGCGTCACGAAGATGACCGTTTCACGCTATATGCGCAACCCTGAGTCGGTGGCAGAAAAGACTCGGGCTAAGATTGCGACTGCGATTGAAGAGATGGGTTACATCGAAAACCGTGCACCGGCGATGTTGTCAAAGTCCTCCAGTAAAGCCATTGGTATTTTACTGCCGTCTTTGTCCAACCAAATTTTTGCTTCCTTTGTTCAGGGCATAGAGATGGTGACCAAAGCCAATGGCTATGAGACGCTTTTAGCGCATTTTAGCTACGATGAGCTTGAAGAAGAGCGCAAGATCGCGTCATTACTCTCTTATCAAGTCGATGGACTTATTCTAACTGAAAGCCATCACACGCCGCGTACATTACAGATGATCAAAAATGCGGGCATTCCGGTGGTCGAAACCATGGAACTGCCATCGGAGCCGATTGATATGGCGGTTGGACTCGATCATGAAGATGCGTCGTACACCGTGGTTAAGCAGATGCTAGATACGGGGAAGCGTACAATCGTCTATTTTGGCGCGCGTCTGGATACGCGAACCAAATTGCGGATGCAAGGTTACGATCGCGCGATGACAGAAGCAGGGCTAGAACCCAAACATGTATTAACTGGTGATCATTCTAGTTTTTCTTTAGCGCATGATTTGCTCGAACGCGCACTGGAAATGCACCCAACGCTCGATGGGGTGTTCTGTACCAACGATGACATCGCAATTGGCACCATGCTGAGTGCGCAGCAACGTGGCATTCAAGTTCCACAGCAATTGGCAGTGGCGGGCTATAACGCGCTGGATATCGGTCAAACCATCAGCCCGAAACTGACCAGCGTTGATACGCCGCGTTTCCAAATTGGTGTAAAGAGCGCAGAGCTATTAATTGCGCGCCTGAAAGGCGAAACACAAGAAGAAAAAGTCTTCGATATGGGTTATCAGATCACGTCGGGAGAGAGTGTTTAACTAATTGTTAACTGCTCTCTGTATTCGCTCATCAATGGTATTGGTAGGTTAGGGTATGGCACATCAGCTGGATGCATTGGATCTCAACTTAATGCGTTTATTAAAAGCTGTGGTGGAAAACCGCAGCATCAAGCTGGCCGCAATGCAGCTTGGCATTTCTCAACCGAGCGCCAGCCGCGGCGTGATGAAGTTGAAGCAAGTGTTTGATGACCCGCTTTTTGTGCGTAAAGCACATGGGGTAGAGCCATCACCCATGGCGATTCGTCTCGCCGCCGAGTTCGACAATATGGTTGCACCACTGGAAAAAGTGGTGCAAGAATTTGAAGTGTTCGACCCACTGCAATACCAAGGGCAGATTGCGATTGTAACTGACCCTTATTTGATGGATGAGCAAGGGCAGCGACTGCTCACTGGTTGTCATCGAGCCTTTCCCAAAGCGCACTTTGCCTTTTCCAGCTGGAATACTTACTCGCACGATGAAATGTTAGAAGGTGAGCACGATTACTGCATTCTTGACCAAGAGACCGAGCTGTCGAAAGACATTTACATGCGCCCGTTATTCGTTGAAAAACGAGTGATTTTGGCGCGCAAAAACCACCCAACGTTGTCGAAAGTCAGCAATGATTGGGACACGGTGTCCAAACTACCACTCGTCTCTTTGCCTGCGCCTGCGTCATATAAACCGCTTTGTACCGTGGAGTCCGAGTATCGACGCATGGGTTATGAGCCAGTAGTGTTACTGAAGTCCTATAATTTGCGTTTGGCTTGCCAAATGTTGCAAGAAACCGACGCGATTATGTATGCCAGTCAAAGCTCGGCATTGTTGATGCCAGAACTCGCCTCTTACGCAATGCCACCCGTTAATCGTGAGTTTAGCCAGTTTGTTGTCTCTGGCGGTTTCCTTCAAACCAACCGCAACCATCCTTTGCACAGACACCTGCATAAAGTGGTGCGACAAACCCTCAATACGCCGCTGATTTTTACGCAATGACGTCACCTTATGGCATCGGCTGAATGAGAGAGTAGATGCTTTAACCTTATCAATATTGTGTGATTACATAGACAACTTACTTCTTAAGATATTCAAAAATGAATATCTCAATTACCTGTCTCTTTTTCCTACCCAGCGCTAACCTTATCTCAAATAGTCAGGAGAAGTGGCTCATTTTTATCTTTTTAACTTTTTGAATGTCGATACAGGTACGCGGCATTCACCATTCTCCGTTATGCATTTTTTTAATTTCTGATGGAGGATTAATCATGCTAGTTGCACGTCTATTTTTATTGCTCGCCATCGTTGCCGAAGTGGCTGGCACCAGCACTATGTCTCTTATCGGACAAGGGCACGGGTGGTGGGGCTACATCGTAATGTATGTGCTGATCGCAATCTCTTACTACTTTCTCGCGTTTGCCGCGAAGAAAATATCGATAGGTGTGGCATACGCTGTTTGGGAAGGGTTAGGTATCTCGTTGATCACCGTGGTGTCGATCATCGCCTTTGATGCACACTTAAACCATCAAGAGTTGTTTGGTTTGATGTTAGCCGTTGTTGGCATTGTGTGTGTGACCTTAGGGGAATCACATGGTCAACCTAACGCCAAGAAAAATGCCGATAAACCGGCAAAAGAACGTTCATTTTCTACTAGTACGAGGTGCGAATCATGAGTCAATTTTTTACGATGTCATTTGGATTTGTCGTGATGGCTGCCTTGGTCGATATCATGGCCAATATGGCGCTGACACGCTCAAAAGGTTTTAAATATAAAGGCTGGGGCATTGCGGCGATTGTGTTGGTACTGACAGCATTCACGCTGTTGGCACAAGCGGTGAAAGAGATCGACTTAGCCATTGCTTATGCCTCTTGGGGTGCGATCGGTATCTTGGGTACCGCAGTGGGTGGAGCCTTGCTGTTTAAGCAGAAACTCAAACCAATCGGCTGGTTTGGTATCTTTGTGGTGATTGCTGCCGTCGTAGTGATGAAGACCGCTTGATGTAATTTACTGAATGCTAGATATCGTCATTCTGAGCAGCAAGAGACGAGCGTGATTCAGAATCTACCAACAAAAAGTGCTGTGGAAGAGGGGTTTTCTCTGGCTTCACAGCACCTTGATATTAGATTCCTGATCTCGCCTAGGCTCGTCGGAATGACGGACTCATTCATTTTTAAAAAGAACAGAGGCCAATCCTAAAGTTCGTCATTTTGAACAGCAAGAGACGAGCGTGATTCAGAATCTACCAACAAAAAGTGCTGTGGAAGAGGGGTTTTCTCTGGCTTCACAGCATTTTGCTATTAGATTCCTGATCTCGCCTAGGCTCGTCGGAATGACGGATTCATTCGTTTTTTAGAAAGAACTGAGGCTAATCCCAAAGCTCGTCATTCTGAACAGCGAGGGACGAGCGTGATTCAGAATCTACCAACAAAAAGTGCAGTGGTAGAGGAGTTTTCTCTAGCTTCACAACACGTTGATAGTAGATTCCTGATCTCGCCTAGGCTCGTCGGAATGACGGATTCATTCGTTTAAAAAGAACCGAGGCCAATCCTAAAGCTTGCCATTCTGAACTGCGAGGGACGGTCGTGATTCAGAATCTACCAACAAAAAGTGCTGTGGCAGAGGAGTTTTCTCTGACGTCATAGCATGTCGATATTAGATTCCTGATCCTGCTGAGGCTCGTCGGAATGACGGATTCATTCGTTTTTTAGAAAGAACCGAGGCCAATCCTAAAGCTCGTCATTCTGAACTGCGAGGAACGAGTGTGATTCAGAATCTACCAACAAAAAGTGCAGTGGCAGAGGAGTTTTCTCTGACTTCACTGCACGCTGATATTAAATTCCTGATTTTGCTTAGGCTCGTCGGAATGACGGATTCATTCGTTTCTAGAAAGAACCGAGGTCAACTCCAAAGCTTGCCATTCTGAATAGCGAGGAACGAGTGTGATTCAGAATCTACCAACAAAAAGTGCAGTGGCAGAGGGGATTTTCTCTGGCTTCACAGCTCGTTGATATTAGATTCCTGATCTTGCTTAGTCTCGTCGGAATGACGAGGTTTTTCTTCTCGCCTTAAACAATAAAGCTTGCGCCTTCTTCTGCACTCGATACGTTTTGGCGGATCACGCTAAACAAGCCTCGTCCCCAAGTTTGTTGGGTCGATTCGGTATCGAAATGAATCAACTCGCGACCAGTGGTGTCGCTTAAGTTGTTCAGTTCGCCCGTTTGACAATCAAGGCGAATCAAATCACCGTTGCGCACTAAACCAATCGCGCCACCACGAATGGCTTCTGGAGAAACGTGAATCGCAGACGGAATTTTACCGGATGCACCAGATAAACGACCGTCCGTCACTAGCGCGACTTTAAAGCTCGCTTTTTGCACGTTCCCTAAAATTGGCATCAGCTTGTGTAGTTCAGGCATGCCGTTTGCCGCTGGGCCGTTGTGTGTGACCACAACGATGCAGTCTTTGTTCAGCTCGCCACGTTTGTACGCGGCCTCCACTTCGTGTTGGCATTGGAATACGATCGCTGGTGCAACAATCACGCGTTGCTCTTCTTTCACCGCAGACACTTTCACCACGGCTTTGCCTAAGTTGCCAGTCAATACGCGAGTGCCGCCAGTATTTTGGAATGTGGCGTCTGGTTTGGCGATCACGTCACCGTCTTGGCTGCCTTGGCACGATGTCCAGGTCAGTTGGCCATCGACAAGGCTCGGTAGCGTCATTTGGTCTTCAAATTCACCAAACACGGGTTTCACATCGCGATGCAAAAGCTCGGATTGGTTCAAGCGGTGCAATAACGCTGGCACGCCCCCCGCGTCTTGGAACGCGTTCATATCGGCTGGGCCGTTCGGGTAAACGCGCGCTAATAAAGGAACCACATCCGACAGATCGCTGATGTCTTGCCAGGTGAGCAAGATGCCAGCAGCACGCGCCACGGCGATCATATGAATGGTGTGATTGGTGCTGCCGCCAGATGCAAGTAGAGCGATGATGCCGTTGACCAAGCTCTTTTCTGTGACCACCTCGGCCAGCGGACGGAAGTGTGCAGAACCCGCCGTCATTGAGGCGATTTTCAGAGCCGCGTGATTGGTTAACGCTTTACGCAGTTGGGTATGGGGATGAATGAATGCCGAACCTGGCAGCATCAAGCCCATGGCTTCGAACACCAACTGGTTGGTATTGGCGGTGCCGTAAAATGTACACGTACCCGCAGAGTGGTAAGCGCGACACTCCATATCCAGCAGAGCGTCTTTGCCGACTTCTCCCGCTGCGTATTTTTGGCGCACGTCGACTTTCTCTTCGTTGCTGATGCCTGTTGCCATCAGACCCGCTGGCACAAACGCCGTTGGTAGGTGTGCGTAAGACAGCGCGCCCATCAGTTGCCCCGGTGCGATTTTGTCACAGATGCCAAGCAGTAATGTGGCATCAAAGACATTGTGACTCAAAGACAACGCCGTTGATTGCGCAATTAAGTCACGCGAAAACAGCGACATATCCATGCCTGCTTGACCTTGAGTCACCCCATCGCACATCGCTGGCACACAACCTGCGACTTGCGCCGTATGGCCGTAGTCCGCCAGCACTTTTTTGATTTGTGCTGGGTAGTCTTGGTACGGCTGGTGGGCGCTCAACATGTCGTTGTAGGCGCTGATCAGCGCGACATTGGCATGAGTAAAATCGAGAATATTTTTCTTTTCAGAAGAGCAAGAAGCGGCGACTGCATGGGCTAAGTTACCACAAGATAAACCAACACGGCCTTTGCCAGCTTCGGCTTGCACTTCGGTGCGAGCAAGAAAGGCAGCGCGCGCTTCACGGCTGCGCTCGGTCAAGCGTTGTGTGACCTCAAGAACAACAGAGTGAGTCATTACGCCACCTCGATCGCTTGCATTTTGATTAGCTCAGCGGCAGAGCGTTCCACCACGTCGCTGATGTCTCCGTCGATACTGACGATCAGAGTTTGAGGCTCGTTGTCTGGGCGCTCTAGTGTCTCGAATTGGCTCTTCACCATGTTTTCTTTCATGAAGTGGCCTTTGCGCATACGCATGCGATTAAGGATCAACTCCCTATCGCCATCAAGGAACAGGAAGGTCACGTTGTTGTTGCCTTCGCGGATCTGATCGCGGTAAATCTTTTTCAGTGCTGAACAGACAATAATGCCGTGTTCGTTTTTGCTTTCTAGGCTGTACGCCGCATCACGAATGCGTTCTAGCCATGGCTTGCGATCATCATCGTTCAGAGGCTGGCCCGAAGCCATTTTCTGAATGTTCGCTCGTGGATGAAGATCATCACCATCAATGAATTTACGCCCTAGCTTTTTCGCTAGATGCTCACCAATTGTGCTTTTACCACTAGCACAAACGCCCATAACGATGACACTACTACCAGCCATAACTTATCCTCATAACCAAATTTGCGCGTGATCTCAATTTTTGAATTCACTTTAAAATATGGGTTTATCTTATTCATGTTATCGGTAACATGTTACCGGTAACTGAAATAAATGTGAACCATAACACAAACAATAATTCTTAAAGGTGAACCTATGGAGCAATTAACCCAAGCCCCAGATCCTACGTTCCTACTGACGATTGCAGGCCTTGCCATTGCAGCGTTACTCGTTCTGATCATTAAACTGAAAGTCCATGCTTTTGCTTCCCTTACTATGGTGAGTTTAGGTACGGCAATCGCCACTGGCGTTCCTTCAGAGAAAGTCGTATCGACCATGATGGGCGGCTTCGGCGGCACACTGGCTTCCGTAGCATTGCTGGTTGGTCTTGGTGCGATGATCGGTAAAATTCTTGAAGTGACTGGCGGTGCGAAAGTGCTGGCAGACACTTTGATTGGTCGCTTTGGTAAAGAGCGCGCACCATTTGCTTTGGGCGTCGCTTCATTACTGTTTGGCTTCCCAATCTTCTTCGATGCTGGCCTTGTAGTGATGATGCCAATCATCCTAAGTGTGGCGGCTCGTTTTGGTGGCTCACCAATTAAATACGCGTTGCCAGCAGCCGGTGCTTTTGCGGTTATGCACGCGTTTGTTCCACCACATCCAGGTCCGGTTGCAGCGGCAGAATTCCTTGGCGCAAACATCGGTCTGCTATTGGTGGTGGGTATTTTGGTTGCCATTCCAACTTGGTACCTTGGCGCTTACCTATTTGGTTTGTACGCGGGCAAAAAATTCGATATCCCACTATCTAAAGCCTTCTTTAATGGCGAAGCGATGGTGGATGAGCGCAACGCACCAAAATTTGGCACGGTTATGACCATCCTTGTGCTGCCAGTCCTGCTAATCTGTTTGGATACGGTACTGAACACACTGGCGGTTGCGGGTGTGATTGATGGCAAAACGGCACTGGTTGAGTTCCTACGTATGCTAGGTAAAACTCCAGTCGCGTTGCTGATTACTTTGATTGTCTGTCTGGCTGTGTTTGCCAAAGACTACGGCATGGCAAAACTAGAAAAATTGTGTGGTGAGTCATTGGCTCCAATTTGTGGCGTTATCCTAGTAACGGGTGCAGGTGGCATGTTTGGCGGCGTACTGCGTTCAAGTGGTATCGGTGATGCACTGGCTGACGTTCTTACAGACACAGGTATGCCTGTGATTGTGGCGGCGTTTGTGATTTCAACCTGTCTGCGTGTTGCTCAAGGCTCGGCAACCGTAGCGCTAACCACTACGGCAGCTCTTATCGCGCCAGTTGTGGCAGCATCAACAGGTTTGAGTGAACTAGACCTTTGCTTTATCGTAATCGCGATTGCGGGTGGTGCAACGGTACTGTCTCACTTCAATGACTCTGGTTTCTGGTTGGTATCTCGTTTGCTTGAGATGGATGAGAAAACCACATTAAAAACTTGGACGGTAATGGAAACGTTACTTGGCGGTATCGCGTTTATTATCGTCGCAACATTAAGCTTTATTCTTTAGAGGTTCCCCATGACAACACTTGAACAACGATTAAGAGATATCAAAATCGTCCCAGTTATCGCAATCAACGACGTAGCACACGCTCTGCCACTGGCAAAAGTGTTGGTAGAAAACGGTTTACCATGTGCGGAAGTGACATTCCGCACCGAAGCGGCGGCGGAGTCGATTCGCATCATGCGTGAAGCGTACCCAGAATTGTTGATTGGCGCGGGCACCGTTCTGACCACAGAACAAGTGGATATCGCGATCGAAGCGGGCGTGGACTTTATCGTTAGCCCAGGCTTCAACCCAACCACAGTGAAATACTGTCAGCAACGTGGTGTGACTATCGTACCGGGTGTAAACAACCCAAGCTTGGTTGAGCAAGCGATGGAAATGGGTCTGCGTACGTTGAAGTTCTTCCCTGCTGAGCCATCAGGCGGCGTAAACATGCTGAAAGCACTGACGGCGGTTTACCCTGTGGAATTCATGCCGACAGGTGGCGTAAGCCCATCCAACGTGGAAGATTACCTAGCGCTGAAATCGGTTGTGGCTTGTGGCGGTACTTGGATGGTGCCAACCGCAATGATGGACAACGGCGATTGGGAAGGCATTGCTGAATTGGTGCGCGCAGTTAAGTAAAACGCACAAACGGCTCCGAAATACCCCCGAACGTTAGAAAACGTGATACGAAAAAGGGTCATCAAGTTACTTGATGACCCTTTTGCTTTTTGGAATGAAACGGCTTTAGAAGTGATGCTTCATAAAGCGCTTAATAAAGCGAATGAAATCTGCTTCGGCTAGCTTCGCGCACTTCAATGTTTGGGCGTGAGACAATTCTACATCTCCCAAGCCTTCTGCCATGTTGGTGATCGCACATACTGCCAATACGGGTAAGCCGCAATGCGCCGCAGAAATCACTTCTGGCACGACCGACATACCCACCACATCACCACCGATGATTTGCATCATGCGGATTTCGGCTGCGGTCTCAAAGTTGGGGCCTGTGTAAGAGACAAACACACCTTCATTCAGGTGAATGCCATTGGCTTTTCCGACTTCAAACGCTTCTGCGCGCAGGTCTTTGTCGTACGCATTGGCGAGGCTGAAGAACCTCGGGCCGTACTCTTCATCATTCGGACCGATCATTGGCGATTCAGGCATGGTATTAATGTGATCATGAAATACCACCAGAGAACCGACATCAATGCGTTCAGGGCGAAGTGAGCCTGCTGCGTTGGTGACGAGTAAAAACTCACAGCCCAGCTTTTTAAAGGTGCGCACGGGCGTGGTCATGACCTTCATTGAGCCGTGTTCGTAGTAGTGACCGCGACCTTTCATGCACACTACGTCTACGCCGCCCATGGTACCAAGTACCAACTCACCAGAGTGGCCTTGCACGGTGCTAACCGGAAAGCCTTCGAGCTCTTCGTATGGAATGACCACTTTGTCTTGTAGTTCGTCTGCCAATACGCCTAAGCCAGAGCCTAAAATAAACGCCGCTTTAGGTTGGAAGTTTGGTTTGCGTTCGCGAATGGTTTGTAGCGCGCCGATTACTGGATCGTGATTCATGTTAGTCACCTTCTGGTTGTGTGTTGATTCCATTGTGTGACTTTCTGCGCTGGTTATCTTTGCTTTATTCGCTACTATCATCCTTAAAAAGAGGATGATGAAATTCGCTAGGACTCAATGCATGAAGTCAGAACCATTTGAGCGCGTGACGCTGAAGATGCTGCGTTACTTTTACGAGGTCGCACAAACCAAGCATTTCACTAAGGCCGCCGAGAACCTTAATATCACCAATTCGCCGTTGAGCAATCGCATCAAAGAGTTGGAAGAAGTGCTTAACGTCAAACTGTTTGAGCGTGATTCAAGAAACGTCATGCTGACGGAGGCCGGGCGATTGTTGGAGTCCAAATGCCAACTGATTTTTCAGACCTTGGATGTCTCGCTCAATCAAGTGCAGCAAGTGGGCTTGAACCAGAGAAACATTTTGCGAGTTGGTGTGGTAAGTAGCGTATTTTGGGGCGGATTTGATCGTCTGTTACAGCACTTCCATGCTGAGCATGACTCTTATCACGCCGACATTTTTGACCTCAACCCAGAGACGCAAAAGAAACATCTGAGCGAGAAGAAAATCGATGTAGGCATTGTGCGTTTTGCCGATGCACTCAACATTTATCCGTATCAGTCGGTATCTTTGGGCAAAGATGTGTTTGTGGTGGCGGTGTCGGAGCAACATGAGTTAGCCAGCAAATCTTTGCTGCGGCTCCAAGATTTAAAGGCGTGTGAGTTTGCGTTTATGAGTTTGGCGAATTCTGCCTCGGCAAACTTCATCATCAATGCCTGTCTGCAAGAAGGCTTTTCACCCCATATTGGCAAACAAGTGGTGGAGCCAAGCACCTTGATGGCATATGTAGCAAACAGCAATACCGTGACGTTGGTTCCGTCGACGTTTTCTCAGCATCATTGGCATGGGATTCGTTTTATCAAGCTGAAAGAGTCACTGTGTGCAGACTTGTGTCTGATTCATGATGGTAAGCAGGAGAGTGCTATTAAAGCCGAGTTTATTCGCACATTATTAGAGAATGCGAGTTAAGCATGGGATAACAAAAAAAGGTCATCCTAAGATGACCTTTTCAAATGATTCGCTGAAATCAGCAATGCGATTAGCGCGTAATTAACGCATCGTTACAAACTCTTCAGAGCCCGTTGGGTGGATAGCCACAACAGAGTCGAAGTCTGCTTTGGTTGCGCCCATCTTCATTGCTACGCCGAAGCCTTGGATCATTTCATCTACCGTGAAACCGATGCCGTGCAGACCAACAACCGTTTCTTCTTCGCCCGCACATACAAGCTTCATCTTACATGGTTGACGGTGCTTAGTAACGGCGGTGTACATCGCCGTAAAGCCAGACGTGTAGACTTTGATATTGTCTTTGCCGTACTTCTCTTCCGCTTCTTGCGTCGTTAGACCGATAGTGCCGATTGGTGGGTGGCTAAATACCACAGTTGGTACCAAATCGTAGTCCATCTTCGCGTTTGGTTTGTTGTTGAAAAGACGCTCAGAAAGTTGACGACCCGCTTTCACTGCTACTGGTGTTAGTTCGATACCGCCTTCCATGATGTCACCCACACAGTAGATGCCTTTCACGTTAGTTTCTTGGTATTCGTCTACCTTGATGTAGCCTTTTTCGTTCGTTGCCACACCGGTTGACGCTAGGTTGATTGCGTCTGTCGCTGGGTGACGACCGATTGCCCAAATCAGTTGGTCAACGTTTTGGCTTTCACCGTTTTCTAGGTGCAGAGTTAGGCTGCCATCGGCTTCTTTTACCACTTCTTTTGGTACAGAGTGGGTGTGCAGTTTTGGACCTTCTGCGTCCATTACTTCAACCAACGTATCGATGATCATTGGATCGAAGCTACGTAGTGGTGACTCTTTACGTACGAACAGGTGCGTTTCTGTACCTAGCGCGTGCAGTACGCCAGCAATTTCAACTGCGATGTAGCCTGCGCCAACAACCGCAACGCGTTTTGGTTGCTCTGCTAGGTCGAAGAAGCCGTTTGAATCGATGCCGTATTCAGCGCCTGGAATGTTTGGAATAGTAGGACGACCACCAACCGCGATCAGGATGTGATCCGCAGTATAATGTTCACCGTTTACTTCTACGGTTTTCTCGTCAACAAACTTAGCAAAGCCTTTAATCACGTTTACTTTGTTGTTGCCAAGAACGCGATCGTAAGATTGGTGAATACGACCAATGTACGCCTGACGGCTCTCAACCAGTTTGCTCCAGTCGAAACCTTTCACGTCGACATCAAAACCGTAATCTTCTGCGTACAGGTTCATTGCTTCTGCGATTTGTGCGCCGTGCCACATCACTTTTTTCGGTACACAACCTACGTTTACACAGGTACCGCCAAGGTCTTGAGCTTCGATTAGCGCAACTTTCGCGCCGTACATCGCCGCACGGTTTGCAGATGCGATGCCGCCACTGCCGCCACCGATACAGATATAGTCAAAATGAGTCGCCATTACTTTCTCCAAGAGCTTATAAATTTTATCTGGTACATAGATAGATTGGGATGACCTTGTCCGAACTCAATGCCACCGTTATCCCACTATCATAAATCGAATTCGACTAATTCCTAAATGGGAAAAAGCGACAATACTTATGACAAATAGCGATGAGAGGCACAAAAAGAAGAATAAGCACGATTGGAGGAAGAAGGTGAGAGCATAAAAAAGCGCAACGAGAATGTCGTTGCGCTTGAAGATATCAGTACTGAAGTGCTTACTCTGGCACAATCCAGTCCACTTTCCAGTGGCCAGTTGCTGGTGCGATCGCGTCTTGCAGGAATGGCAGAATCTCTTTCATCTGGCTTTCCAGTTTCCATGGCGGGTTAATCACAATCATGCCGGATGCCGTCATGCCGCGCTCGTTGGTATCTGGTGCAACACCTAACTCGATTTGCAGAATTTTACGAATACCGAGTGCTTCCAAACCTTCGATCATATCTTCGATGTCGTGACGGTTTACCACTGGGTACCAAATCGCGTAGATACCGGTGGCCCAACGTTTATGGCTCTGATGAATCGCTCGCACCACATCGCGGTACTCTTTCGCGAGTTCGTATGGTGGGTCAATCAGCACCAAACCACGACGTTCTTGTGGCGGTAAGCTTGCTTTGAGGCGTTGGAATCCGTCCTCTTTGAAGATGCTCACTTGGCGATCACGATGGAATTCTTGCTCTAACAATGGGTGATCGGCTGGGTGCAACTCGGTCAGCACCATGCGATCTTGTGGGCGGATTTGCGCGCGCGCCACACGTGGTGAGCCTGGGTAGTAACGCAGCTTCTCGCCATTGTTGAGCACTTTAATGGCATCGATGTAGCTTTTGATGTCTTCGGGAATGCTTGGGTTATCCCAAATACGTGCGATGCCTTGTTTGTATTCGCCCGTTTTTTCAGACCATTCGTGAGTCAGATCGTAACGGCCCACACCCGAGTGGGTATCGTGATAAACGAATGGCTTATCTTTTTGTTTCAGCGCATCAAGAATGAGGCTTTGAACGATGTGTTTGACCACGTCGGCATGGTTGCCAGCGTGGAAGCTGTGGCGGTAACTTAACAAATTAAACTCTCGAAACACTCTTTGGTTGAGTGTGGTCTGTGATTTTCACTCTATGGCGGTATTATACTCAAGTAACTTAAAGATGTAGAACTTCCAATCAAATCTGTTCCTCTGATAAGGGGACGCTATTGAAATTTCTTTAAGTCACCCACACTTACTATTGGTAATCGAATTGAACTAGGTGAGTTTCTCGCACTCAAAAGGGTGTGAAATTTCATTTAGGTATAACAAGACTCAAGGACAGAGTAGCGCTGGTTGACTATATGATGGTCATCGCGGCATAGAGAAAGGGAACGGAGCTCCCCCAATCCATGTTGCTGGCTCGTCTGTACATTGAGTTGGCCTATCTACACAAAATAGACAGGCAATCACAGAGTCAAAACACAAAAGGAATTATTCATGTCTAATCCTCTTCTGACGTTTACGGACCTACCTCCGTTTTCTCAAATTAAACCAGAACACATCAAGCCTGCCGTTGAGCAAGCGATTGCTGACTGCCGAGCAAAAATCGATGAAGTTCTACAAGACAACGCTCACCCAACTTGGGACAGTGTGATTGCGCCAATTGAAGAAGCGGATGATCGCTTAAGCCGCATCTGGTCGCCAGTGGGTCACATGAACTCGGTAGTGAACAGCGAAGAGCTACGTGAAGCTTACGAAAGTTGCCTACCAATTTTGTCAGAGTACGGCACTTGGGTTGGTCAGCATAAAGGGTTGTACGAAGCGTACAAAACCATCAAAGCGAGCGAAGAATTTGCAACGTTAACTCGTGCCCAGCAGAAAACCATCACTGATGCACTGCGTGATTTCGAGTTATCAGGCATTGGTTTGCCATCCGATGAGCAGCACCGTTACGGCGAGATCAGCAAACGTATGTCTGAGCTGAGCTCTAAATTCTCTAACAATGTGCTGGATGCCACCATGGGTTGGACCAAGCACATCACAGACGAGAAAGACCTAGCAGGTATGCCAGAATCGGCGCTGGCAGCAGCGAAAGCTGCCGCAGAAGCAAAAGAGTTAGATGGTTACCTCATTACGCTAGATATCCCATCTTACCTACCTGTCATGACGTACTGCGATAACCAAGAGTTGCGTAAAGAAGTGTACGAAGCGTACGTGACGCGCGCTTCTGATCGAGGTCCAAACGCAGGCAAATGGGATAACTCAGAAATCATTACTGAGCAGCTAAAACTGCGCCATGAAATTTCACGTATGCTAGGTTTCAATACTTACAGTGAAAAGTCGTTAGCAACAAAGATGGCTGAAACGCCGGATCAAGTGCTGGGCTTCCTGAATGACCTAGCGACACGTGCGAAACCGCAAGGTGAACGTGAAGTCGAAGAGTTACGTCAGTTTGCGAAAAGTGAGTTTGGTGTTGAAGAGCTGAACGTTTGGGATATCGCTTACTACAGCGAGAAACAAAAGCAGCACCTGTTCCAAATTTCGGATGAAGAACTGCGCCCATACTTCCCAGAGTCAAAAGTCGTGAGCGGTCTGTTTGAAGTGCTAAACCGCGTGTTTGGTATGATAGTAAAAGAGCGCGAAGGCGTAGACACTTGGCATGAGTCCGTGCGCTTTTTCGATATCTTTGATGCTGAAGGCACACTCCGTGGCAGTTTCTACCTAGATCTCTACGCTCGTGAACACAAACGTGGCGGCGCGTGGATGGATGATTGTCGTGGTCGTCGCGTTACGCTATCTGGCGAGCTGCAAACGCCGGTTGCGTATCTAACGTGTAACTTCAACCGTCCAGTGGGCGACAAACCAGCACTGTTCACGCACGATGAAGTCGTGACGCTATTCCATGAATTTGGTCATGGAATCCACCACATGTTGACGCAAGTTGATACAGGTGCTGTTTCAGGTATTAATGGCGTGCCTTGGGATGCGGTTGAGCTACCAAGTCAGTTCCTAGAAAACTGGTGTTGGGAAGAGGACGCTCTGGCGTTCATTTCTGGTCACTATGAGACAGGTGAGCCGCTACCGAAAGCGATGCTAGACAAAATGCTCGCAGCGAAAAACTTCCAATCTGCGATGGGTATTTTGCGTCAGCTAGAATTCGGCTTGTTCGATTTCACGCTTCACACTGAATATGACCCAGAAGTGGGTGCGCGTGTACTGGAAACTCTGGCGAAAGTGAAAGAGAAAGTCGCGGTAGTTCCTGCGGTTGAGTGGGCGCGTTTCTCACACAGCTTCGGCCATATTTTTGCTGGTGGCTACAGTGCGGGTTACTACAGCTACCTATGGGCTGAAGTGCTGTCGTCAGACGCGTATTCTCGCTTTGAAGAAGAAGGCATCTTCAACAAAGAGACGGGTCTAAGCTTCCTGAACAACATCCTAGAAATGGGAGGCAGTGAAGAGCCAATGGAGCTGTTTAAGCGCTTCCGTGGCCGCGAGCCACAAATCGATGCACTGTTGCGCCATTCGGGTATTGCGGCGTAAATTGAGCAAAAAACATCAAGGCCAACCGAACGGTTGGCCTTTTTTGTACATTTTTTATAAAAAATTTTACGGATTTACGTTGCGGTTGATCGGGTTCTGCAACGATATCAATGTCTCCGTGGACTGAACCTCATCAATGGCTTGCAGCTTGTCGATCAGTACAAATTGCAGCTCTTCAATCGATTTGCACATCAATTTGACGAATATGTTATACGCGCCCGTGGTGTAGTAAGCTTCAACGACTTCGTCGAGCGCGTTGAGTTTTTCTAACGCGGAGTGGTAATCACGAGCTGCATTGAGGTTAATACCAATAAAGCAGCACACATCGTAGCCAAGCTTTTTAGTATTGATGATCACCTCCGTTCCTTCGATGATGTCCGCCGACTTCATCTTCTCGATACGCACATGGATAGTGGCAGGGCTGACATCGAACTGCTTTGCCATTTCTGCGTAGGGCGTTCTGGCGTCAGCCATCAGTGTTTTTAATATTGCGCGGTCAAGGTCGTCGAGTTTCGGCAGGCTCGCATTCATACTATGATTTCCGTTAGGGATAGAGTTTTACCTCCCTTTTATACTCATAGCGGATAGGATTCACAAGGTTTGGCAGGAGTAACTGCGGGTTAACTCCGAGCTATGGAGATAATGTGCAGCGTTTTCTGGTTATTGCCGCGCTATGTTGGAGCGCGTTTGCTACGGCCTCAGATCCGAAGGTGTTGGTCGTGCACTCCTATCATCAGGGTTTTTTCTGGACGGACTCCATACAGCGAGGCATCGAGCAACAGCTGGGCGATCGAGCGCTGGACATGCGTGTGCTCTATCTAGACTCGAAACGTAACCAGAGTGAGCAGTTTTTTGCGCAACTAAAATCCTTGTATCTTACGAAATTACGCAAAGAGCGATTCGATGCCATTTTAGTGAGCGATAACAATGCACTTGAACTCATGCAGCGTTTAGCCCCAATCATCAAAGACACCCCAGTTATATTTAACGGCATTAATAACTACCATCCTTCTTTACATCGTTCTCTGAATGCAACCGGAGTCATGGAAGATGTCGATTTGGAAGCGAATCTCGCTCTTATTGAGCGCTTACATCCGAACTACACACAAGTTCTCATCGTCAGTGACCACTCGGTGACCGGTGAGGTGTTGCGTTATCAAATCGACAATTTTGTCCTCAAGTTCCCGCAATATCGAGACAAAATCGTACAAGTTGTCCCAGACAGTATCATCGATCTAAAACAACAAGTCGCAAAACTGAGTTCCGATAAAGTCGTCTTGTTCTGGACCTATTACCGAGATAAACAAGGTATGGTTGGCAGCGAGCGTGACTGGGTTGGTGTCAACAAAGTCTCAAACGCGCCGCTGTTTATGGTGCATGACATTGGTTTGGGTCATGGCGCAGTTGGAGGGGTTATTCAAAGTGGTTATCGGCATGGTATTGAGAGTGCAGAGATGCTTGAATTCGTTTTGGATAACCCTGATCAGCCTCTGCCTGAGGTGAAAAAAAGTGATTCTGAAATAAAGCTCGATTACCAAGCGGTAGCGCGTTGGGGATTGGGGGCTGAACAAGAGGTTTCTGCGGTATTTTTTAATAAGCCAATGAAGCTTTCTGAACGTTTTGCCAAGGAAATTCGCCTGTTTGGTAGCCTGTTGGTGGTGATGTCGGTGGTCATTTTGCTGATGGGTTATTATTTACAGCGGATGCGTCGAAGTGAGAGCGCTGTGCGAGAAAGCCAGGCTATTCTAGAATCGATTTTCGATCAGAGCATGCAGTATATGGGCATTTTGGATGCCAACGGTGTGCTTAAATCGGGCAACGATCACCTTCAATCCTTACTTTATCACCAAGGACTGCGTTTAGACCGACCACTTTGGTTTCATCCCAACTGGAGTGAGAAAGCCCAAGCGCTGCTAGAGGAGTATTTCCATGCGCCTCACCATCAAGTGTCGACGTTTGAAGCTGAAATTTGGAGTAAAGAACACGGCGCCTTGGTATTAGAAGTTTCGCTCAAGCCTTTTTCTCAGCAAGTAGGGAATCGTAAGCAATACTTGTTTGAAGCGCGCGATATTACCAGTCGTAAATTGATGGAGGACAAGCTCTACCAACGTGAGTCAACCCTACGCAACTATTATGAGCAGCAGCCCGTGATGATGGTGACGCTTGATAGTAATAACCGAATTCAAGAAGTGAATCGATTTGCTCAACTACTTCTTGGCTACAAACCGATGGACATGCTCGGACATCGCCTGAGGGAGTTCTATTTTGATGACAAAGTGCTGTTCCCTCGCCAAGTGTTATTGCAACCCAACCAGCAAGTGCATGGTGTTTGGCGACGTGAAGTCGAGTATCGTCATGCAAATGGTCATCGTGTTTGGGTGCGCGAGAATATTCGTCCGCTGAGTGAATCTGAGCAACTGCTGATTGTGGGCGAAGATATTACCGAAACCAAACTGCTCTCCGAGAAATTGGAATACCAAGCTCGCTATGACTTACTGACGGGGACTTACAACAGAAACCATTTTGAACTAGAGCTTAAGACCGCACTGTGCGAAGTGGACAGCCATCGTCGAGTCCACGCCATGTTGTACCTCGACTTAGATCAACTAAAAGTCCTCAATGATACGGTTGGGCATGATGCAGGTGATGCGGCGATTCAATTCTGCGCCAGTATGCTGGAAGGCGTTCTGCCGTACAATTCCATCTTGGCTCGAATGGGAGGCGATGAGTTTGCGGTGTTACTCAAAGACTGTGACGAATATGGCGCCATCAATATTGCCAAACTGATCATCTCGACACTAAGCGAACACCTCTTTATTTGGGAAGACACACGCCTGTTCATCAGTTGCTCAATTGGTATCCGTATCATCGATCATACCGCTGATACG
The DNA here is from genome assembly GCF_023161825.1 of Vibrio sp. 2CM40D. NCBI lineage: Bacteria > Pseudomonadati > Pseudomonadota > Gammaproteobacteria > Vibrionales > Vibrionaceae > Vibrio > Vibrio sp. 2CM40D. The sequence continues at coordinate 46,463 of NZ_JALNTL010000005.1, forward strand.
CCACAAATGGTGCACGCTCAAGCAGACTCTGCTTGTCACGCCGCTAAAGAGCAAGGCCGTAACCGCTATAATCTATTCAGCTTAGATAACGAAGAGTTGCAGCGTCGTCAGATGGAAATGCAGAGCGTCAATTTGGTGCATGAGGCATTGTCGAATCAACGTTTAGAACTGTTTGCTCAACCGATAAAAAGCTTACAAAAGCACGAGACTCAAATGTATTTTGAGATTTTGGTGCGTATTCGCAATGGGTACGGTGATTATGTTTCTCCTGCGCTGTTTATCCCTGCTTCCGAGCGCTACAACATTGCCCATTGGATTGATAAGCAGGTTATTACTCAAACACTAGAGTGGTTTGAACAGCGTCCTGAGGTGGTTGAACAGCTTGGTCGCTGTTCGATAAACCTTTCAGGTCAATCTATGGGGAATCAAGAGTTTATTGACTTCTTATTGGAGCGATTGGAAAGTTCGACTCTGCCGTGTGAAAAAATCTGCTTAGAAATCACCGAGACAGCGGCGATGAGCAATCTGGATCAAGCCATTGAGTTGTTTACCAAGCTAAAGTCTTTGGGTTGCATGATTGCATTGGATGATTTCGGATCTGGATTGTCTTCATTTGGTTACTTAAAGAAACTTCCTGTCGATATCGTGAAAATTGATGGTCTTTTCGTGCAAGATATCAACGTAAATGAAATGGACCGCGTGATGGTTCGTTCAATCAATGACTTGGCGAAGCAACTAGGCAAAGTGACGGTGGCGGAGTTTGTCGAAAATGACCAGGTCATGCAGCATTTGATAGACCTCGGTGTGGACTACGGCCAAGGCTACGGTATTGGCCATCCTAAGCCGCTTTCTGAGCTAGTGGAGCAACTGACGGCTGTATAACCTCTGCGTAGCAAGCTCAACCTAGCATTAATAGGTAACTTAGGTATACACTCAGCGCCAGTTACCTCGATTTTTATTGGAGCCTCCTTTTGCAACTGCAATTGATCTGTGAAAACCCGTCTCAACAATCTCATCTTGATGAACTCGCTGCGCGTTGGCAGCTTTCACACACTGACGATAGCGATTTTGCTTTGGTGCTAACCACCGAGCGTTTGGAGCTACGTAAAGTGGATGAGCCAAAGCTGGGTGCAATCTTTGTGGATTTGATTGGTGGTGCGGTCGGTCATCGTCGCAAGTTCGGTGGTGGTAAAGGCCAGGCAATTGCGAAAGCTGCGGGGTTGAACAAAGGGGCAACGCCAACCGTGTTAGACGGCACGGCAGGTCTTGGTCGTGATGCGTTTGTGCTCGCCTCGCTAGGTTGTAAAGTGCAGATGGTCGAGCGTCATCCAGTCGTAGCGGCTTTGTTAGATGATGGCTTGGATCGAGCGAAACAAGACCCAGAAATCGGCACCTGGGTATCTGAGCGCATGTCGCTAATCCATGCTTCTAGCCATGATGCGCTGGAACAATTGGCGCAAGATAAAGACTTTGTCCAGCCAGATGTGGTGTATCTTGACCCGATGTATCCGCACCCAGAAAATAAAAAGAAGTCGGCGCTCGTGAAAAAAGAAATGCGCGTTTTCCAATCGTTGGTTGGCGCTGATTTGGACGCCGATGGCCTACTAGGACCAGCCATGGCGTTAGCCACAAAGCGTGTAGTAGTTAAGCGCCCGGACTACGCGAATTGGCTGAACGAGCAAAAGCCAAGCATGGCGATTGAAACCAAAAAGAATCGTTTCGACGTCTACGTCAAAGCCTCGATGGCATAACCTCCTGACTCGCAAAAACTTCTCGTCACAGCATTGAACCAAGTGCTGTGACGCTGCCATTCTTTCCTGAACACTATTGATAGTTTTCACTTGCTAATTCGACACTCTGACTGTATATCTAACTAAGAATTATTATTATTTCACTTGTTGTGATGCTGTCGATAATTGGGAAGCTGGAGTAGTCGAATGTCTAAACGCTTATGTAAGATGAACCGCAAACAAATTGCGGCCAACTTGGGTGACATTCACCGTTTGGTCGTCGCACCTAAGTTCGTTTGTCGCTCTTGTGCACGCTCTTCCGCTTCTAAAGACTCATTGTGTAAGCCTGCCGCAATTCCTCCACAAAAATGCCAAGACAAGCCGTTAAACGAGCAACAAGCATGCGGTTTGTTAGCTGAAGCGCTGCCTGCGCAATCCATTTCCGTCACGTCAAAACACAGCGCAGAAAAGGCGGCGATCGTGAAACGTGTGGTCGAGCGAGTGAAAGAGAAGAAACAAGCCGCGAAAGTGGTGACACCAGTGTCGATGGCGGCTCCTGCACTGTTTGATTTGGCCGATAAAAAATCGCTCAAGAAAGCGAAAAAAGCACTGAAAAAGCACTATAAGCAGCAAAAGAAGTTGCTAAAAGTGGCGAAAAAACAACAAAAGTTACTTAAGCGTCAGCGTAAACTGGAAGCGCGTAATGCGAAACTAGAAGTGTTGCTGCCAACGCCACCTAATGCTTTGATGAACGCAATCTCACAAGCCAAAGTGCATTAATCAAATAAAAAAACGCTCTCCAGTCGGAGAGCGTTTTTTATTGTCGAAATGTTTATAGGATTAGCTGCGTTACTTATTGGCGTAGCTCATCTCTACGCGCTTTTTCACCCAGGTTTCGTTAATCCATAGGGATAGCATGATGATCGCACCGCCAATGGCGAGTCGCATGACATCAACATCGCGGTTCCAAATCACAATGTTTACAATCAAGCCCGCCGGAACCAATGCATTGTTCATTACTGCCAGTGCACCTGCGTTCACCATAGTCGCGCCTTTGTTCCAAGCAAAGTAACCAAAACCAGAAGCAATCAACCCAAGGTATGTCAGAATGCCCCATTGTGTTGCAGTGGTAGGTAGTTTGTCGAGGTTACCCATGAGCGCGAAAGCCACGGTTGCTACACAAAGTGCACCTAAGTAGAAGTAGCCAAACACGGTGTGTTGTGGCAAATCGACGGGTTCACTCTCCATGATATATTTGTAGCCCACCTGACCGATGGCAAAGCAGAGGTTTGCTCCTTGTACGACCAAAAAGCCCAGTAGGAAATCTTCATTAATGCCTGCAAATTTAATCCAGGCGGCACCAAATACGGCTATTGCAGCGGTAACTAAGTACCAAGGTGAAAAGCGACCTTTCAAGAAGTCATAGATTAGCGTGACGTAAATGGGTGTGAATACGGTGAACAGCAATACTTCTGGCACGGAAAGGAGCAAAAAAGATTGGTAGTAGAAGCAATACATCAAGCCGAGCTGGAAGCCACCGACGGTCATCAGTTTCGCGATCAGGGGTTTGCTAACGCCACGGAATTTCAAAAAGGGAATGAAAACCAGGCTCGCCAGTGCCACGCGCATGAACACCGAGAACCAAGAATCAACCTGACCGGCGAGGTAAACGCCGATCAGGCTAAATGAGAATGCCCAAAGTAGGGTAACTGCGGATAGATAAGCCATGGATGAGAATCTTTATCAACAACAAATGTGCCCGCAGTCTAACCAAGTTTTATCGCTGCGCCAATCAGTCTTTTAGCGGTACGACCAGCATATCGACTGGTGAGCAGTTAATCAGCTGTCGAGTCGAAGATAGAATCTTGCTCCAGAAATCTTGGTGATGACCACAAACCACCAAATCAATACTGTAATCTTGAATGGTATCGCACAGCTCATTACTCAAATCGCCACTACCGACTAAAGTATGGGCAATTGGGTATTGCGCATATTCAGCGAAGTTTGCCAATTGTGTGCGCGATGCTTCCATTGCTTGATGTTGCGCTTCTGCCATATTGATATCGATAAGCCCGGTGTAGAGTTCTGCGTAGTTCACGTCGATGTGAATAAAAGAGACTTTCGCATCCAGAGGTTTAGCCAGTGATACGGCTTTCTTAATCAACACTTTACTGTCGTCTGAAAGGTCGACTGCCACAAGTATGTGTTTGTAACTCATATTGCTATCTCCTTGTAAGGTCATAGTTTTAGATTAGCACCAACCCCAAAAAAAATTTGCTGAAGTGATCTCATATCGGTGCCGTAGGTACAAAGTCTTGTCTCAGTAATCATGTTATAGTGGCGTTATACCCAAGTGACTTTGATATGCTGAAATAAGCGTAGTGTTACTGACTAGAGTTGAAGTGAAACTTCGCCGTGTCTGCCAGACCAAGCTATTCTCGCAGCGTCATTTATTTCGAGGTTACTTGGGTATATTGCATGCACAATAATAGGAGTTAACATGCTGTCTCAAACTATGGTCGAACAATTGAATGAGCAAATTAACCTAGAATTTTTCTCATCCAATCTATACTTACAAATGAGTGCTTGGTGTGAAGACAAAGGTTTTGAAGGTGCGGCTGAATTTTTACGCGCTCACGCCGTAGAAGAAATGGAGCACATGCAACGCCTATTCACTTACGTGAGTGAAACTGGCTCAATGCCAATCTTAGGCGCTATTGATGCGCCAAAGCATGACTTTGCGAGCCTAGGTGACGTTTTCCGCGAGACATTTGAACATGAGCAAATGATCACGGAAAAAATCAACAAACTGGCGCACGTTGCATTTACTAGCCAAGACTACTCAACGTTTAACTTCCTACAGTGGTACGTGTCAGAACAGCACGAAGAAGAGAAGTTGTTTAAAGGGATTTTAGATAAGATCGAACTGGTAGGTGAAGACGGTAAAGCGTTGTTCTTCATTGACAAAGATCTAGCACAAATGGCGAAAGAAGGTTCATCTTCAATCATGGATGCTCCAGCTGCGTAAACGCGTTTTGGGACGTTGTAAGTAGCGGGTAAAGACGAAGTGTTGATCGTCTTTTTCTCTTGAGCATTGTTGAAGATGTAGGGAGGAAAAGATGATCAGTGGAGACACAATCTTATTTGCGCTAATGGTGGTAACTGGAGTTAATATGGTCCGGTATCTCACCGCTCTTCGTTCTCTAATTTATATCATGCGTGAAGCGCATCCGCTGTTATATCAGCAAGTTGATGGTAATGGTTTTTTTACCACTCATGGAAATGTCACCAAGCAGGTGAGGTTGTATCACTACATTAAAAGTAAAGAATATCATCATCACCACGATGAAATTTTTACTGGTAAGTGTGAAAGAGTGCGTGAATTGTTTGTTCTATCGACCGCGTTGCTCGGCGTGACGCTACTTGCGGCCTTCATTCTCTAAGAGTCAATAATCCAGAAGTTGTTCTGTCTGAGATTTTGCGGACATACAGAGCGCTTAGAGTTTAAGCGCTTTTCCCTTTCGGTATTTGTCGGTAGAATGTCGCGCCTAGAAAGCAAGGATGTGCAATGTGCACATCCTTTTTTATTTTGATTCGATACCAATCAGTCTAAGAGCTACCGATGAGTAAGAAATTTGATGTTGTTGTAATTGGCGCAGGCGCAGCAGGTTTAATGTGTGCTGCAGAAGCAGGCAAGCGAGGCCGCCGTGTTTTGGTGCTCGATCATGCTAAAAAGCCAGGACGTAAAATCCTTATCTCGGGCGGTGGTCGTTGTAACTTCACTAACTACGACGTTTCAGCTAATCACTATTTGTGTCAAAACCCGCACTTTGTTAAGTCGGCGCTCTCCCAATACACTAACTGGGATTTCATCTCGATGGTGTGTAAACATGGCATTGAGTTCGAAGAGCGTGATCACGGCCAGTTGTTTTGTGTCGATGCATTTACGGCCAAAGATATCGTGAAGATGTTGTTAGCTGAGTGTGACATGCCGAACATCGAGCAGCGTTACCAATGCGATGTTCATTCGATTGAAAAAATTGATGAAGGCTTTCGTTTGCATGCTGGTACTGAGATTGTCGAATGTGAGTCTTTAGTTATCGCAACAGGTGGCTTGTCGATGCCAAAACTGGGAGCGACACCATTTGGTTATAAAGTCGCGGAACAATTTGGTCTTCGAGTTATCCCAACCACGGCAGGGCTTGTACCATTTACTCTGCATAAAGAAGACAAAGAAGACTTTGCTGAGTTATCTGGTATCGCGGTACCTGCGGAAATTACGGCTGAAGATGGCACCATGTTCAAAGAAGCCCTGTTGTTCACACATCGTGGGTTATCTGGTCCAGCAGTGTTACAGATTTCTTCATTCTGGCGGGCCGGACAAAAGGTGTTGATCAATCTTGTGCCAAACGATGATGTTGCTGAGTTATTAGAACGCAGTCGTGAGAAGCATCCAAATCAGTCACTCAAGAATACGCTTGCCAAAGTGCTGCCTAAGCGTCTGGTTGAAGTCTTAATTGAACGTAAAGAGCTAGTCGATAAACCGCTAAAACAGTTCAATCAAAAGGAGCTTGCGGCGATTGTGGAGCGTCTAGAGCATTGGGATATCGCCCCGAATGGCACTGAAGGCTACCGAACTGCGGAAGTGACACTCGGCGGTGTCGATACTGATCACTTATCCTCGAAAACCATGGAATGCAAAGACATTAAAGGGCTTTATTTTATTGGTGAAGTGATGGATGTGACTGGTTGGCTAGGGGGCTACAATTTTCAGTGGTGCTGGTCGAGCGGCTTTGTTGCGGGGCAGTGGGTTTAATCAAACACCAAACGCAGCCTAACTGCATAAAAGATAAGATACAAAAAGAGCACTGAATAAAATTCAGTGCTCTTTTTGTACTCCCATAGCGAGTTACTCGTCTTGATACTTTTCGAGTTTGTTATAGAGCGTTTTCACGCTAATGCCTAACTCCTGCGCTGATTCCGTTTTATTGCCTTGATTCTCTTCAAGGGTATTGAGAATGGCGGCTTTTTCTAGCTCTTCTAGCGAAACGCCCGCCGGAACAAGGTCTTCGATGCTGGTGCCTGTTTCCAATGGTGGTGTGTCGAAGATAAGATGTTCATCTCGGATGGTGTCATCAGCCAAAATGAATGCACGCTCGATCGTGTGTTTGAGCTCACGGACATTACCTGGCCAGTCGTGTGCAGCGATTTTTTGGATCGCAGAGTCAAGAATCGTTTTGGTTTTTGCCTCATTGGCGTTGCGGTGCGCAATAAAGTGCTTGGCCAGACCTACGATATCACCGCCTCGTTCTCGCAGTGGCGGTATCGTTAATGGGAAATGCGATAAGCGGAAAAACAGATCTTCACGCAGGAACTGCTCCTCAATGGCGATTTTAGGATCACGGTTTGTAGCAGCAATGATGCGAGTATTAGCGATATGAACCGTATTACTGCCAACTGGGCGATACTCTCCGGTTTCTAGCACCCGCAATAGCTTCACTTGATGCTCGATAGGCATCTCGGTGATTTCATCTAAAAATAGGGTGCCGCCCTCTGCCTGCTTAAATACACCTTGGTGAGTTTTATTTGCTCCGGTAAAAGCGCCTTTCTCATGGCCAAACAGTTCACTATCAACCAATTCAGGGCTAATGGCACCACAGTTAATCGCTATAAAGGGCTGTTGTTTACGCTCACTCGCTAAGTGGATGGTCTGCGCCACCAGTTCTTTGCCTGATCCACTTTCACCGACAATAAGGACGTTGGCTTCTGTTTTAGCAACGCGCCTGATCATACGATAGAGCTGATGCATCGGAGAGGAAGAGCCGACCAAAAGACCAAATTGGTCAAGATCGCTGGTGGACACTTTACGCCCTTGATCTTGTTTGTGTTGATAGTACTGGCTGACTTCGCTCAGGGTGTCCGTCAGAATGGCAATATCAACGGGCTTTCTGTAGTGAAAAATAGCACCCAAGTTCATCAGCTTATCCAAGTTCTCGTTTGGAGCGCCTGAGCTAATGATGATCAAGTCCATATCGTAGATGTCTTCGATATTAGAAAGACGTTGATAATCTGCACTAGTAAAGTGGGCGACTTCAACAATCGCAACTTCCGGTTTGAGTTGTAGGAAATCTTCAATCCATTGGTCTGCGGCATCGATGTCATGCAGACGAAATTTGTTCAGTTCCTGGCAAGAAGCGATGGCATTTTTAAGTGATGGATCTTGTATTCTTAGAAACAGGCTTGGCATCGACATAGAAATGTCCTCTTTACTATGACAGAAACAATGTACGTGGATTATTCTCACTTCACAAGACAAAATATTGTCAGCATAGATTTAAGGATTTGTTCGGTATTTTTATGTTATTAGCCCCTTTTTGATATATATCGGTGAGAGCCATCAGTAGATATTTCCTTTTGTTCAGATTTTTATTTTTAAAATAATAATTTTGCTATTAATTGATTCTGGAGAAATAGCCTTTCTGTTTTATCAGGTTATTTAGGCACAAGTGACGGAGGCTTTATCACCGATTAAAAATTACATTTTTTACGTGTAAATAATTCATGCTTATACTTTATTGCTCATCTCATTTTTACCTCTTTCCTTTATTAGTCACTTAAAAACAATGAGTTATAAAGTTGGCACGTGGTTTGCTCCTAGGGAAGTGCAACGTCAATAAAGGAGAATTACCATGAATAACATCGCAGCTAAAATTGTACTTACGTCAGTTCTTGCTACTTCATCTACAGCAGTCTTAGCGAGTGATAAATGGGAAAAAGAATCCATGGACGCTTGGCTAGATGGTAAAGCTGAAACCACACTACTGCTAAACAGCAATCTCAACTCTTTTGATATCAATACCGATGTTGAGAATCAGGTCGTTACCCTTTCTGGTTCGGTAAACAATGATCTTGAAAAATCACTTGCCGAAGAGCTTGTTACTGGTCTTGATGGTGTGAAAAAAGTAAACAACGAATTGTCAGTAGTGAATGAAGGCAAGAAAGAAACTGATTCAGAAGCTTTAGCTACACTGACCGATTCTAAAATCACGACTATAGTTAAAACGCGCCTACTAATGGATACCAATGTGAGTGGTACGGATATTGATGTAACGACAGAACGCAAAACGGTAACGTTGGCAGGTCAAGTTAATTCAGATGCGGAGCATGATCTTGCAATTTCAATTGCAAATAACACCAATGACGTAAATAAGGTGATTGATAAGCTAGAAGTGGTTCAATAATAGCGAGCCGAGTGATTTAACCCACTTTTATTAGGAGGTAACACTATGGTTCGTTGGATGTTTATTTTTCTGGCACTGGCACTAATTTCTGCACTATTAGGCTTTACTGGTATTGCAGGAGCTGCTGCCTCTATCGCGCAAGTGATATTTTACCTATTCCTATTGTCATTAATTGTATCAATAGTGATTGTTCTGCTGGGAAGAAAAAACGTAAATAGATAGGAGATTCCATGCGACTTACGTCATTTATTTACCGTATCGCCGCAGTATTCGGTTTGGTGTTTGCGTTGGCAGCTTGTAGTGAAGAAGGGCCAATGGAACAGGCCGGCAAAAAGATAGATGAAGCCGCCGAAGAAACCCAAAATGCGATTGAAGATGAATGTGAAAACATTAAAGAAAACCTAAACGCTGAAGACCAAGACTGTTAGCCGAATCAGGTTAGGTTTTTTACGCATAGCTATGTAAGAGAGGGGCGGTCAATAACCGCCCTTCCTTTTGTCCCAATTGTTTACAATCAGATAAGGAGTCAAAGATGAAAAACATATTTGATGTACTGAAAGAGAGTCATGAAAAGCAACGCCTTTTACTCGATGCTCTGATGGAAACGTCTGGAGATTCCCCCGCTCGTGAAGAGTTTTATCACAACCTTAAAGAGGAACTCGAACAGCACGCAGCGGCAGAAGAGCGGTTTTTCTACGCGCCTTTAATAGATAGCGATAAGACCATTGATCTCACTCGCCATGGCATCGCAGAGCATCATGAAATTGATAAAGTGATTGCACAGCTTGATGCAACCGATATGAGCTCGCCAGCGTGGCTCAACCTAATGAAAACCTTACGTCACAAAGTGTTGCACCATCTTGAGGAAGAAGAGCAGCGTTTCTTCCAGTTAGCCGGCAAGGTAATGACCGATAAGCAGAAAATGAAACTAGCGGATGGTTATGTTGAAGAGGTGGCAAGCTAGGTAGAGTGTTGGACCTTTTCGTGCCATTTCGGCACGGGAAGGCACTCAATCAAGGCGTTTACTCAAGTTCATGTATCCAAGCTCAATCCCCCGCGTATTCTAACTTCCACTAAAAAGTGCACTCGCTGAAGGCAAGGAGAGCGAATGTTTATCATCAAATATTATATTCTTGGCGCTCTGATCAGTTTATTGGCCGCTATCTATACGCCTCAAATTATCGTTAGTCTGCTGTTCTTGTGGATATCTCTTTCTTTAGCGTTGGTCAGCGTAGCCTACGTATTCGACATTCCCTCTATTTTTAGAAAAAACCAAGATGGCAAGATTGTCAGGTGGATTCGCTGGGCATTCATCCCATTTTTATTGGGGGCTAGAGCGTATAACGCCTGGGAAAGACGGCGTGATACTGTACCTCCAATCCAAAAAGTCAGCGACAATTTATACCTATCTCGCCGTTTGTTTCAGAGTGACTTAGATTTTCTCGAATCCAATGAGATCTCTTGTATTGTCGATGTCACCGCAGAATTTGCAGGCCTTGAAAGCGCGATGACCGACAAGCAGTTTCATTACCTTTCGATTCCGGTACTCGACCACAAAGCCCCAACGCTAGAGCGCCTGCGCCATGCGATTAACTGGATTGATACTCAAATCTCGTGCTCGCGGGCAGTGGTTGTGCATTGTGCGTTAGGGCGTGGTCGTTCAGTGTTTGTTGTGGCGGCGTATTTATTAAGCAAAGACCCGTCACTGACGGTTGAATCCGTGATGAAAAAAATCAATGACGTACGCAGTACCGCGAGATTGAATAAATTACAGATTAGAACGTTACGAGCGATCAGTGAAAAAGGCGTGCTAGGGCTGGATCAATCCACTTGGATGGTGGTTAACCCTGTTGCAGGTGGCGGAAAATGGGAGGAAAACGAACAGCACTTGATTCGTGAACTAACCAAAAAATATCGCTTGAGTATTCATCAAACCACCACAAACCTCAGCGCCGAGCAGCTAACACAACAGGCAAAAGAAAATGGAGCTAAGCAAATCATCGTAGCTGGTGGCGATGGCACAGTAACAGAGGTGGCGAGCCAATTGGTGGATACCGACCTAAAACTCGGTATTGTTCCGCTCGGAACTGCCAATGCGTTATGTCATGTGCTCTATGGCGTTGGCGCAAAATTCTCACCGGTCGAAAAAGCGTGTGAAGCGTTGCTTGGCGGACACTGCCAACGTATTGATACTGCGGAATGTAATCAGCGGCTTATTTTATTGGTCTTAGGCATTGGGCTAGAACAGAAAATGATCGAGCACGCTCAGCGAGAAGAGAAAAATGTTTTTGGACAACTAGCTTACCTCACCGGCTTTTTTAATGCTGTAGTGGCGGAAGAAACGCAAGCTTTAACCGTTTCGTTAGACGATCCAACTGAAGATGGAAACCACGACAATAATACACAAACGCTTGAAGTCCATAGTTTTGTCGTTGCGAATATCGCTCCATTTAGTACGTTGCTTGCCCAAGGTGGTGATGCGCCGCAGCCTGATGATGGCAAGCTGCATATCACATATTTAGATAACACCGAGTCTTTAGGCGGACGTCTTATCGCATTGTCGGATCTGACATTAACGAGCGTAGGCGCACAGGAAGAATCGACACATTTTCAATACGCGACGGCTCAGAGCGTCACTATTTCTGCGAATAAACCGATTGAGTATGTGATTGATGGTGAACTGTATTCTGATGAGCAACTGGCAATCAAGCTGCGTCCAAAGTCATTGAACGTATTTGTTCCAAGCCAGAGACGTAAATCAGCTTCGCTTTAACACAGATAATCCGCGGATAACGCGCCATTTGCTTCGTATTCTACATGGCGCTTTTTCTGTGTTGTTTGATGATTTGGTGTGCGTCGTAAAAAGGCTATCAAGGTCGCTGCGTAGTAGATGCAGCGGCTTTTTTCTATCTGCACCTTTTACTAGGTTGATTGGGGATGAGGGTTAAACAAAGTGAAAGAAAGAAGGGCGAGTATAATTACTCACCCTGAGGTAAGTGCTTTTCAATTTCATCGTTTTCAACTTGTAAAGCAGCTAACCAATAAGAAACAAGTGCGGTTAAGTTGGTGTCGTCAATGGCTCTAAGCAGGGCTTTTAAATCATCTAACAGTAATTTATTCATAAAATGCATTTCTTTGTAATTGCCTAACTCGGCAACGCCGTATTCGGTGGCATTTTCTGCAATGAATTGTTCACCATCTTGATCGAAGAACAGCTTCGCCATCTTTTTGATCATCACTTTTTCTATTTTCACGAATCGATATGCCGCTCTTGCGAGTGTCATATGTGATTGCGGGTTAACGAGAGGCAAACACGTTTGGCGATGGTGTGTCATTTTTACGAGTAGCTCCCTTACTCGATTGTTATCCAATGTCATAGTGACCTCTTTATTTATGACTATTGTCGTGGGACATTTCTCGTGATGGTTATGTTAATGCGCCTGTGGGCTTGTCAGAAATGGCCAAAGCAAGTTGGCCATTTCTTTGATCAATACCGAGCTTTATTGCAAAGGCGACCACCAAGTTTTAGCTAATAAGGCTGATGCTGCTGAGTTTTTCTTTGCAGCTTTTTATATCGCTACGAACTTTCAGCAGAACCGAGTTATCCGCCTGCTCTGGGTGGGAAGTAATCAAATTCTCAATCTCTTTGAGTACCTTGCTTTCGACACCTTCAAGCTGTTCTAAATACATAGACTCTTTGTCAGAGGACACTTCCTTCATCACGTCGCTGTAGACCTCACGCGCCTTGATGGTGTAGGAAACCGGAGTGTCGTCGGCAGATTCTTCATTGTTACTTGCTAGAGAGTAGGGAGTGAGCTCAATGACTGCACGCTCACGTACTCTGAGCAGTTCTACCAACACATTATTCAAAGAAGTGTTGTCGATGTTCTCGATGGCCTTGTTGTAAATTTCATTTCCGCTTTCGATAAGCTCAATGATTGAGGCGATGTTTTCATTTTTCATATGCCACTCCTTATTTACTGGTGATAGGGGTGTTTGAGCGTATGGAATACAAACACGATGTTCATCTTCAATTGCAGGTTGTATGCCAATGAGTTTTAAGTCTTATTAATCAGTGACTTAATGTCTTGTTTTGCAATAAATTGCTAACAGTCGGTAAGGCGCTAAGAAAAAATTACAAGAATGGCGGGGAAAGCCTGGAAAGAATTACACGTACAGATACGGCTTTTTATCGAAATAAAAATAAAATCAATAAAAAACAACAACTTAAAATTCTGGCATGGATATGGCTTTGTAGGGAGTAAGTGAGGTCAAACATTGTTTCACTTGATTCACTATTCAACTCATTAATGGAGGCTAGTTATGGCTACTACAAAAGAAAGCACAGTAAAACCTCAAGAGCAGTTAGAAGAAGCATATCACTTAGCGGAACAAGCCACGACGGAAGCCGTTGGCGCGATGAAAGATCAAGCCAAAGAGAAGCTGGATGTCGGTGCACAGCAAGTTCAGCAGGCGACTAAGTCGGCAGAAAATGTAATCAAGGAGCGCCCATTGCTGAGCATAGGCTGTGCCTTCCTTGCTGGTTGGGCGGTTTCGAAGCTGATCAAATAATAGTGGTCACCAAGGATTAAGCCACACAACAGAAAGGCGAGGCTTCACATGAATAACTCAGGGCAAGTTACCAATCAGCAATCAGGCTCGGCGGCTTCAGACAGCGGCCGAGCCCCTGATGGGGCAGAAGAACAGGATATCCAACAAACCATTAATGGTTTGAGCAGCATTCTTGCGCAATTGGACCAACTGACGAAATCGCTAAAAGCATGGTCAGGTTCAACGTTGGATTTGTTCCTCTTGGAGATGAAAGTTAACGTGTCCGCAGTGCGTCAGATTTTGCTGTGTACCGTTGTTTTTACCCTATTGTCGGTATTGTTCGTATTCAGTTTGTGCCTTGCCTCTGGGGTGGTGGCTTATCAGTTAACTGCCAACGTATATGTTGCCGTGGGTGTATTTATCACATCATTAGGCTTGGCATTATTTGCTTTAGCCTGGTGGCAGAAGCGTTTAGTTGGATTTCTTGGATTCAAAAATACGACAGAACAATTACAGGAGGGGTGGGATGCGCTCGCTACAAAAGCTCAATCGAGCCATGCGGATCAAGCGGATGGAAGGTAAAGCATCTCTAGAGCAATGTTGTTTGTCGATGGAAATGTTCACGTTTACCACCAAGAAGTTTGTGAGAGAAAACCCTTGGACGACATTAGGCATTAGTGCTGTCGTTGCCGTTACCGCAGCAAAAGCAGGTCGATTGTCTCGACTGACTTCTTCTATTTCGTCAATGGGGCTATTGGTTAGCAGCGTGTCTGATATTACCGATTCGCTCACAAAGCCGGTCGCGGCAGCTTCTCTGGATGAGTCAGATGCGGAGCAAAATGGAAATGCAGCAACACAAGTAAGCAACGCTGCGACGACAGAGGGCGAACCACTCTAATAGCGGATTTCACCGCAAAATTTTCTTACCGATTCTGAGCTTATTATGACAGCGAAATTGAACATTCCTGCCAACACTGCGATTGGTGCAACGCTTCTCGTCCTGTTACTCGTCCCAGGGCTGTATTTTGCCAAGCCAATATTGTTACCTATTGTACTTAGCACCTTTATTTCTCTGCTGTGCAGTCCTTTCATTAATTATCTTGAAGACAAAGGCTTACCACGTGCTATTACCGTCGTGTTGACACTGTCATTCCTCGTTGGCGCCTCAATTATTGGTCTTGCCGCCATGTCGGAGCCCGCCAAGCAATGGTGGTCTGAGCTGCCCAGTATCGTGAAAAATGTGTCGCAAGAAGTAAGCGAAGTTACTAAAGCTTCGGCTGATCACCTTAATACTCCATTGAATATCGCCAATGATATGAGTATGGATGAGGTCGGGAACAACACCGTCTTTTCTTTGGTAAAAACGCTCGCGACCACTACGCCGACGATTTTGACACAAGCGATGATCGTGCTGTTTATGGTTTACTTTATGCTCAATCATGGACGAAGCTTATTTCGAAAGTCAGTGTCTTACTTACATGGGTTTGCCAAGCAGCGCCAAGCGATTGAGTTGGTCAAAGCACTACAGAAAGACCTATCTCGATACATTGGCACTATCACGTTGGTGAATGCGGGACTTGGGTTGAGTGTTGGGGCGGTGTTTTTTGTTTTAGGCCTTGAGGACCCGTTCTTGTGGGGCGCGTTTGCTGGCGTGATGAATTTTGCGCCGTATCTCGGCCCAGTCATCTCCATGGTGAGTTTCGGTTTTGTGGCTTATCTGCAGTTGGAGTCGGTCAGTTTTATGCTGACGGTGGTGTCTATCTATTTACTGCTCAATTTGATTGAAAGTCAGTTTGTTACACCAACACTATTGGGGAAAAGGTTTAACTTAAACCCGTTAGTGATTTTTGTTTGGCTTGTTTTTTGGGGCTGGCTTTGGGGCGGAATGGGACTATTGATCGGTGTGCCGTTGCTGGTTTGTATCAATATTTTGGTTGATCGTCTAGAGCTATGCCAATCAACCCAAAATCAAGCAAAGCAAATCACCTCCGCGGACGTGGCACCGCGAGAGTGACTTGAGGGTCAAGCTGGTTCAACGAAACAGTTTTCCAGCGCTCACTGGCTGACTAAATAAATATCCCTGACCATAAATACAGCCTTTTTCGAATAAGTAATCGGCTTGTTCCCGAGTTTCTATCCCTTCCGCGACGACTTTCAACGACAGCGTTTTTCCCATGGCAATAATGGCATTCACAATCGCGTTGCTGTCGCTATTACTTGGGACATCACTGACAAATGAGCGGTCAATTTTCAGTTTGTTGATTGGCAAACCTTTCAAGTAAGACAAAGACGAATAGCCAGTTCCAAAGTCATCCAGAGAAATCTCAATACCCAGCTCTCGTAATTGATTTAACGATGCAATGGCTTGTTGAGGGTCGATCAGTAAAAAGCTCTCTGTGATCTCCAAATCTAACCGTTGGGCAGGGTATCCGGTGTTATCGAGGATAGTACTTAATCGCTGAATGAAATTTGACTGCTGAAGCTGCAACGCAGAAACATTGACGGCGATTTTGCCAAACTCGATGCCTTGGTCCAGCCAAGCATTACCTTGCAAACAAGCTTGTTGTAACACCCACTCACCAATGCTTTGAATCAGCCCTGTTTTTTCTGCAATTGGAATAAAGTCTGCTGGTGGTACAGGGCCAAACTCTGGATGCTGCCAGCGTAATAAAGCTTCCACGCCGACAATCGAATTTTGTTCCAAGTTGTATTGCGGTTGGAATTCTAACCGGAGTTGTTGTTTTTCTATTGCTTGATGCAAAGCGGATTGAATGCGTACATGGGATACGGATTTATCGGTCAAATCCGGTGAGTAAAACGCGTAGCCGTTGCGTCCATTTTTCTTCGCTAAGTACATCGCGGTGTCTGCGTTTTTCAGTAAGGTTTCACTGTCTTGACCGTCTCTTGGGTACAAGGCAATACCAATACTTGTCGAGACACGAAGTGAGTCGTGGTTTGCCAAGTCGAATGGTTGCTGGAATACGCTTAGAATATCGCCGACGGTTTCCAATAAGGAAACATCACTATGGATGTCTGGCAAAATAATCACAAATTCATCGCCGCCAATGCGAGCCACATGCGCATTGAGGTGAAGCACATCTTGCAGACGAATCGCTAACTTAGACAGCAATTGGTCACCACAGAAGTGGCCCATGCTATCGTTGATGTGTTTGAAATGGTCGATATCTAAGAATAGGGTGGCAAACGTCTGCTGGCTTTTGTGTCCGGTTTCGATGTGTTGCTCGAGTAAGCTAAGTAAATGAGTGCGATTAGGTAGATTGGTTAATGGATCGTAAAAAGCCATGCGCTGCAGCTTTTCTTCGTGTGCCTTACGCACAGAGATATCTTCAAACACACAAATGTAGTTAATAAGGTGGTTTTTATCGTCCATTACGGCGCTAATGGTCGCTAATTGCGGATAAATGCTGCCATCTTTCTTTCTGTTGATGAATTCGCCTTTCCATTGGCCTTTGTTTTCGAGTTGATGCCACAACTGTTGATAGAAACCTTGATCATGATGACCTGAGCGCAGAATTCGTGGGTTTTTTCCTATCACCTCTTCAGAGCGGTAACCTGTAATTTGGGTAAAAGCCGTGTTTACATCAATGATGTTGGCATTGCGGTCTGTAATGACCATGCCTTCTTGCGAATTGTTGAAAATTTGGGACGCTAAGGAGAGCTGCGTTTCTACCATTTTTCGGCGGGTGATGTTACGTGTCATCCCCAGAATGCCGATTAAGTTTCCCGCATGATCACGGACAGGAGACTTAATGGTTTCTAGCCAAGTGGGGTTATTGTTGTCATCAATTTGACGGCATTCTTCAACAATATTTTGCGTGCCAGTGGCTACCACCAATTTATCGGCATCAATGAATTTTTCCGCACGTTCATGGCTAAACAGGGCAAAATCGTCTTTTCCAATGATTTCACTGTTGGTTTTTTGCCACGCGTTTTCTACGCTTCGATTGGTCATCGAATAAAGACCATCCATGCCTTTTATCCATACGTGGTCTTCAAGGCAGTCGATAAACTCTTGTAGTGTTGGTGTTGGCTTTATTTCCGCGCTTTGATGTCGCGTTTGTTCTTGCTGACAGTGCAAGTTGATATCAAAGCTGATCCGCCCCGCGATTGCGCTTAGCCATGCCGAAACAACCGTTGATTGATCATTAGGGTGAGTCAGTGTCAGTACGGCAAGCAATTCGCCATTAGGTAGCCAAATCGGTCCAATGCTCAAGGTTTGCTCTTCAAAGGGGGTATGGCTAACTGTAAAATCTGTCGGCGTAAAGTGATCGACAACTTGCGTTATCACATCGATGATAGCACGATGATTTTGGGTTGAGGTGGACACCTCAGTCGATAGCCACTGCTGAGTATCGCTCAGAGTATAAAGCTGTCCCTGAGCTTGAGTTACATCACAGCATTGTCGCAGAACGTGTTGCCAGTCTGCCATCAAAGGCGAAGGAATAGCGAAGCGAAACATAATTAATAACGAGTCCTAAATCGCCCAAAGGTAATTATATTAGAATCTAGCGTAAGCTATTGGGCTTTGTGAGTATCGTATCCAACGCGTAGCTAAATCCTAGCAGCGTAAAGTGCTTTCTATCATTAAAATGTTATCTATATCTCTTTTTTATCCAACTTATTGCATCGTTTTTTAGGGCTTTGGATAGGTGATTAAGAAGCGTTTACCGCTTTGGTTTTCTTGCCCCATGAGACTTGCTGAATGACTAAGCCACTGATGATCAATACCAGGCCAATCAAGGTTGAAGGATGAATTTCTTCGCCGATGATGGTAGCTAACAACATGAGTGAGATAAATGGAGAAGCAAAGATCAGATTACTGATACGCGCGGTGTTTTGCGTTGATTTGAGTGCGCTCAGCCACAAAACGAAAGTGATCCCCATTTCAAACAGTCCGACATACGTCACCGCTGCCCAGCCTTTAATTGAGATTGCCTGCCAGCTCGCACCTTCATAAAGACTTAAACCAATGGCGAATGGAATAGCGACCAAAAAGCCGAGCAGAACGCCAACCACAGGGTCGGCCTTATTTTTGGTATTTAAAATCCAGTAACCGGCCCACAGCAGCGTTGATAGCAGCGCAAGACCAACACCCAACGGGCTCTCAAATTCCATGCCTAAAAGATTTCCTTGTGTGGCAATCACTATCACGCCGACATAACTAAAACCGCAAGCCAGCCAGTCCTTACCACGGATCTTTTGTCCTAAGAAAACAGCGGCCATTAGCGTTAAGGTGATGGCCCAGCTGTAGTTGATCGCTTGAGCCTGAGATGCGGGCAGCAAGTCATATGCTTTGAACAGAATAACGTAATACGCCAAAGGGTTAATCAACCCAAGCAGTAGGTAATACCAAGGGTTTGAGAAAAATGTAGCGCTTAACTGGCCCAGTTTACCTTGCACACCACAGATTACTGTTAGCGCAATCGCAGAGACGATGCTGGCAATGCATAGCATTTGAATCGGCGTAAATTCTGCCAACGTGAGTTTAAATGCGGTTGCAACGGTAGACCAAAGTAATACTGCTGAGAGCCCAAATCCTAGGGCGCGACGCTCGTTCATGATGCCTCTGCGTGATGATGTGCCGCTCGGTTTGGATAATTTGAGCGGAAGAAAGAATATTATAGGAAGGCCTAGTGTATGCGAGGATTTTTCATCCAACAAACTGGACATTTATCCAGTGTCTAAATACCATTGTTATAGATACAAAACACAGGCTAACTCGCTATTATGCAATGGATTCTTGAGTACCAATCTCTCATTCTCTCTTCTCTTTGTGCTGCCACGCTTAGTGGTGTCGCTGCCGGTTGGTGGGTGAAACAGCGTTTTATCACCCAAACTCAGCTTCTCGAGCAACAACTTGTTTCAGAAAAACAGCTTCATCAACAGCAACTTGAACAGGTCAAGCAAAGCCTTGCCGATGCCCAGAAAGAGTTGGATGAATTAGATGATGAGCGCGATAAAGCCGCGTTTGAAGTGCGTCAAACGCACGGAAAGCTGATGGCAGCTATGGAAAAACTGCGTTACTTCGAGGCCGTAAAGCAAGAGCGCCAGCAATACTTTGATGAGCTTGGTCAAATGCGTGAACACAAATCACGTCTAGAAACGCAACTGCGTGAACAGCAAGCTCGCCATGAGCAAATTAACCAAGCTAATGCCGAAAAACTGCAAATTTTAGAACAAGCGGAAGCACGCTTGAAACAACAATTTGAGCACTTGGCAAATCAACTGTTTGAAGAAAAAACCGCGAAGGTCGATTTGCAAAACCGTCAGAGTTTAGAAGGCTTGTTGTCACCGCTTAGAGAACAGTTAGAAGGGTTCAAAAAGCACGTTAATGACAGCTTTAGCCAAGAAGCTAAAGAGCGCCATACCCTAGTGCATGAGCTGAAAAACCTGCAACGTTTGAACGAGCAAATGACGCGCGAAGCGGTTAATTTGACCCAAGCGTTGAAAGGGGACAACAAACAACAAGGTAACTGGGGCGAAGTGGTGCTCGCTAGGGTACTTGCCGAATCTGGCTTGCGTGAAGGGCACGAATATCAGACTCAGGTGAACTTACAAAATGAAGCAGGCAAGCGTTACCAACCTGATGTCATTGTTCATCTCCCACAAAACAAACAAGTGGTTGTGGATTCTAAAATGGCGCTGGTTGCCTATGAGCGCTACTTCAACGCCGAAACTGATGCTGAGCGCGATCAGGCTTTGAATGCGCATTTAGCCGCTCTACGTGCACATATCAAAGGGTTAAGCATGAAGGACTACCACAAACTCAAAGGTATTCAGAGTTTGGACTATGTTCTGATGTTTATCCCGGTTGAGCCGGCGTTCCAAGTCGCGATTCAAGCCGATCCAAGTTTGATCAAAGACGCGATGGAGCAAAACATCATTTTGGTGAGCCCAACAACGTTGCTGGTGGCACTGCGCACCATTGATAATCTATGGCGCAATGAACGCCAAAATGAAAACGCCAAAATGATTGCGCAGCGTGCGACAAAACTCTACGACAAATTACGATTGTTTGTAGACGACATGGAGGGGCTCGGTGGTGCGCTGGATAAGGCGAATCAAAGCTATCAAGGTGCGATGAACAAGCTTGCCACAGGGCGCGGAAATGTGATTCGCCAAGCCGAAAGCTTTAAACACTTGGGAGTTGAAATTAAACGACCGATTTCTTCCGACCTCGCGCAGTTAGCGCAGAGTGATGCATTTTCAGAAAATGACCCGTTAGTAGAAAGACATCCGGCTGAGGATAAAGTAAACTAATCGCCCGCAGTGCAGTGGGCGATTTTATTTGTCAACAAACGCCCCGTAGAGGAAAGCGCTGCCTAAGAGGAATTAGAATGACGGACACAAGTTTGCAATCCAATACAGCGTTAGAGAATGAAACCACTCACTTTGGTTTCTCTACAGTGGCAAAAGACGAAAAAGTGACTAAGGTTGCCGAAGTATTCCACTCCGTGGCAACAAAATACGACATCATGAATGACCTGATGTCTGGTGGTATTCACCGCCTTTGGAAGCGCTTCACTATCGATTGTAGTGGTGCTCGCCCTGGCCAACGTATTCTTGACCTAGGTGGTGGTACGGGTGATTTGACGGCGAAATTCTCGCGCATTGTTGGCGATGAAGGCCATGTCATCCTTGCCGATATCAATAACTCAATGCTTAACGTTGGTCGCGATAAACTGCGTGACAACGGTATTGTGGGTAACGTGCATTACGTTCAAGCCAACGCAGAAGAACTGCCGTTCCCTGATGATTATTTTGATGTCATCACCATCAGTTTTTGTTTGCGTAATGTGACAGACAAAGACAAAGCGCTTCGTTCAATGTTCCGCGTACTGAAGCCAGGCGGCCGTCTATTGGTGTTGGAATTTTCAAAACCAGTGCTAGAGCCGTTATCGAAAGTATACGACGCATATTCATTCCACTTGTTGCCGAGAATCGGTGAGCTAGTTGCGAATGACTCAGAGAGTTACCGCTACCTAGCGGAGTCAATCCGTATGCATCCAGACCAAGAAACGCTGGAAGGCATGATGCAAGACGCAGGTTTTGAAAACACCAAATACTACAACTTAACTGGTGGTATTGTGGCTTTGCATCGCGGTTATAAATTCTAAGGGTTAACGGCATGCCATTTGAACCACTTATCACCGCTGTGATTGAAACGTCACTGAATACACTGATCAAAGACGACCCTGCATTGGGCCGTCGTTTAGCGCGTCTAAAAGGTCAAGTTATTCAAGTTCACCTGAAAGAGATCAATAAAACACTGACATTTGTTTTTAGTCAGCAAATTGATGTGCTTGGTCATTACGAAGGGCAGCCTAACTGCTATCTATCGCTCAACTTGAGTGTGTTACCAGAGCTGCGCGATCAGGCCAACATCACTCGTCTTATTAAACAAGATAAACTTGAACTCGAAGGCGATATTCAATTGGCGCAGAAATTCTCTCAGTTGATGGTGGATTGCAAACCAGATGTTGAAGAGTGGTTGTCTCGCGTGACTGGCGATGTCGCCGCACATACCTTTGTGCAAGGCTCAAAAAACATTGGCAACTTTCTTGCGTCTCAAGCAGAAAAACACCAACGTCATCTTGCGCAAGTAGTGACTGAAGAATGGAAACTGGCTCCCGCTCCGTTAGAAGTGGCCTATTTCTGCGACCAAGTTGATGAGGTTCGCAGCCAGGCTTCTCGCATTGAAGCTCGTTTAACGGCTTTGCTGAATAAGCTGGATGCAGATAAGCCTGCATTGGAGAAACCATGACGCCAGCAGAACTAAAGCGCTTATACCACATCGCCAAAGTACAACTGGAATACGGCTTAGATGAGCTGCTTCCCGATCACCAACTGACCAAAGCTCCGCTTTTACTGCGCAAAAGCTTGTTTTGGATTAAGAACAAGCACCCAGAAAAACCACTCGGTGAACGTCTGCGTTTAGCACTGCAAGAGCTGGGGCCGGTTTGGATTAAGTTCGGTCAGATGATGTCGACGCGCCGTGACTTATTTCCTCCGCATATCGCTGATCCCCTAGCTTTACTTCAAGACCAAGTCGCGCCTTTTGATGGCGAGTTGGCAAAAAAGCAGATGGAGCAAGCATTAGGTGGTCCGTTAGAAAAATGGTTTACCGAGTTTGATATCAAACCACTGGCGTCTGCGTCGATTGCTCAGGTACATACTGCGCGCATAAAAGACACTAACCAAGAAGTGGTATTAAAGGTTATCCGCCCAGATATTCGCCCAGTCATTGATTCAGATCTAAAACTGATGCACCGAATGGCGCGTATAGTCGCCGGAGCGATGCCTGAAGCACGTCGTTTAAAACCAGTTGAAGTCGTGCGTGAGTACGAGAAAACCCTGCTTGATGAACTCGACTTGCGACGTGAGGCGGCGAATGCCATTCAGTTGCGCCGCAACTTTGAGGGCAGCGAAGAATTGTATGTTCCTGAAGTTTTTCCCGACTTCAGTAATGAAACTGTCATGGTTTCTGAGCGAATATATGGCATTCAAGTCTCTGATATTGAAGGCTTGAAAGCAAATGGCACCAATATGAAATTGCTCGCGGAACGCGGTGTGAGTGTGTTCTTCACTCAGGTGTTCCGAGACAGCTTTTTCCATGCCGATATGCATCCGGGTAATGTGTTCGTCAAACCCGAACATCCAGAGAACCCAATGTGGATAGGGCTAGATTGCGGAATCGTTGGTACACTTAATAGCGAAGACAAGCGTTATCTGGCGGAAAACTTCCTGGCGTTTTTCAATCGTGACTACCGCCGAGTGGCGGAGTTACATGTGGATTCAGGGTGGGTGCCTGCGGATACCAATGTCGATGAGTTTGAGTTCGCGATTCGCATTGTGTGTGAGCCTATTTTTGCTAAGCCATTGTGCGAAATCTCCTTTGGTCATGTGTTGTTGAATTTGTTCAACACGGCACGTCGATTCAATATGGAGGTTCAGCCACAGCTTGTACTGTTGCAAAAAACGCTGTTGTACGTGGAAGGGCTTGGTAGGCAGCTATATCCTCAACTTGATTTGTGGGAGACCGCAAAACCATTCCTGGAGGAATGGATGATGAATCAAGTTGGGCCGCAAGCTCTAGTGAATGCGATTAAAGACCGCGCACCATTTTGGGCAGAGAAATTACCTGAACTGCCAGAGCTACTTTACGATAGCCTGAAACAAGGTAAAGCGATGAATCAACGTATGGATCAGCTTTATCAAGGGTATCGCCAGAGCAAGCGCCAGCAGGCGACAGGAAAGTTTTTGTTTGGCGTTGGCGCGACTTTAGTCGTATGCTCGGCAATATTGGTGAACGATGCTTTTGAGCAGCTTTCGTTGGCCTGCGGTATCGCAGGTGTCACATTTTGGCTGCTTAGTTGGCGAGCTTATCGTCAATAGACGTTAAACTCTTGAAATATTTTTGTTTGTTTAAAGACCCGAGGTAAAGAGAATGGGTGGTATCAGTGTTTGGCAACTTCTAATCATTGCTGTAATTGTTGTATTGCTATTCGGAACAAAGAAACTACGCGGTATCGGTGGCGATCTGGGTGGTGCCGTTAAGGGCTTCAAAAAAGCGATGAGCGAAGATGAACCTGCGAAAAATGACAAAGACGCAGACTTCGAACCAAAAAGTCTAGAAGAGCAGCAGAAAAAAGAAGCTGCTCCTGAAACGAAAAAAGACAAAGAGCAGGCGTAAAACGTGTTTGATATCGGTTTTTGGGAACTGGTATTAATATCTGTTGTTGGTCTGGTCGTTCTTGGGCCGGAGCGTTTGCCTCATGCTATTCGCAGCGTGTCTCGCTTTATCGGTGCCGCTAAGAGTATGGCAAATAGCGTCAAAGACGAATTGTCACACGAGCTGAAAGTCCAAGAGCTGCAAGAAAACTTGCGCAAAGCAGAACAAATGGGGATGGATGATTTGTCCCCTGAGTTGAAATCTTCAGTTGAAGAGTTGAAGAAGGCAGCGCAATCTGTAAATCGTCCTTACGCAAAGAACACCGATTCAGAGGCTGAGCCTGTAAAAACAGAGCCAGCAGTCGAAGAGGCCGTGAAAGCGCAAGAGAGCAAGGTTACAGCGGCAGATAAGAAAGCCGAATAGTCTCATTAGGAGGAGCTACTAGTGATTGGTAGCTCCTTTTTGATCTGGTTTTTAATAAGAGGTTTGCCATGTCTACCGTCGAGCAGACACAACCTTTAATTAGTCATTTGTTGGAGCTTCGCAACCGACTACTGCGTTCAATCCTCGCAGTGTTGGTCGTGTTTGTTGGACTAATTTATTTCTCTAACCACATTTACGAGTTTGTTTCCGCACCTTTAGTAGAGCGTCTACCTGAAGGCGCGACCATGATTGCTACGGATGTAGCGTCACCTTTTTTTACGCCACTTAAGCTGACGTTAATTGCTTCGGTATTTATTGCGGTGCCTTTTATCTTGTATCAAGTGTGGGCATTTGTAGCGCCAGGTTTGTACAAGCATGAACGTCGATTGATCATGCCACTGCTGTTTTCGAGTTCGCTATTGTTCTACTGTGGAGTGGCATTTGCCTACTTCGTGGTATTTCCATTGGTGTTTGGCTTCTTTACCGCTATCTCTCTTGGTGGAGTAGAGTTTGCAACTGATATCTCGAGTTATCTCGACTTTGTGCTGGCGCTATTTATGGCGTTTGGTATCGCATTCGAGGTGCCTGTTGCGATTATTTTGTTGTGTTGGACTGGGGCCACTACACCAGAAGATTTAAGACAGAAACGTCCTTATATTATAGTGGCTGCGTTTGTCGTAGGTATGGTGTTAACGCCACCAGACATGATCTCGCAAACCTTACTCGCTATTCCGATGTGTTTACTGTTTGAAGTCGGTTTGTTCTTCGCGCGTTTTTATACTCGTCGAAGCGAAGAAGTAGAAGCGGAAACCGAAGAATAAGGCTAATCTAGATGTGAAAAGCGGCTCAATTGAGCCGCTTTTTTTGCGGTTGGTTTTTTCTTGGGCTAATTACTTAACTTTCATGACGTAACCACATTTTGTGCATACGTATACTTCCTTGATGCCCAGCAGCTTTTGAAAAAAACTGCGCGGTACGCGTTGTAAGTAAGCACCATGTGTACACACTTCAACTTCCATATTCATGCTGTTTTACATTTGTGCTAATTAATGGGCGTAAATCAGTATAGAAAAATAATGTGTCGAGTTGTCGACAGTTTTGCAAAGCGGACGAAGTAAAGTGACGATATGAGAAGTAAGTAGAGTTGCTAGTTAATTATTATGTTTATCAATAATTTTGTATGGATTGTTCTACTATTTCAACGGGTTGAATCGTTCATTCATAGTTTAGGTGATAAAAAAGCGACGTTGATTTCGTCGCTTTTTTCAATTCTCGTG
Organism: Vibrio sp. 2CM40D; assembly: GCF_023161825.1. Classification (NCBI taxonomy): domain Bacteria; kingdom Pseudomonadati; phylum Pseudomonadota; class Gammaproteobacteria; order Vibrionales; family Vibrionaceae; genus Vibrio; species Vibrio sp. 2CM40D. The sequence goes on from NZ_JALNTL010000005.1 coordinate 72,378, forward strand.
AATTAAATATTAAACAGCTTTTTGGCATTCTCAGTCGTTATGGCATCGATGGTTGCGATGTCGACATCACGCAAGTCGGCAACACGTTGTGCAACGAGAGAAGTGTAGGCTGGTTCATTACGTTTACCACGGTGTGGCACAGGCGCTAAATATGGACAGTCGGTTTCTAAAATGACCCACTGCATATCCAAATGTGGAATGACTTTATCCATCCCGCCATTCTTAAAGGTCGATACGCCACCCAAGCCTAAGTGGAAGCCTAGCTCATTGATTGATTGCGCTTCTTCTAAGCTGCCTCCAAAACAGTGGAATACACCACGCAGACGACCATCTTGCTCTTGTCTTAGCAAAGTGAGTGTTTCTTCAATCGAATCACGAGTGTGGATAACGACTGGTAAGTCCATCTCTTTTGCCCAGTTAAGTTGAGCTACGAACGCCATTTCTTGCTCAGCACGATAGGTTTTATCCCAATACAGGTCGATACCGATTTCGCCCACCGCAATAAACTTGTGTTTCTCAAACCAACCGCGGATGATCTCCAACGTTTGTTCAACATTGCTGTCCACATAACAAGGGTGGAGTCCCATCATTGAGTGGCACACGTCAGGATATGCCGCTTCGGTTTGTAGCATGGGCTCAATAGAGTCCAGATCGATGTTTGGCAACAGGATTTTATTAATGCCTTGCGTTAAGGCGCGTTGTACTACTTCATCGCGGTCGTTATCAAATTCGCTGGCATAGATGTGCGCGTGGGTATCGATCATCGTTACTCTCTGTGCTTCATAGTTGGTTTCGTATTCGAAGTATACTTGAGTGTGAGTGCTGGGTCATTTTCAGTTTTTTTCATTACCTTTTTCCAGATTGTCACTCGCAACATGCATCAAGAGTGATATGATTTTGTTCACCAGATGATTTGATCATCATAACCGTCCAGACAAGGAGAAAATGGTGTCTGTATCAATTCAAGGTCCATTCCCTGCACGCCGTATGCGTCGTTTACGTAAGCACGATTTTAGTCGTCGTTTGATGGCTGAGAACCAACTTTCTGTTAATGATCTGATTTACCCAATGTTCATTCTTATGGGTAAAGATCGTCGTGAGAGCGTGGAGTCCATGCCGGGTGTAGAGCGTTTGTCGATTGATTTAATGCTAGAAGAAGCACAATACCTTGCAAATCTAGGCGTTCCAGCAATCGCGCTTTTCCCTGTCGTAAACCAAGACGCTAAAAGCTTATGTGCTACTGAAGCCTACAACCCAGAAGGTTTGGTTCAGCGAGCAGTACGAGCGCTTAAAGAACACATTCCTCAAATTGGTGTAATCACAGACGTGGCACTCGACCCATTCACGACACATGGCCAAGACGGCATCATCGATGAAGATGGCTACGTAATGAATGATGAAACCACAGAAGTATTGGTTAAGCAGGCTTTGTCTCATGCAGAAGCGGGTGCTGACGTAGTCGCGCCTTCAGACATGATGGATGGCCGAATTGGTAAGATCCGCGAAGCATTAGAAAACGCGGGCTACATTCATACTCAAATCATGGCTTACTCGGCTAAGTACGCATCGAACTACTACGGACCATTCCGTGATGCGGTTGGCTCTTCTTCAAATCTAAAAGGCGGCAACAAGAAAAACTACCAAATGGACCCAGCAAACATTGATGAAGCGATTCACGAAGTGGCGCTAGACATCAACGAAGGTGCGGACATGGTGATGGTTAAACCTGGTATGCCATACTTAGATGTAGTTCGCCGAGTAAAAACTGAACTTCAAGTACCGACATTTGCTTATCAAGTCTCTGGCGAGTACGCGATGCATAAAGCGGCGATCATGAATGGCTGGCTCAAAGAGCGTGAAATTGTGATGGAATCACTATTGTGCTTCAAACGTGCAGGTGCAGATGGCATCTTAACGTACTTTGCGAAAGACGTTGCTGAGTGGTTGGCAGAAGAGAATGCACAAACTGCTCAACACCTAAATCGTACTCCGGAAGCGACAGAAGAGTAATTATCGCTCAGTGAGAAATACCAGACCAACAAGAGTTGTTCGTCTGTATATACCCAAGTAACCTCAGGCGGATTACAACAGTAACAATCCAAGGTGCTTGGGTATTTTTATTTTGGAGAAGAGAACAATGACAATGCTGATTCGTGAAGGCACATTGGAAGAAGCACTTCAAGTTGTGGCGCGTGTTACCGAGTTTTCGAAAGGAGAAACGGTAGACTCCATGACTCAACGTTTAGAAGAGAAAAACAGTTTAATCCTCGTTGCAGAAAAAAATGGCACGATTGTCGGCTTCAAAATAGGTTACGAATTAGAGGATGGTGTTTTCTATAGCTGGTTAGGTGGTGTTGTCCCTGAAGCTCGAAATGAAGGCGTGGCACAACTGCTTTTGGAAGCTCAAGAGGATTGGGTGGCAGAACAAGGCTACAACACATTAAAAGTGAAATCTCGAAACCAGTTTCCGGCTATGCTTCGCTTGTTATTGAGAAATGGCTATATAATTGAAAAGTTTGAAGAAAAAGTAAATCTTCGAGAATCTCGAGTGCATTTCATTAAAGCAATGTGAAAATAAATGAGATTTTCTCTCATTTAACTGTTGACTACGAAATGAGAATCATTATTATTAAACCTGTCTTAGGGAATGAGGAAAGTTCACAAGGACGTTGAGTGACTTATTAACAGAAGTTAATTAACTGAAAGTTGAGAAGTGATGAAACATTTTTCCGAGAACTTGCACGAATTCTTTTTGACACGACATTGCTCACATTGCTTCCAGTGTAATTTATAGCTTCTTGGTTAAGCTGCTCTATTTACAGAATTTGCTTTACCACTTCTGCTAGGCGACCCCATTCGGGTCGCTTTTTTCTTTTCTACGATTTCTATTTGACGTCACTATTAATATCTTTTCCACATGCGATGATCATTTTAGGAACGTTGATCTTCTCGCTGTTATGAGAATTTGTTGTTATTAATCAATGGTTTGGGTTGGTGTTTTCTTGTGTTTTTTGTTATTGGATAACCAGTGGATAATTTCTATAAACAGAGTTATCCACAGGAGGTGGTGTTTTCGTGAATAAAGTCGGAAAAATTTACGCGACCTAGATCGAGCGAACAAGATAGATTCAGATCAGCAGTCATGGCATCCTAGGCAGATCTCTCAAGTACTGAATTGGATACAGACAATTATGGCAAGTATTCCTGAAAATCCGTTGATCCTTATCGACGGCTCTTCTTACCTATATCGCGCTTTTCACGCCTACCCGGGCACCATGAGCAATGGTGAAATTCCAACTAATGCCGTTTACGGCGTCGTGAACATGTTACGCAGCATGATGCGTCAGTTTGCGTCTGAGCGCATCGCGGTGGTTTTCGATGCAAAGGGAAAAACCTTTCGTGATGATATGTATGCAGAATACAAAGCGAATCGTCCGCCAATGCCGGATGACCTGCGTTGTCAAATTGAACCATTACACAATGTTATTCGTGCAATGGGTTTGCCGCTGATCTGTGTTCCTGGCGTCGAGGCGGATGACGTCATCGGTACGTTAGCATACCAAGCATCACAAAAGGGCATGCCTGTATTGATCAGTACTGGTGATAAAGACATGGCGCAGCTAGTGGATGATAACATTACCTTGATCAACACCATGACGAACGTCGTAATGGATCGTGAAGGTGTGGTTGAAAAGTTTGGCATTCCACCTGAGTTGATCATCGACTACTTAGCACTGATGGGCGATAAAGTAGATAACATTCCTGGTGTACCGGGTGTCGGTGATAAAACAGCGACCGCACTACTGCAAGGTATTGGTGGTCTGACGAAGTTGTATGAAAACCTCGATGATATTGCAGGGCTTGGTTTCCGTGGTTCTAAAACCATGGCGAAAAAGCTCATCGACAACAAAGAAAATGCCATGCTTTCGTATGAGCTCGCGACCATCAAATTGGATGTTGAGCTTGAGGAAACGCCAGAATCATTGCTGAAAGCGGAACCAAATAAAGACGAATTAGTGAAGCTGTATGGCCAACTGACGTTTAAATCTTGGTTGAATGAACTACTTGAAGGCGGTTCTGGATCTGTGGAGGCCGTAGAGCTTGCAGGATCTTCACAAGCTTCTTCTTCTCAAGCCGAGATGGAAACTTCTGCGGTAACAATCGATCGCAGCCAATATGAAACAATTCTGGATAAAGAAACCTTCAATGCTTGGCTAGATAAACTTCAAACGGCTGAGCTGTTTGCATTTGATACGGAGACCGATAACCTAGATTACATGCTAGCGAATCTAGTTGGTTTGTCATTCGCTGTCGATGAAGGTATTGCGGCTTATGTGCCAGTTGCACATGACTATTTAGATGCGCCTGAACAGCTTGATCGTGATTGGGTACTAGAACAGCTGAAGCCAATTCTTGAAGATGCAGCGAAAGCAAAAGTCGGTCAAAACTTAAAGTATGATGCGTCTGTACTCGCTCGTTACGACATTGAGCTAAAAGGTATTAAGCACGACACGATGTTGGAATCGTATATCTACAACAGTGTCGGCGGTAAACACGATATGGACAGCTTGGTGCTTCGCTTCCTACAGCACAGCTGCATTTCTTTTGAGCAAATTGCAGGTAAAGGCAAAAATCAGCTTACGTTTAACCAAATCGAACTGGAACAAGCATCGCCATACGCGGCAGAAGATGCGGATGTGACCCTTCGTCTGCACAATCGCTTGTTTGCTAATATCGAGCAGGATGAAAGCCTAAAGACAGTTTACGAAGAGATTGAAATGCCGTTGGTGCCAGTTCTTTCGCGCATTGAACGCACTGGGGTCTTTATCGATGAAATGAAGCTGAGTGCGCAGTCGGTCGAGATTACCGCTCGCCTTGATGAGCTTGAAAAGAAAGCGTACGAAATTGCTGAGCAAGAGTTTAATATGAACTCTCCAAAGCAATTACAAGCCATCCTATTTGAAAAAATGGGTTTACCGGTTGTGAAGAAAACGCCATCAGGCACACCATCGACGAATGAAGAAGTTCTGCAAGAACTCGCGCTAGACTACCCACTACCAAAACTGATTTTGGAATACCGTGGTCTGGCGAAGCTAAAATCAACTTACACCGACAAACTGCCGAAGATGATCAACCCATCAACGGGTCGCGTGCATACTTCTTACCACCAAGCAGTGACCGCAACGGGTCGTCTATCTTCTACTGATCCGAACTTACAGAATATTCCAATTCGTAACGAAGCCGGCCGTCGTATTCGTCAAGCGTTTGTCGCGCCATCAGGGCATAAAATCTTAGCGGTCGACTACTCGCAAATCGAACTTCGCATCATGGCGCACCTTTCTGGTGACCAAGCGTTATTGGATGCATTCCGTGATGGCAAAGATATCCACGCGGCAACCGCAGCAGAAATCATGGGTGTTTCTATTGAAGACGTTTCAAGTGAGCAACGTCGTCGTGCGAAAGCGGTTAATTTCGGTCTTATTTACGGCATGAGTGCGTTTGGTTTGGCGAAGCAATTAGGCATTCCTCGTGGTGAAGCTCAAGCGTACATGGATACATACTTTGAACGTTACCCAGGCGTGATGCAGTACATGGAAGACACACGCAGCACGGCAGCAGATAAAGGGTATGTTGAAACGATTTTTGGTCGACGTTTGCATTTACCAGAAATCAAATCGCGCAACGGGATGCGTCGTAAAGCTGCTGAACGTGCGGCAATCAACGCACCAATGCAAGGTACGGCTGCGGACATCATTAAGAAAGCGATGCTGTTGGTTGATCAGTGGATTCAGGAAGAAGGCAATGGTCGTGTGAAGTTATTAATGCAAGTACACGATGAATTGGTCTTTGAAGTTGAAGAGTCATCATTGTCCGAAATTGAAAGTAAAGTACAGAAATTGATGGAATCTGCAGCAGAGCTAAAAGTACCGTTGGTTGCAGAAGCAGGTCATGGTGATAACTGGGATCAAGCTCATTAGTCACTTTTAGACCAAAATAACCAATTAATTATGAGCCAGCGCACAAACGCTGGCTTTTTTTTGAGATTAAAAAAGCTAGCGCAAAGTTAACTTTGATGTTGCTTAATAAAAATTTCATGAAAAAAAACTACAAAAATTCTTTGCAATTCTGACCAATTGTTGTACATTAATACTCGTAGGGTACAGAGGTAAGATGTTCTATCTTTCAGACCTTTTGTTTCACGTTATTGGATTAGGCTGATTCAGCCGCCCCAGTCAGTTTTTGACTGGGGCGTTTTTTATTGGGCGAAAGAAAATTATTCTTTTGGATCAGCAGCTTAAAGTTAGCCTTCAAAAACCTTCTTTTTTTGACCTTTCTAAGTCACTGCAAAATCTCGATTTTTCCTTCAAATTTATTGCGTTATTCATCCTGTAAATTTACGCCAGTCACACTATTATTTTTTCTTGAAAGAAACTAAGTTACATCTTTTTGAAGATTTGCTTGGCTTAACTGTCTGAATTGTAACGCTATTGGGTGTTTTTGGAGTGAATGTTTGGTGATACACAGGAAACAAGAGCGCTTTTTAACCTATTGAAATCGAATCTCAGTTCAGCAATGCTTCGTCACATAACAATAATTACCAATTTTTCTCTCCCGTTATCCCTGCCAGGAAGGCGGGGATTTTTATTGCCTGTTATTTAGTTCAGATAAACAAAAGCCCCACCAAATGGCAGGGCCGTGTCGAAGAAATTTAACAAATATTGTTAATTATTCTTCATCGCTCGCTGGTATCTCTTGTTCGTCTTCTTCTATCAGGTGTGCTAGTGCTGGTGCAAACCAGGTATCCAGTTTTGCACGTAGCTGATCGACACCTAATCCTTTCAGTGAAGAGAACACATCAACAGAAACGTCACCACCGAAAGTTTCTACTTGCTTACGAACTTTCAGTAGAGTTTGTTTGCGTGCACCACTTTTTAGTTTATCTGCTTTGGTTAGCAAAACTTGCACAGGAATGTGGCTATCGATGGCCCAGAAAATCATTTGTTGGTCGAGATCTTTCATTGGATGACGAATGTCCATTAGAACCACTAAGCCTTTTAGGCACTCGCGTTTCTGTAGGTATTCACCCAAAGATTTCTGCCATTTGTTTTTCATCTCTACCGGTACTTGAGCAAAACCGTATCCAGGTAGATCGACAATGTGACAACCTTCTTCTACTTTGAAAAGGTTGATTAATTGCGTACGACCAGGTGTCTTTGATGTCTTGGCTAAGCTTTTTTGATTAGTTAGACGGTTAAGTGCACTCGATTTACCAGCGTTTGAGCGTCCTGCAAACGCAATTTCGACACCTTCGTCTTCCGGCAGGTGACGAATATCGGGTGCGCTGGTGATGAAATGCGTATTTTGGTAATGAATTTTTACGCTCACTGTTAACTCCATCTCGACTTTGTGTAGTCGATTGATTACTTTTTTGTGAAAATGTGTAAAATAACCGTGCTCGGCATAAGGTCGCCTATTGTACCATGAGTGTACGCGGTATGTTCACATTCCGTGGTACTGGAAGCTTGATAATTATAATGGAATGTCATGAAGAAATTAGCGCTAATTTTGAGTCTTTTAGCCAGTTGCTCAGTATGGGCCCAAGGTAATATTGAGGCTGGTAAAGCAAAATCACAAACCTGTGTCGCCTGTCACGGAGCAGATGGCAACAGTGCAATAACAACGTACCCGAAACTCGCAGGCCAACACGCTAAGTATCTTGAGAAGCAGTTAAAAGAACTTAAGCTAGGCATGACAAGTGGTGGTAAACAAGGTCGTTACGATCCTGTAATGAGTGGTATGGCAATGCCACTGAGCGATGAAGATATCGCAGACCTATCTGCTTACTACGCTTCGCTACCAGTTTCAGAAAACTCAACACCTGAAGATGTAGTAGCAAAAGGCAAAACGCTTTATACCGCTGGTGATGCCGAGCGTGGCCTAACCGCATGTATTGCATGTCATGGTCCTCGTGGCAATGGTACTGAGCTTTCAGGTTTCCCGAAAATTTCTGGTCAGCATGCTGACTACATCAAAGCTCAGCTAGAAAAATTCCGTGATGGCGACCGTGGCAATGATATGAATGCCATGATGCGCGACATCGCGAAGAAAATGACAGACGAAGATATCGAAGTGCTGTCTAAATACGTTGGCGGTCTGCACTAATATACCTAAATCGCTCAAGATCCTGCATCTTGAGCTGGTTGGGTAGATGTCCCTACATCGTTCGAGCAACTTGTACAAAAATGCCCTAGTGAATCCACTAGGGCATTTTTGTTCGTGACAGATATCACAGTCGAGTTTGGATGCGAAAGCGATAGTTGGCTCGGCAGTTTGTGAGACATTTGCCATACTTGATGTTGGCTTTTTCTTGTTAGTGTTTTTAAGTTTTTGATTAAATGATAATTTTGATTTTTTAGAAAAATAGGCGGATTATTTTTTCAACCCATTACTTGTGAGCATAACGGGATGGCGTAAAGTAGAAGTCGTTCACAGGGAGTGAATGTAAGGATTTAAGACCACGGTTTAGGTCTCCAAGGATGTAGCTCGGATGCTTGGTGATTTAGAAAGGGATTTAGATAGGTAGGGAGCCTATCAGATAAGGATGGTCATCTCGTCTGACGGTTAAGACAGTGAAACGGATCAGGCACAGGAAGTTGCTCAGTAGACAGGAAGTAAACGGATAGCCAAAATTCATCAGGAAGATGAAAAACAACTCTTTTTGGCAGGGAAAGCTCTAAAAACAAAGGGATCATTGGTGCACCAAATGTGTGCAACACAGTTTCGCCAATTGATGGCACTTAGAAAGCGACAGTCTGACTGTCGCTTTTTTTATATCCGTTGACTTGCTCAGTCGTAACTTGAATTGATATTACTGCACTTATTTAGCTTTATAGGTTGTAAACAAAGTTTTTTAACAAAAATTGCTGAAAAAATACTCAACAACACTCCAATCCGAGTTCACTTTCTGGTATGTTTCGCATCCCTGTTTGAGGAAGTCAGCATGCATACCTGTCCTTTATGCCAAAATCAGCGCACTCACCATTATTTTGAAGATAAGCGTCGTGAATATCTTCAATGTGAGCAGTGCAGCTTGGTATTCGTAAATCCAGACCAACGTTTGGATGCGGAAAGCGAAAAAGCTCACTATGATTTGCATGAGAACAACCCCGATGATTTGGGTTACCGACGCTTTTTGTCGCGTATTACTGACCCGATCACAGAGCGAATTTCTCCACAATCAAATGGTATCGACTTTGGTTGTGGTCCTGGCCCAACGCTCTCCTTGATGCTGGAAGAGGCGGGGCACAACATGGCGTTGTACGATCTCTACTACCACCCTGATACGTCGGTTTTAGAAAAAACGTACGACTTCATGACAGCAACAGAGGTGATAGAGCACCTCTACCACCCAGATTTGGTGTGGAAGCAATGGTTGAATTTAGTTAAGCCAGGGGGCTGGATAGGCCTGATGACGAAAATGGTCATCGACGTGGAGGCTTTCAAATCATGGCATTATAAGAACGATCTCACTCACGTAGTGTTCTTTAGTCGTGACACGTTCCAGTTCCTAGCAGAGCGGGATAAGCTCGAACTCGAATTTATTGGTAATGATGTAATTTTACTGAGGAAACCCCAGTAATGAGCCGTAGTAAAAAATCTAGAAAACCGGGTGCCGCTGGTGCACCTGAGTTTGTTGTAACTCGTAACCGTACAGAATCTGATGTGGAAGGCCGCTTACGCAAGCGTGCTAAAAAGCGTAAAGGTCTGAAAACGGGTAACCGTAACTCAGAAGTTAACGAGCAGAAAAAGCAAGCTGCTGCACAAAATCGCGACCCGCGCTTAGGCAGCAAAAAGAAAATACCTCTGATTGTTGAACCTGCGAAGAAAATGACGAAGCAAGAGCGTCGTTTGTCGGCAGAGCAAGAACTAGAGATGCTAGAAAATGACGCGCAATTGAACGTGTTGCTAGACCGTATTGAAGCGGGTGAAAACCTGGGCACAGGTCTACAGAAATTCGTCGATGAGAAACTCGATCGCATTGAGAAGCTAATGGACCAACTAGGTTTGTTGGAACCTGAAGAAGAGGAAGACTTCACTGCACCTGCTGAGAAAAGCACGCGCAACGATGATGACTTGCTGGCAGATTTCGACGACATTAATTTCGACGACTATAAAGGATAATTAAGCTATGAATGTAACCTTATTAGCTATTGCTGGTGTTGTGATTATCATCGCACTCGCTTCTTATGCAGGTTACCTTCTGCTTCAATTGAAAAAGCAAAAGGAATTGCAGCTGAAGCATCAAAAATTGGCGATAGACAAACGTAACGCCAACATTTTTGAGAATGTGCATACCTTGTGTCAGGCGGGCATTCAAGGGCAGTGCGATTTATCTGAAATCAGTATCCGTGTGTATAACATCATGGATTATGTACAAGGTGAAGACCGCGTTGATTTCGATAAAACGTACCCTGCGATTTCTGAGCTTTACCACATAGTGAAAGATATGGCGCGTGGCGAAGAACGCCAACAACTTGCCAAGAAAGAGCGTATGCAACAGAACTTGACGCGTCATAAAGCGGAAAGCCGCCTCACTGATGCGATTATTGAGGAGCTCAAAGTGTTGCAGAAAAACGTCCAGCCACTGAATAATCAAATCAATATTCAGATGATTTAAGCGCGACCCCCAATAGTCTCCTTATGGCTAATGGGGGTATCGTGATCACGCTAGCACTTCTTTAGTTTTATACTTAAAAAGCCAGTCGGCGTTGCCACGCTTGTCATCGTCGTATGGCAAAATAGCGGCTCTGAATATCGGGTGACGGCTTTCGTTGCCCTAGCATTTAACGGAAAGTACCACCATGTCGAATCAACACACTGAATCGAAACAGCAAATCGTCTGGGATCAAGCGGTATTGGATAAGTACAACTATTCCGGGCCTCGTTATACGTCATACCCAACGGCGCTGGAGTTTCATGAAGCGTTCACCATTTCTGATTATGATATGGCATGCACTCAATACCCAGAACGCCCATTATCGCTGTACGTACACATTCCGTTCTGTCACAAGCTTTGTTACTACTGTGGATGTAATAAAGTCATTACGCGCCACTCGCACAAAGCGGATGAATACCTTGACGTGCTTGAACACGAAATTCGTCAACGTGCTGCATTACTTGTTGGTCGCACCGTGACGCAATTGCATTTTGGTGGTGGTACACCGACGTTTCTCTCTGAAAAGCAAATCACGCGTGTAATGAGCCTGCTACGCCAAGAGTTTACTTTTAGTAGCGATGCTGAAATCAGTATCGAGGTTGACCCGCGTGAAATCGAGCTGACCATGCTGGATCATCTGCGTAGTGAAGGCTTCAATCGCTTGAGCATCGGTGTGCAGGACTTCAACAAAGAAGTGCAAAAACTGGTGAATCGTGAGCAAGATGAAGAGTTCATCGTTGCGATGGTTGCGCGCGCAAAAGAGTTAGGCTTTCGTTCGACGAACCTAGATTTGATTTACGGTTTACCGAAGCAGACCAAAGAATCTTTTGCCAAGACTCTAGAACAAGTGCTAGAGATGCAGCCGGGCCGTCTATCCGTGTTTAACTACGCGCACATGCCACAGCTATTTGCAGCGCAGCGTAAGATTAAAGACGAAGACCTGCCAAAAGCAGAGGAGAAGATGGCGATTCTGCAAGACACCATCGCGACACTGACTGGTGCTGGCTACCAATTTATCGGTATGGACCACTTTGCTTTGCCGGACGATGAACTTGCTGTTGCCCAGCGCGAAGGTATTTTGCATCGCAATTTCCAAGGCTACACCACACAAGGTGAATGTGACTTGGTTGGCTTTGGTGTTTCTGCAATCTCGATGATCGGCGATGCGTACGCGCAAAACCAGAAAGAGCTGAAGAAATACTACGCTCAAGTCAACGAACTTCGTCACGCTCTATGGAAAGGGGTCTCGCTGGACTCTGATGATTTGCTCCGTCGTGAAGTGATTAAGCAGCTGATTTGTAACTTCAAGTTAGACAAGAAAGCCATTGAGTCTGAGTTTAAAGTGAAGTTTGATCAGTACTTTAAAGAAGACTTACAGCTACTTCAGACCTTCATCAACGATGAGCTGGTGGAAGTGGATGACAATGAAATTCGTGTGACGCTGCGAGGTCGTTTGCTGATCCGTAATATTTGTATGAGCTTCGATAAGTACCTGCGAGCGAAGGCGCGTCAGCAACAATTCTCTCGTGTTATTTAATCCGAGATACAGATTCAAGATATAAAAAATGCCAGCAGATGCTGGCATTTTTTTATGTTTTCGCTGGATTTAAGCGCGATCTTTTACTTTTTCTTTCAGTTCCGCTTTTTCTGCTTCTGAAAGGAACGCAATCTCAAGGCCATTGATTTGCGCTTGGCGAATCTGGTCTTGGCTCAGACCAGCGGCTGGTGCCGCTACTTCGTATTCGTATGGCAGTTCGATACCTTCAACCGCTGGATCGTCAGTGTTAAGACACGCAAGAACGCCATGCTCTAGGAACTGCTTGAGAGGGTGGTTTTCTAGCGTTTCTACCGTACTTGTTTGGTAGTTTGACGTCAGGCAAGATTCAATACCAATGCGGTTTTCTGCTAGGTAATCCATCAGTTTTGGATCGTGAATCGCTTTTACGCCGTGACCGATACGAGTTGCGCCTAGCTCATTGATTGCTTGCCACATGCTCTCTGCACCTGCTGCTTCACCAGCATGGACCGTTACCCCAAGGCCAGCATCGCGTACTTGCTTGAAGTGAGACACAAAGCGATCACCCGGTTGGCCTAGCTCGTCACCCGCAAGGTCGACGGCAACGATGTGATCTTTCTGGCTCAGAATGCCGTCCAGTTCTTGTTGACATGCGTCAGTACCAAATGTACGACTCATGATACCGATCAGGTTGGCTTTCACGCCAAAATCGCGCATACCCGCTTGCACACCGTCCACGACGGCTTCAACAACCCCCGCTACTGGTAGTTTGTGTTTCATCGCCATGTAGTAAGGAGAGAAACGCAGCTCTGCGTAATCGATTTGTGCGTTTAGCGCGTCTTCTACGTTTTCGTACGCGACACGACGACACGCATCTAGATCGCCCAGTACAGCAACACCCCAGTCGAGCTTAGAAAGGAAAGCAACAAGAGAGGGTTCCGCTTCGACAATTTGAACGTGAGGAGTGAGAGACTCAATATCGTACGCTGGTAGGGCAATGCCAAACTTTTGGCCTAGCTCAAGAATCGTTTTAGTACGAATGTTACCGTCGAGGTGACGGTGCAAATCAGTAAGAGGAAGGTTCTTCGTTATCATTTTGTCGATCCGGATAGTTATGAACTGGAACAGGGCCCAAACATCATCTGTGACAATACATGGGTAAGATTTGCAGTTAAGTATAAATAACAGTTGGGTAGATTGTCAGTAGAGGATGACTAGGAAATCAACGATTCTCGCTCTTTTCTACTTCATGTTCACCAAATGTGTTGGCCATTCTTCTAGTGGCATAGGGCGGCTGTAGTAGAAGCCTTGCACCTGATTACAGCCTAAAGAGCGCAGTAATTGTGCTTGATTGCTATCCTCGACACCTTCCGCGACGACATTAGTTTTGAGACCTGCTGTGATATTGATGACGGCAGCGACGACTGAACTGTTTAAGTTTTCTTGTGTGAGTTGATTGATGAAGGTGCGATCAATCTTCAAGCAAGTAAACGGTAGAGAGTGGAGGTAACCCAGTGATGAGTAACCAGTGCCAAAGTCATCTATCGCGATACCAATACCCATTTCACGCAGTTTAGTCATGTTTTCTAGTGTGGTCGGTGCGCTATCAATGATGCGTGATTCTGTGATCTCTAGTGTGAGGTTACTTGCTGGTAATTTCGTGATATCCAATACGCTTGTCACCGTATCGACAAAACTTGGGCAAGATAGTTGATTAACGGAGATATTCACATGCAGTTGGAAGTCCGACGGCCACTGTTTGCTTTCGATCGCTTGGTAAGTGTCGCGACAAGCTTGTAACAGAATCTGTTGGCCAATGGCTTTGATCATGCCGCTTTCTTCCGCGATTGGAATAAAATCTAATGGTGACACCATACCTGAGTCGCTATGCCAACGCGCAAGTGCTTCGGCGCCACACACTGTGCCACTGACGAGATCCACAATCGGTTGGTAATGAGGAATAAACTCTCGGTTTTCAATGCCAGTTTGGATCTTGGTCAGCATTTGCGTACGAAACTTTGAAGCGCTCGCTAGTTCTGGGCTGTAGTGACAAACACCAGTCAGTGAGTCTTGTTTGGCGTAACTTAATGCGATGCTGGCGTTGCGTAACCATAAAGGCATGGTTTCGTTTGGCTGGGTTTGTACAATACCAAGTGAAATCTTCATCACTACATTCTCGCCTTCCACCATAAATGGGGTGGAAAAGAGTTGCTGTAATCGACGCTCGGTTTGTTTAATTTTGGTTTCTGTGTCGACATTTGAGAGAAATACCGCGAATTCGTCACCACCAATCCGAGCCAATAATGCGTTGTCACGAAACTGCTGTTTTAACCTTTCAGCGATGCTGACCAACAACTGGTCGCCGTTGTGATGACCCACACTGTCGTTGATATCTCTAAATTTGTTGATGCCAAGTAAAAATAAACTGCCGTGACAAAGATCAGACTGATTTTCACAGATTTCGACCAAACCCTGACGGCTATATAAGCGTGTTAGAGAGTCATAAACCAACTGTTCACGCAATGCTTTGAATGAAGCTCTTAGATTGTTCGCCATTTCATTAAAAGCATGGACCAGTACGGTTGTCTCATACACATAACCAGGCTTTGGCATGCCGCTATCCCAATCCCCATTTGCCAGGTGCTGAGCGGCGGCGGCCGTCGCGTTAATTGGTCTGGTAACTCGGTTGAAAATGATCCAACTGATGGCGATACCAAATAGGCTTACAATAATGCCAACGAGCCAGCTCTCTTGCTGGCTTTTTGGTAACAGGCCGAGAAGCTCAGACTCCGAAATGGAGGTGCCGATAAACCATGTTAAGCCGTCTTGGTCTCGATACGGGGTTAGCCGACTGAAAATACGTTGGCCATCATGTTCAAATGAAAAAGTATAAGGTTGCTTGGTGTTGTTGAGATCGAAAGACCGGACTCGGCTCGCACTGATTTTGATGATCGGGTCTGCGTTTTCAGCGGCAAGCAAACGCTGCCCTTTATCCGAAAATTTTGTGCCCCATGAGATGACGCTTCCCGGGCCTGAGTGAGCGATTAAACGATGATCTGGGTCCATGATGTAGACCGACGCTTTAGTGTTGTATTTTAACTCGCGCAGGAATTCGTTGAATGTATTGATACGAATGTCTGTCACCAAAACACCAGCAAATTGGTCGTGTTTGTACACCGGCGTCATGGCTGATAGCGTAATATCCTGGCGTTCATCAGCATTGGTATAAATTTCAGACCAAGTGGCGTTTTGGCTCTCTGCAACGGGCTTATACCATGGGCGAGTGCGAGGATCGTATTGGGAGATAACCGTTCGAATGTTGTTACTCACATGGTTGGTTCCATAAATAACCAGATCACCATCGGTGTGGCGATCTTGCACCATTAAGGTGTAATCGTCGGAAAGTTCGCGGCGAAAGCCTGCAAAGTCGCCGTTTTCTGAACCAAATGCGATTACATCCAACTGCGGTATCGATTGGTAAAGATTTTTGAATGCACTTAGCAGGTAGTTTTGAATGTCTGAGGTATCGTGAGGGCGATAAAGGTTGTGATAGCTGACGTTGTGCGCGAGAGCCATAACCGCAGTAAAAGGCTTACGTAGATAGCTATTGAGGTGGTCGTGGACACTTTCGGTTAACACGGAAAGTTGCTTGTCACTGATATCCGTGACCACTTCTTCGTAACTTTGTTTTTGGACGTAGACAATGACACCGATCGCCAGTAAGAAGATCATGACAAATGGAATCAGAACAGCAGTACGCAGTGTAATTTGAGTCGTAGCAGTAGACATCGCCTAATCACATAGATGGTGGTGCGCCACAATTGTACTGATGTTTTTATTAATATCGAGTGACAAACGACGCTCGTTGTTAACGCACCACGTAAGTGATTGTCAGTACAATTCTTTTAATTTTCTGGTGAGTGTATTTCGCCCCCAGCCTAATACTTTAGCGGCATCTTGCTTATGACCTTTAGTGTGCTCTAAGGCTGCTTCTAATAAAATGCGTTCAAATTCTGGTAAAGCGTAAGAAAGTAGTTCTTTATCTCCTGCTGCGAGTGAATGCCGTGCCCAATCCGCCAATTGTTCTTGCCAACTACCATGTGCAGAGTCTGAAATGGATTTTTTCTCTTCTAGTAGTTCGCTTGGCAAGTCATTTGGTAACACCTCGCTACCACTGGCCATAACGGTTAACCAACGGCAAATATTCTCTAATTGACGCACGTTGCCAGGCCAATCAAGGCGGTTAAGAATCTCTACAGTCGACGGGTGGAGAGTTTTTGTTTCCACACCAAGCTCATCAGCCGCACGGATAAGAAAATGCTGTGTAAGCTTTTCAATGTCTTGCTTACGCTCACGCAGTGCTGGGATCTGAACGCGAATCACGTTTAAGCGATGAAATAGGTCCTCACGAAAGTCACCTTCGTGCACCAGCTTTTCTAAGTTCTGGTGTGTTGCCGCGACAATTCGTACATCGACACTGATCGGAGAGTGACCGCCCACTCGATAAAACTGCCCGTCAGCTAGAACGCGTAGTAAACGAGTTTGAATGTCCAATGGCATGTCGCCGATTTCGTCTAAAAATAGAGTGCCGCCATTGGCTTGTTCGAATCGTCCTTGACGAACATTGTTTGCCCCCGTAAACGCGCCTTTTTCGTGGCCAAACAGTTCTGATTCAATCAAGTCTTTGGGAATCGCCGCCATATTGAGCGCAATGAAAGGTTTGTTAGCACGTGGACTGTGACGGTGCAGTGCATGAGCAACGAGTTCTTTACCCGTGCCCGATTCACCGTTAATCAAGACTGAAATAGAGGAGCGAGAAAGACGACCAATGGCGCGAAACACCTCTTGCATCGCTGGTGCTTCACCGATAATTTCAGGCGTTTCTGCTGGAATGTCTTCTGGAGAGAGCTGCTCGCGTTTGTTTTCGTGGCTGTGTGCAATGGCTCGTTCAACCAGAGTTAAAGTTTCATCAATATCAAAAGGTTTTGGTAAATATTCAAAAGCACCTTTTTGGTACGCATTCACTGCCGCATCTAAATCTGAATGCGCGGTCATGATAATCACGGGAAGGTCTGGGTAATCGCGCTGTACTTGCTTTAGTAGCTCCAACCCATCAATACCTGGCATGCGAATGTCTGATACTAGAACATCCGGCACTTCGCGTTCGAGCGCCATTAACACGCTTTCTCCATCGGCATAGGTTTCACATTTGATGTTGGCAGAGGAGAGCGTTTTCTCCATTACCCAGCGAATTGAACTGTCGTCATCAACGACCCAAACATATCCTTTACTCATGTAGTAATCCTTGCAGCAAACCGAAAAACTGACGCGACTTGAAGTCCATTAGCGCACTCAGATCGGCAGATAAATAGTAAATGTTGTGTGACCAGGCCAGCTTTCTACGTCTATTTTTCCATTGTGCTGGTCGATCAAATTTTGCGAAATAGATAGCCCTAATCCAGTTCCTCCCTCGCGGCCACTGACCATGGGATAGAACAGCGTGTCTTGTAGTTCCGGTGGAATACCTGGGCCGTTGTCTGTGATTTCGACACGAGCAGCGAGTTTACAGCGTTTGCCGTGAATATTGGCTTGATGCACCGTTCTGGTGCGAATGGTTATTTTCCCGTGTTCTTGATGGCTAAGAATTTGTGCGGCGTTGCTGACGATATTAAGCATTGCCTGCTCGATTTGGTCTGTATCCATCAAAATCTCTGGCAAGCTTGGGTCATAATCTCGTTCAATGATGATTGAGCGTTGTGACTCTAATTCAACCAGTTGGCGAACCTTTTCAAGAATTTGGTGCAGATTCTCTTGTGTCTTCTTACCTGGCTTTTGCGGTCCTAGTAATCGATCCACGAGCGCCCTTAAACGGTCTGCTTGCTCAATGATGATGTGTGTATATTCGGTGAGAGAGGGCTCTGGCAGCATTTTTTCTAGCAATTGCGCCGCACCGCGTAAGCCGCCAAGCGGATTTTTAATCTCATGTGCAAGCCCTCGGACTAACAGCTTCGCTGCTTGTTGTTGGGCGTGTTGGTTCAGTTCTTGAGAGAGTCGGCGCTGCTGATCAATTTTGCGCATCTCGACCAGAAGCATCAACTGCTTTTGCCAAGTGATAGGGCTAACCGTCACCTCTAGCATTAAAGGGCGGCCATCAACAACGAAAGTGACGTCACTGTCGGTGATGCTTTGGCCACTTTGCAACGGTTGAGTGAGCAGCGCGAGATCCAGCGACGCATGCTGAATCAATTGAGAAAGTGATTGTTCAATAATTCGTTTGGCGCTTTGAGAAAACAGCAATTCGGCAGCCGGATTGGCATAACGGATGGCCAATCCATCATCAAGAATCAGCGTTGCTGTCACCATATTGTTGAGAATGGCACTAGGAAGACTGGTATCCACATTACGTCCTTGTTTTGCTTTAAGATTGTGCGATGCACAATAATGGTGCAATTGAACGTTAAGTATGGCGAATAAATCTTAGAAGAAAAAGTGAAAAGCATCGCTGTGATGTGATTTTTTTCACCAGATATTCTATTTTGCCCCTTTTACGGTCGGCTTAACACTTGCTCTATGTAAATGCACCGTTATAGGGCTAGTAGATGCAATAAGCTTGCCGCTTCTTTTCGCGTGCACAGCAAGTGTGTGAGTGCCTCGGTCAATATTGTTTAACTGCCACACTATATGGTTTTGTGGTGCACCATAAGGTTTTCCATCGAGTAACAATTGCAATTGCTCACCGATACCAAGCTTGCGATTGGTTTCTAATTGAATATTGATGATGCCTCGATTGCTGCGGATGGTCTCGTTGTGCTTGGGAGCCAGCATCGAGAGTTGTAATGGGAGAGGCTTCTCGGTTGTTTTATCTGGCTTGTTTTGTGATGCAGTAGATGGCGTAGTCTGAGGTGCGAGCGATTCAGTACTTTCTACCTCAGGAGCTGGTGCGCTGGCTTCAAGGTTTGGCAGTGCGATCGCTTTTGCTCCTTTGTTTGGCGTATCGCTAAAGTGAACCACGCCATTTTCATCTACCCACGTATACGCGACCTGCGCGAAGGCGATAGAGGCGATTAACAATCCGCTGAGTGCACACAGTGATGGAATAAGCTGAACTTTCATTGCTCACCTTCTCTTGTTCGATGATTTCACGTTTCAATGGCTTAGCTCTTTGACCTGTAAGGAAAAATTCTAAGCGTATTTTTATTATCCCCTCATGTTAAACGTCGAAGCTTGAGTGGCGAATACAAAAAAGGCCCGCCTGCGAGGCGAGCCTAATATTTTATTGCTGTGTTTACATTTTACACAGTGTCGACCTTACACAGAGTAGTAAAGTTCGAACTCAACAGGGTGAGTTGTCATGTTCACACGCTCTACGTCCTGAGACTTAAGGTCGATGTATGAATCGATGAAGTCGTCAGAGAATACGCCGCCCGCTGTTAAGAACTCACGATCAGCATCTAGCTCTGCTAGCGCGTCTTTTAGTGAGTATGCAACAGTTGGGATTTCTGCTGCTTCTTCAGCTGGAAGATCGTAAAGGTCTTTATCCATCGCTTCGCCTGGGTGGATCTTATTCTTGATACCGTCAAGACCAGCCATAAGCATTGCTGCGAAACATAGGTATGGGTTCGCCGCTGGGTCACCGAAACGAACTTCGATACGACGTGCTTTCGGGCTTGGTACCACTGGGATACGGATTGAAGCAGAGCGGTTACGCGCTGAGTAAGCTAGCATTACTGGTGCTTCGAAGCCTGGTACAAGACGTTTGTACGAGTTGGTTGATGGGTTAGCGAATGCGTTGATTGCACGAGCGTGTTTGATGATACCACCGATGTAGTAAAGCGCCATTTCAGATAGACCGCCGTACTTGTCACCAGCAAATAGGTTTACGCCATCTTTAGCTAGAGACTGGTGAACGTGCATACCGCTGCCGTTGTCGCCAACAAGTGGTTTAGGCATAAACGTCGCTGTTTTACCAAACGCGTGAGCAACGTTGTGTACAACGTACTTATAGATTTGGATTTCGTCAGCTTTGGTTGTTAGCGTGTTGAAACGAGTTGCGATTTCGTTTTGACCCGCCGTTGCCACTTCGTGGTGGTGCGCTTCAACAACAAGACCCATTTCTTCCATTACTAGACACATAGCAGAACGGATGTCTTGAGATGAATCTACTGGAGCTACTGGGAAGTAACCACCTTTAACGCCTGGACGGTGACCTTTGTTACCTTCTTCGTAGTCAGAACCTGTGTTCCATGCCGCTTCTACGTCGTCGATTTTGAAGAAAGAGCCTGACATGTCTGTCGAGAACTTCACGTCATCAAATAGGAAGAATTCTGGCTCAGGACCGATAAGTACAGTATCTGCAACACCTGTAGAACGCATGAAGTCTTCAGCGCGTTTTGCGATAGAGCGTGGGTCACGGTCGTAGCCTTGCATTGTTGCAGGCTCTAAGATGTCACAACGGATATTTAGTGTTGCGTCTTCCGTGAATGGGTCAAGCACAGCAGAAGATGCGTCAGGCATCATTACCATGTCTGATTCGTTGATACCTTTCCAGCCAGCAACTGATGAACCATCGAACATTTTACCTTCTTCGAAGAAGTCTGCGTCGATTTGGTGAGCAGGGATCGAAATGTGCTGCTCTTTACCTTTTGTATCAGTGAAGCGTAGGTCAACAAACTTAACTTCGTTTTCTTGGATCAGCGATAGAACGTTTTCTACTGACATCTTGGATAACCTCCAGTGTTAATAAGCGGTAAAAGCTCGATTTATGAATTATTCATGAAACCTGGCATTTATTAATCAATTTGACTTTTCATTAATCGATGCTGTTTTAACTTAAGCCAAAACCGTGCCAAAAAAAATATTCCATTAATTTCAAGCAATTGTGTTTTTGAATGCTAGTTTGGTGCACTTGCTTGCACCAAAATGATCTTTGCTTGCACTATTATGGTGCCAAAAATCATTGTTGCACCATAATGTGACAGGTACATTGCGTATTCAGCCCAGTTTTTGAGCAAGAGTCAATTTGAATTATGCATCGATTAGAATAAAGTTGCGTTTAATCAATTCGTTCTGAGGAAGAAAATGGGCATTAAGCGTAAAAATCGCAGAAATGCTCGGGAGTAGATCACATATTTCTAGGCTTTTTGCTAAAATCTGGTACATTATGGCCGTTTTTTTAATCAGCAAATGTCGCCAGAGAGCACCCGTTCTCAGCGTGGGGGCATTTCATCTATCTAAGTGAATCAATATCCATGGCTACTCCACAGATTGATAAATTAAGAAATATCGCGATCATCGCGCACGTTGACCACGGTAAAACCACGTTGGTTGACAAGCTGCTACAACAATCAGGCACGCTTGAGTCTCGCGGTGAAGCTGAAGAGCGAGTCATGGACTCGAACGACATCGAGAAAGAGCGCGGTATTACCATTCTTGCTAAAAACACAGCAATCGACTGGAACGATTACCGTATCAACATCGTAGATACTCCGGGACACGCGGACTTCGGTGGTGAAGTTGAGCGTATCATGTCGATGGTAGACTCTGTACTACTTATCGTTGACGCAGTTGATGGTCCAATGCCTCAAACGCGTTTCGTAACACAAAAAGCGTTTGCTCACGGTCTAAAACCAATCGTTGTAATCAACAAGATTGACCGCCCTGGCGCACGTCCTGATTGGGTTATGGACCAAGTGTTCGACCTGTTCGACAACCTAGGTGCAACTGATGACCAGCTAGACTTTAAAGTAGTTTACGCATCAGCACTTAACGGTTGGGCTTCTCTAGAAGAAGGCGAAACTGGCGAGAACATGGAACCACTATTCCAAACTATCGTTGATGTTGTTGACGCGCCAAATGTTGACCTTGATGGTCCACTACAGATGCAAGTTTCTCAGCTAGACTACAGCTCTTACGTTGGTGTTATCGGCGTGGCTCGCGTAACTCGTGGTAGCGTTAAACCAAACCAGCAGGTAACCATTATTGGTGCTGATGGTAAAACTCGCAACGGTAAAGTGGGTACAGTAATGGGCTACCTTGGCCTAGAGCGTCACGAAGTGGAACAAGCTAACGCGGGTGATATCATCGCAATCACTGGTCTTGGCGAGCTGAAAATTTCTGACACTATCTGTGCACAAAACGCAGTAGAAGCATTACCACCATTGTCTGTTGATGAACCAACAGTAACAATGACGTTCCAAGTAAACACGTCTCCATTCGCGGGTAAAGAAGGTAAGTTCGTAACGTCACGTAACATCCTTGAGCGTCTTGAGAAGGAACTGGTACACAACGTTGCACTACGCGTTGAGCAAACAGACGATCCAGATAAATTCCGCGTATCAGGTCGTGGTGAACTTCACCTTTCTATCCTGATCGAAAACATGCGTCGTGAAGGCTTCGAGCTAGCAGTATCTCGTCCAGAAGTAATCATCAAAGAAGAAGATGGTCAGTTGATGGAACCGTTCGAAACGGTAACTATCGACGTAATGGAAGAGCACCAAGGCGGCATCATGGAGAACATCGGCCTACGTAAAGGTGAGCTGAAAGACATGTCTCCAGACGGTAAAGGTCGTGTACGTATGGACTTCGTTATGCCATCACGTGGTCTGATCGGTTTCCAAACGGAATTCATGACACTGACTTCAGGTTCAGGTCTTCTTTACCATACGTTTGATCACTACGGCCCTCACAAAGGCGGTAACATCGGTCAACGTGTAAACGGTGTACTAATCGCGAACGCGATGGGTAAAGCGCTAACTAACGCACTGTTCAACCTTCAAGAGCGTGGTCGTCTATTTATCGGTCACGGTGTTGAAGTTTACGAAGGTATGGTTATCGGTATTCACAGCCGTGACAACGACCTAACGGTAAACGCACTGAAAGGTAAGCAGCTAACCAACGTTCGTGCATCAGGTACCGATGACGCACAGGTTCTTACTCCGCCAATCAAGGTGACTCTTGAGCAAGCACTAGAATTCATCGATGACGACGAGCTAGTAGAAGTAACGCCTGAAAGCATCCGTATCCGTAAGAAGTTCCTAACGGAAAGCGACCGTAAGCGTGCTTCTCGTGGCGCGAAATAATTTTCGTTAAGCGATTCAATTAAGAAGAAGCCTCGAGTTATGCTCGGGGCTTTTTGTTTTCTGGAGTTGAATATGAACCCGATTATTATCACCGGTGGGCCTGGTGCGGGAAAAACAACACTGCTGAATGCGCTAGACGCGTGTGGTTACGCCACGTTTCCTGAAGGGTCTCGCGACTTGATTGAGCAGCAAAGCCAGTTAGAAAATGGTATTTTGCCGTGGACGAATTTACCTGAGTTTGCCAAGTTATGCCTTGGGTTGATGGACAAACAAAAGAGTGATGCGCGTTGTCATGATGTTGCGTTTGTTGATCGCGCCATCCCCGACATCATTGCATACCTACAAGTGGGCGGCTGTAAGGTTGACCAAGCTTTCTTAACCGAAAGCGCTGGGTACCATAGTCAGGTGTTTACTTGTCGACCTGAAGCATCCATTTACGTACAAGATGAAGTGCGTCCGCACAGCTTTGAAGAAGCATTGGAGATTCATCAGTCGTTAGTGAGTGTCTATACTGAGTTGGGTTATGAAGTGATAGAAGTACCATGGGGAACTGTGCCAGAGAGAGTAGGCTTTGTTCGAAGAGTCATCGGTTTACTCGGTAAGGTCGCCGACTAAAACCTCCTCACTAGGAGGAGGTCTAAATCATTTACTTTTGATTGAGCTTTTGTAGGAATTTATCGGACTCTGCAATCGCTTCGTTCATTTGTTTGATCGCAAACTGAATGTCTTTCTCTAAGCTAGAGAACTCACCTTGCAAAGAACCAATCGCACTGGCGTTAAGGTTGTGTTTTAAGTACAACGTGTTGTCACGTAGCGTATCCAGTACCGGTGTCATCTTTTTCTCTGCACGCTTCATAGCGCTAAGCATGGTTTTGTACGAGGCTTTGGTTTCACGTAGTTTTTGCTCGCTTGAACGACGCAGTTTCGCACTCGAGTACAGCTCTAGCTCATCTTGCCACTCATCAAACAGTGCGCCGGATACGTCTTCAATCGCAGCAATACGGTCACGTACGTCTTGAGCCGCTTTTTCGCTATCTTCGTATTTGTCATTGATGTTGTTGTAGACATTTTCTAGCTCACCACCATCAAAGTTGGTGATCGCAGACAAGGCTTCAAGTGCACTGGTGAATTCTTCTTGTGCATCTTGTTGAGATTCTTTGGCATCTTCGACGCGGTCGACCATAATATCTCGTTTATGATACCCAACCTGCTCCATTGCTGAGTAATAAGCAGATTGACACCCTGTTAAAGTGAAAATTGATAGTACAATTGCTAATAAATAAGGCATTCTTATGTCCTCGGCGCTAATTATGGGATGAACTATGAACCAGTTATCAGAGAGTTACAAGGCGAGATTAATCAATCTACTGCCAAGTTGCGTCGCGTTTTTTAAGTATCTTCTTAAGCGATTAACGCATGACCGTGTGAATGTGAACGCGGGCTATCTTGCCTACATTACCTTGTTATCCATCGTGCCAATGCTGACGGTATTGTTATCAATATTGTCGAAATTTCCCGTTTTTGCGAACGTTGGTGAGGTGCTGCAAGGCTACATTATTGAGAATTTTGTGCCAGCTTCTGGAGAAGCTGTACATACGGCATTACAGGAATTTGTGGCGAATACGGGCAAAATGAGCGCGGTTGGCGGTGGGTTTTTATTCATCGCAGCGGTCATGCTGATTTCCAACATTGATAAGAACTTAAACTACATTTGGCGAGTTAAAGACAAGCGCCGTTTAGTCTTTTCATTCTCTATGTATTGGATGGTACTCACGTTAGGGCCGATCATGGTCGGTGCGAGTATTGCGGCGACGTCGTACGTGACTTCGCTGCAAATTTTAGAGAATGAGACATTATCTGGTGCGTTTAATTTATTTCTGCGTTGGCTACCGTTGTTGCTGTCCTTTTTTGCTTTTCTTGGCTTGTATATTCTAGTGCCGAATAAAAAAGTACACCTCGCTCATGGTGCCATGGGGGCAGCAGTCGCCGCGATACTGTTCGAGTTGAGTAAAAAAGGCTTTGCACTCTACATCACTCAGTTTCCGTCTTATCAGCTCATCTACGGCGCGTTAGCGGCGATTCCTATCTTATTTGTTTGGGTGTATTTATGCTGGATGATCGTGTTATTGGGGGCGGAAGTTACGGCTGCGCTTGGTGAGCGAGAGCACTGGAGTGAAGATTTAGACATGATACACTCGACCGCTGAATCTCAGTTAACAGATGAAGGAAGCGAGAGTAGTGATAGCGCTAATTCAACGAGTCAGTGAAGCAGCCGTCCGTGTGGATGGTGAAGTCGTAGGAGAAATTGATCGTGGTCTGCTGGTCTTATTGGGCGTAGAGAAGGGCGACGATGAAGCCAAAGCAAAGCGTTTAATGGAGCGTGTTACAACCTACCGTGTGTTCGAAGATGACGAAGGCAAGATGAACCTGAACGTTAAACAGGTGGAAGGTAAAGTGCTGGTGGTTTCTCAATTTACGCTGCCTGCGGATACAAAAAAAGGCACGCGAGCTGGCTTTTCTCGCGGTGCGCATCCTGTGGATGCAGAGCGCTTGTATGATTACTTTTCTGACTTGTGTGAAGAAGTCTTACCCACACAGCGTGGCCGCTTCGCTGCCGATATGAAAGTGTCTTTGGTGAATGACGGTCCAGTGACGTTTTGGTTGCAGGTCTAATCTGGTAACACAGGCGCCATAGTCTAAGCTTTAACTCCAAGCTCATGGAATTGGCTTGGAGTAATTTTTCCGACACTGATTAGTGTTGTGCTTTCAAAGGATTGATATGTTCAAACTCATTACTCCCAAAACCGATAATCAGATAAACAAGTATTATCAGTTTCGCTGGCAACTGCTTCGTGAGCCATGGCGTATGCCGATCGGCTCTGAGCGCGATGAATACGACGAAATGAGCCATCACCGCATGATTGTTGATGGTCGAGGTCGTCCTATGGCGATTGGACGTTTATACATTACGCCGGATAATGATGGCCAGATCCGCTATATGGCGGTTAAAAATAATCGCCGTAGCAAAGGGATGGGTTCGCTGGTTTTGGTTGCACTAGAGTCGTTAGCGCGCCAAGAAGGAGCGAAACGCTTGGTGTGTAATGCCCGTGAAGATGCCATCGCCTTTTATGAAAAAAATGGCTTTGAGCGTCGAGGCGAGCTAACCGATGAGCGTGGCCCTGTGCGCCATCAGCAAATGGTGAAGCAACTGGATCCGATGGCCAATGTGTTACGTCGCCCTGAATGGTGTACTGAGCTTCAACAGCGCTGGGAGCAACAAATCCCAATTAGCGACAAAATGGGGATCAAAATTAACCAGTACACGGGTTACCAGTTTGAATGCTGTGCGCAGCTTAATCCTAACCTTAATCCCCATAACACCATGTTCGCCGGGTCAGCTTTTACCTTAGCAACCCTGACAGGGTGGGGGATGACGTGGCTGCTGCTTAAAGAGCGTGGGCTGCACGGTGATATTGTGTTAGCCGACAGCTCGATTCGTTATCGTCAACCAGTCGAACAAAACCCCGTGGCGAGTACTTCGTTGGATGGGATCAGTGGTGACCTAGACCGATTGGAGTCGGGACGCAAAGCACGCATCGTTATTCACGTAGTGATTTATAGTGGTGACACGCCCGCTGTGGATTTTGTCGGTACCTATATGCTGATACCGAATTACTCGCAGTTACTCAGTTGCTGATGGGGTAAACGCCGACTGATCTGCTGGGCGCTTATCTGTTTCACCTTCTTGCTCTGTCGGTGAGAGGGTTTGTTCTGCTGCGGAATTCGTGTCGGGTACTTCATCTTCTTCGATAACTTCTTCGTAAAGCTCTTCCTCTTGAGTCTCCAAATTGATGTTATCAATTACGGTTGGCTGCTCGATGGAAGGTTCATTTTTCTGTGGAGTCTCAATATCAGTAGGCTCGGCCAGTTTTGATGCGTTCACGCACTCATTACGGTGGGTTTCACCACTTAGTAGATCGCCTTCAATGTTTCCGCATGACTCTTCCAATTGATAAGTAATGCCACTTAGCGGGTTGTTGGCCATATCAAATGTTCCCCAAACCTTACCACTTATGGCTTTTCCTGAGATTGTGACCGGCTTTATGGATACTTCCCCTCGTTGCGCGCTTAAACGCAGTGGACTTAAGGTAATGGCTTTGAGCGAATGATCCGCTTGGGACTTCAAGCGGGTATCTCGGAGATTGGCTTCCACTTCACCCGATAAGCTGTAGGCCAGCATGTTGCGATCACCTGATAACCCTTGTAGATCGAGGCTGAGATCGGAAAAACCATCAATAGCCAGTGTGTCGGGTAAAAAATAATCGTGGAAGAGCGATAAGGGAATACCATCAGCATTGACGTTGAGCGCCCAAGGTTGGCTCGGGGTACTCAAATCTATTTGTCCGATGCCTTCTACGTAGCCTTGCTCGAGTGGCGCAAAAAGGCGAGTCAATTGCCAAAAGCCATCTTTGCTTTGCATGGCAAGTGCTGCGTGAGACGTGAGTATTTGGTCATAGCTGGCATTGACAACGCTGACTTCCAATTCGCCTTGCCAAAGGCCCCAACGTTGAGCCGACTGTTTAATATCAAGCTGTTGCCCTTCGATATTTAAACCGGAAAGTTGCCAATAAGGTTCGTGAGATAGCTGGATAATTTGGCTGCGCTCAATGTCGAGTCGTTCGATTGCAACATGCTCTAACTCGCTGGTGGCGGCGTGCCACCAATTTAGGTTGTCTTCTGGCTGTGTTGCCCACTTGAGGCCTTGAATAGAGGCTTCTTTGAGCTTCCATTGTGTTGGCGTGAACAATCCAGAAACTTGTACTCGACCTTGCTGCCAATCTAAGCTGAGCTCGTTGAGCTGGATTACTCCTGGCTCGATAGCGGCACTCAAACGTGGCTCTATTGCGGTTTGCTGCTGGAATCGAACGCTATCCGCCTGCAATGACACTTGAGCTTTTTGAGCTTTTGTCTTCCAGAGAGACAGTGGCAGTGTGGCGTTTTCCACAGAAAGATCCAAGTTCTGCCAGTGCCAGTCGCCCCATTCAATATCGGCGTTAAGCAAATCTAAGCTATTAATATGATTAATGTTAAATGGTAGATCGTGCCAAGGTTTTGCAAGCAGTGATTGGCGCTGCGTATTACTCAGTTTCAGCTTGTTGATGGTCACATTTACTAAAGACCAGCCTTGAGGATACTGCTCCCCTTGCCCAGATATTTGACTGTTACGCCAGTTAAAAGAGGTGCCATAAAGCGTACTGTCTTGCGGTTTGTAGTCTATATCGACTAAGACTTGATTAAAGGCTTCGCCATTCCAATAGAGTTGGTCAGCTGCAAGTTGAACTTCGCCATATGGTATTAATTGACCATTCCATTGTGGTGATTGAATTTGAAGGTCAATGCCATTGGCAGAGAACTGCTCGTCGGCGTAATCAATATTTTTGAGCGCGATTTGATGGAATAAAACGTTGTCTAAAGGTGGGAGCTTTGGTGCGCCATACTGCAAGCTCATACCATCAATCAATAAACTATCAACGATCCATTTACCATCGCGATAAACATCGGGATTCATCCATAAATCGACTTGCTCGATGTAAGACGCATCGTCTCCGCTGGTGTTCACGCGTTGTAAAGTTAGGTGATAGGGAAAGCCATAACGCACGCTTCCGGCCCGGAAGGGAAGAGAAAAGGTGTTTGACAGCAAGCGCCAGGTTGCGTCCGCGTAAGATGTTGTTAGCAGCGCAATCGTAGCGGCTGGAATGGCAACTAAGATAACCAGTAACAGAAGTAGAACTCGACGCGCTGTTTTCATCTTTGCTAGAACCTACGTGTGTTATGAAATAAAACTAGATAGGCTTTAGCTTGTATCAATATTCTGTGGTATTCAATAAAAAGCCCCTCAAAAGAGGGGCTTGAAGCAATTTTTGTAACTTGGCCTACGTAAAGGTGATAAGTTAATGCCAACTTTTCACTGCGTTTACGCGACGTCGCTGTTACTCGATTTAATCAATCTGAGGACCAGCCGCAACCAGAGATTTACCTTCAGCGTTGTCTGTGTACTTATCAAAGTTATTGATAAAGCGCGCTGCTAAATCTTTCGCTTTGCTTTCCCACTGAAGTGGGTCAACGTACGTGTCGCGAGGGTCTAGAATGCTAGGATCCACACCTGGTAGTGACGTTGGTACTTCAAGGTTGAAGATTGGAATGTGCTTAGTTGGTGCTTCTTCAATCGAACCATCAAGAATGGCATCAATAATTCCGCGTGTATCTTGAATAGAGATACGTTTGCCAGTGCCGTTCCAACCAGTATTCACTAGGTAAGCCTCAGCGCCTGCTGCTTCCATGCGTTTAACCAGTACTTCTGCGTATTTAGTTGGGTGAAGCGTTAGGAACGCCGCGCCGAAACAAGCAGAGAAAGTTGGTGTTGGCTCAGTAATACCGCGCTCTGTTCCCGCTAGTTTGGCGGTAAAGCCAGACAGGAAGTGGTACTTAGTTTGCTCGGGTGTCAATTTAGATACTGGAGGCAGTACGCCAAATGCATCGGCTGATAGGAAGATCACTTTATTCGCGTGACCGCCTTTTGATACTGGCTTAACGATATTATCGATATGGTAGATAGGGTAAGAAACACGTGTGTTTTCTGTTTTCGAACCATCATCAAAGTCGATAGAACCATCGCCACGTACTGTTACGTTTTCTAGCAGTGCATCACGACGAATTGCATTGTAGATGTCCGGCTCTGCTTCTTTCGAAAGTTTGATGGTTTTTGCGTAACAACCACCTTCGAAGTTGAAGACACCGTCATCATCCCAGCCGTGCTCATCATCACCAATTAGCGCACGTTTAGGATCAGTCGACAGGGTCGTTTTACCCGTACCAGATAGACCGAAGAATACCGCTACATCGCCATCTTTGCCCATGTTAGCGCTACAGTGCATTGATGCGATGTCTTTTAGTGGAAGGAAGTAGTTCATCATCGCGAACATACCTTTCTTCATTTCACCACCGTACCAAGTACCACCGATAAGTTGCATGCGCTCGGTTAGGTTAAATACGGTGAAGTTTTCTGAGTTCAGGCCTTGCTCTTCCCATTTTGGATTAGTGCATTTTGCGCCATTCATTACTACGAAGTCTGGTTCAAATGTCGCTAACTCTTCTTCCGTCGGGCGAATAAACATGTTTTTAACGAAGTGCGCTTGCCATGCGACTTCTGTGATAACACGAATGCTCAAACGTGTATCTGGGTTTGCACCACAGTAACCGTCAACAACAAACAAGCGTTTGTTAGAAAGCTGGTTTGTGACCAGTTCTTTTAGCTCGTCCCACACTTCAGGAGTGATTGGTTTGTTATCATTTTTCACTTGATCAGACGTCCACCACATATGTTCTTCTGTCGTAGCGTCTTTGACGATATATTTATCTTTTGGTGAGCGACCAGTAAAGATGCCAGTGTCAACGGCAACCGCACCTAGTTCAGTAACCACGCCGCGCTCATAACCGGTTAGGTCTTCACGCGTTTCTTCCTCAAACAACATTTCGTAGCTTGGGTTGCGAATAACCTCTTTTACGTTATGCAGTCCGTGCTTGGTTAGATCAAGTGTTGCAGCCTTAGTATGTTCCATAACGGTCATAGGTGCTCCTTATAAGGATTTTGTAGGGATTTTGTAAGAATGTTTTAATTTTAATCTGCTCACCATGCTAGCAACGGGGCGGGGAGAAAACAGGGAGATAGCTCAAAATTTGCCCATGATTTCAATAAGGTTTTAGGTAACCCGTCACATATTGGTGGGAATAGTCTATCGTGCACGCAATCCTTTGCGCTAGGGCAAAATCATTATTAATTGTTTAAAATTAAGCAGTTGTTTTATTACGCTTGAGGCTAGTTATTACGAGGGGTTGATCACAAAAAGGCCAGCATTAAGCTGGCCTTTTGTAGGGTAAATTACGTGCTTGATAAGCTATGTAAATTAATGCAGGGTTTTCTTGTCTGTAGAAGCTTGTGCATACAGTTCAGTGACTTCAGATTCGTCGAACGTATAAGTTGTGCCACAGTAATCACAATGTAAAGAAACTGATCCAACTTCTGCCAAAATGTCATAAATTTCAGCTTTCTCAACGGTGATGATTGCGGCACCGCTACGCTCACGAGAACAGCCACAATGGAACTCGACAGGTTGTGGCTCGTACAGACGTACTTTGTCTTGGTTATATAGTCGATACAATAACTCGTTCGCTTCTAAACCAAACAATTCTTCATCTTTTACTGTATCAGTGAGCTGCTCTAGATGTTCGAAATCATCTGGAGAGCCAGTGCCGTCAGGGATCACTTGAATCAACATACCTGCTGCGTGTGCTTTGCCCTCATGCTCACCAGTGCGGATCCATAGGCGCGTTTTTAACTGCTCTGAGTTTGCAAAGTAGCCTTCTAGCACTTCTGCTAAAGTGTCACCTTCTAATCCAACGACACCTTGGTAACGCTCGCCGTTTTTCGGTTCGATAGTGATCACAAGGTAGCCCTTACCCATTAGATCGTGAATGTTTGCGTCATCGGCAATATCGCCTTCCCAGCGAGCTACGCCACGAACACGTTGGTTATGGTCACCGTTGATAACGGCAAGAGACACAGGACCGTCGCCTTGTAGCTGGATGGTGATCGAACCTTCGAACTTAAGAGTGGCAGTTAAAAGAGTAGTTGAAACGAGTAGCTCACCCAGCAGTTTCTCTATTGCTGCCGGATATTCCTTGCTGGAGATAACACGTTGGTACGCTTCATCCAATTGTACCAACTCGCCACGTACTGAAAGATCTTCGAATAGGTAGCGGTTTAAAACATTATTTGCCATGGAGTGCTTTCCTCGTTGGTAATTCCGGCTTTTATTGGTGTTTGAACTTAATGATGTCTCGGCGCTGCTTTTTATCTGGGCGGCGTTCCGGACTTGGGTTGTGGGCATTAAGCTTACGTTGAGTCGCGTGTTCCTCACGTTTCGCGATACTCTCATTGGTTTCGCGATATAAGGTTTGTGCGATGGGAGCGCCTCGGCGTTGATCTGAGATTTGTTCGATGATCACGATTTTTTCTTCGTTGCCTTGACGAAGTCTGACTTCAGCGCCCACTTCAACGATTTTACTCGGCTTGCTTCGTTGGCCATTATAGTGGACTTTACCGCCATCGACCATGTTACGCGCGATGGAGCGGGTTTTGTAAAATCTTGCGGCCCATAGCCATTTATCTAGCCTAACGGCTTCATTTAGGGAACTCATAGAACACTACGCTATCTAATCACTGCCCGAATACGGCAATGAGTGATGGATTATTCACCTACAGATGGAGTCAAGGCGTATTTTTTTCAAGGGAGTTGGCAAAAACTGCATAAGAAAAAGGTATGAAAGACAACTTGTGATATAGTTCACTGCTCTTTGTTGAGTAATAATTTTATTGCAAATTTAGCAATTTAAAGTCGATAGCTATCGTTATAGCTTAAATGACGGACGTTAGAATAAAGGAATCCATTCAGTGAAACGTTTAGAGCTAAGTGCAGGATTATCAAGCAGACCGCTACTGGCTCAGATCAAGTCCAATCATTATACCATTCAAGCCAAACTTAGCTTGTTGCTTACCTGTCTGTTTATTGCGATAACCGGATGGATACTTGGCAAAATTGTGTGGTTAGCCATACCTCAATCGTCGGAAGTGCCGCAATGGCGTCCATCGGCGAGTAGCGTTGCTGCGAGCAATAAAGGCGACGCGATAGATTTTAATGCCCTTCAGAATGCCAACCTATTCGGTAAATACACTGAGCAAAAAGCGGCGGTTGTAGAACAGCCTATTGTTAAAGACGCCCCTAAGACGCGCCTTAACCTTACGCTGGTCGGTGCGGTTGCAAGTAGTGATGCCAACACCAGCCTTGCTGTTATTGCTAACCGAGGTAAGCAAGCTACGTACGGTTTGGGTGAAGAAATCGAAGGGACACGTGCGACACTAAAAGCGGTATTGGTGGATCGCGTCATCATTGATAACCAAGGTCGAGACGAGACCTTAATGATGGAAGGTATAGAATATAAGAAGCTATCTGAATCGCCGCAGGTAGCTAGGGCGCAAGCTCAGCGAGCAGAAGCAGCGACGTCTGACGTTGGAGAGAAATTAGAGCAAATCCGCGAGGAAATTGCGAAAGATCCACAAAGCGTTTTTAAATACATCACCATTTCACCCGTCAAAAAAGACGGAGACATTGTTGGTTATCGAGTATCACCTGGTCGTGATGCCGCATTATTTAATGATGTAGGGCTACAACCTGGCGATATTGCGGTTCAACTGAACGGGATCGATTTAAGTGACCCGTCTTCTTCAGTACAACTGATGCAAGTGATGAGCGATCCGCAAGAATTAAATTTAACTGTTGAGCGAGACGGCCAACAGTACGATATCTATATCCAATTGTAAGACTTAGGCAACCGGCGTAAGTTCAGGGAGACATACGTGAAACATTGGTTCAGCAAAAGTGCTTGGCTACTAGCAGGAAGTTTACTCTGCGTACCAGGTGCAATGGCAAACGAATTTAGTGCGAGCTTTAAAGGCACTGATATTCAAGAATTCATCAACATAGTGGGTCGTAACCTCGAAAAGACCATCATTGTTGATCCTTCAGTACGCGGTAAGATCGATGTCCGCAGCTATGACGTTCTTAACGAAGAGCAATACTACAGCTTTTTCCTTAATGTCCTTGAAGTATACGGTTACGCAGTCGTAGAAATGGACAATGGGGTACTTAAGGTTATCAAAGCAAAAGACTCAAAAACCTCAGCAATCCCTGTGTTAGGTGATGGCAGCGCGCAAGGCGATAGTGTTATCACTCGAGTTGTCGCGGTGCGTAATGTGTCGGTTCGAGAGTTGTCTCCTCTACTTCGTCAACTGATTGATAATGCCGGTGCCGGTAACGTGGTTCATTATGATCCAGCGAATATTATCTTGATTACTGGTCGTGCGGCAGTAGTGAATCGCTTAGCAGAGATCATCAAGCGTGTTGACCAAGCCGGTGATAAAGAAATTGAATTGGTAGAGCTGCGTAATGCATCTGCTGCTGAAATGGTACGCATTGTTGAAGCACTGAATAAAAGTGCGAATCAGAAAAGCACGCCAGAGTTCCTTGAACCTAAAATTGTGGCCGATGAACGTACTAACGCGATTTTAATTTCTGGTGATCCAAAAGTAAGAGCCCGCTTGAAACGTTTGATTCGTCAACTTGATGTTGAAATGGCGACAAAAGGTAACAACCGAGTTGTGTACCTGAAAAATGCGAAAGCTGAAGATTTGGTGGATGTATTGAAAGGTGTTTCCGATAACCTGCAAGCTGAAAAACAAGCCGGTCAGAAAACATCAGGTGCATCGCGTGGTGAGGTCGTCATTGCTGCTCACGCTGCAACTAACTCGTTAGTTTTAACAGCGCCACCAGATATTATGATGGCATTACAAGACGTCATTTCTCAACTCGATATTCGTCGTGCTCAGGTTCTTATTGAAGCGTTAATTGTCGAAATGTCTGAAGGTGATGGTATTAACCTAGGTGTTCAGTGGGGTTCATTAGAAACGGGTGCTGTAATTCAGTACGGTAACTCAGGAGCCCCGATTGGTCAGGTGATGGTTGGTCTAGAAGAAGCAAAAGATCAAACCCGCACTGAATACTATACCAACTCTAATGGCGAACGAACGCCATATGATGTTACTGAATCAGGTGACTACTCTACGCTAGCGTCAGCGCTTAGCGGAGTAAATGGTGCGGCAATGAGTATTGTCATGGGTGACTGGACAGCGCTAATTAGTGCTGTTGCTTCTGACTCCAACTCAAACATTCTATCTTCTCCGAGTATTACCGTAATGGATAATGGCGAAGCATCATTTATTGTGGGTGAAGAGGTTCCGGTTATTACGGGCTCTACGGCTGGCTCAAACAACGACAACCCATTCCAAACGGTTGACCGTAAAGAAGTCGGTATCAAACTCAAAGTAGTGCCACAAATTAATGAAGGTGACTCTGTACAGTTAAACATTGAACAAGAAGTTTCCAACGTATTAGGCGCAAACGGTGCGGTTGACGTTCGCTTTGCTAAACGACAGTTAAACACCTCTGTCATGATCCAAGATGGTCAGATGTTGGTTCTTGGTGGTTTGGTCGATGAACGCGCACTTGAAAGTGAGTCTAAAGTGCCGCTATTGGGTGACATTCCGGTACTGGGTCACCTGTTCAAGTCAACGAGCACGCAAACAGAAAAGCGTAACTTGATGGTGTTCATCAAGCCGACGATTATTCGCGATGGTGTGACGGCTGACGGTATTACGCAGCGTAAATACAACTTTATTCGCGCAGAACAGCTTTATAAAGCGGATCAAGGTTTGAAGTTGATGGCTGACGAGAAGATCCCGGTTATGCCAGCCTTTGGCCAGGAGCGTCAGCACCCAACAGAGATCCAAGCGTTTATTGATCAAATGGAAAACAACTAATGGTTGATATGTTAGACACAGCGCCAAGTATGCGTCGTCTGCCATTCAGTTTTGCCAACCGCTTTAAACTGGTGCTGGAGACAGAGCATCCTGAGCGTCCACCTATTCTTTACTATGTCGAGCCGCTTAACCCTGCGGCTCTGGTTGAAGTCCGTCGTGTATTAAAGAAAAGCTTCGTACCGCAACCTATCGATAAAGAAGCCTTTGATAAAAAGCTGACTGAAGCATATCAACGCGACTCGTCTGAAGCGCGTCAGTTGATGGAAGATATTGGTGCTGATAGCGATGATTTCTTCTCTTTGGCTGAAGAACTGCCGCATGATGAAGACTTATTAGAATCGGAAGACGATGCGCCAATCATCAAATTGATCAACGCCATGTTGGGTGAAGCGATCAAAGAAGGTGCGTCGGATATTCATATTGAGACGTTCGAGAAAACCCTTTCGATTCGTTTCCGTGTCGATGGCGTATTACGTGAAGTTCTGACCCCAAGTCGTAAGCTAGCGCCTTTGCTGGTTTCTCGTGTGAAGGTTATGGCTAAACTAGATATCGCAGAAAAGCGTGTGCCTCAAGATGGCCGTATTTCGTTGCGTATCGGTGGTCGTGCGGTGGACGTGCGTGTATCGACGATGCCGTCCTCTCATGGGGAGCGCGTGGTAATGCGTCTGTTGGATAAAAACGCGACTCGTCTTGATTTACATAGTTTGGGCATGACCCCTTCAGTGCATGACAACTTCCGTCACTTGATTGGCCGCCCTCACGGTATCATCTTGGTGACGGGCCCGACAGGTTCTGGTAAATCCACCACCTTGTACGCTGGCTTGCAAGAGATCAATAGCAACGAACGCAACATTCTAACGGTTGAAGACCCGATCGAATTTGATATTGATGGCATCGGTCAAACTCAGGTGAACCCAAAGGTCGACATGACGTTTGCGCGCGGCTTGCGTGCCATTCTGCGTCAGGACCCGGATGTGGTGATGGTCGGTGAGATCCGTGACTTAGAAACCGCACAAATTGCAGTGCAAGCGTCCTTAACGGGTCACTTGGTAATGTCGACTCTCCACACCAACACCGCAGTGGGTGCGATTACGCGTCTACGTGATATGGGTATTGAGCCATTCCTTATTTCTTCTTCGTTATTAGGGGTGCTAGCGCAGCGCTTAGTTCGAACGCTTTGTCCAAGCTGTAAAGAGCCGTATGAAGCCGATGCGGAACAGAAAAAACTGTTTGGTATGGAAGCGCATGAACCGTTAGAACTGCACCGAGCAAAAGGCTGTGAAGCGTGTAACCAAAAAGGCTACCGAGGTCGAACAGGTATCCACGAGCTCATTATGGTTGATGAGCAAGTACAAGAGTTGATTCACCGAGAGTCTGGTGAGCAAGAAATTGAGAGAGCCGTTCGCGCCCATACGCCAAGTATTCGCAGCGATGGTTTAAGCAAAGTGCGTCGTGGCATTACG
The DNA here is from genome assembly GCF_023161825.1 of Vibrio sp. 2CM40D. Lineage (NCBI taxonomy): Bacteria > Pseudomonadati > Pseudomonadota > Gammaproteobacteria > Vibrionales > Vibrionaceae > Vibrio > Vibrio sp. 2CM40D. The sequence goes on from NZ_JALNTL010000005.1 coordinate 109,645, forward strand.
TCACTTGAAGAAGTGATGCGAGTGACGAAGGAAACCTAATGGCGGCATTTGAGTACAAAGCGCTAGATGCAAAAGGCAAGCATAAAAAAGGCACGATAGAAGGGGACAACGCCCGACAAGTGCGCCAGCGACTCAAAGAGCAAGGGATGATCCCGATTGAAGTGGTTGAGACGAAAGCTAAATCGGCTAAGTCTTCAGGTTCAGTCAGCTTTAAGCGCGGCGTCTCAACATCTGAGCTGGCACTCATCACACGGCAATTGTCTACGCTAGTCCAATCAGGTATGCCTTTGGAAGAGTGTTTGCGTGCGGTCTCTGAGCAGGCTGAAAAGCCGAGGATTCGTTCTATGTTGGCTGCGGTTCGCTCGAAAGTAACAGAGGGTTATCCGCTTGCCGACAGTTTTGCCGATTACCCACATGTGTTTGATGAACTGTACCGCTCCATGGTTGCGGCGGGCGAAAAATCAGGTCACCTCGATACCGTATTAGAGCGACTGGCAGACTACGTCGAAAACCGCCAAAAGATGCGATCTAAATTGCTTCAAGCCATGATTTATCCTGTAGTTTTGGTGGTATTCGCGGTTGTCATCGTTTCGTTCTTATTGGCGACAGTTGTTCCTAAAATCATTGAACCCATCATTCAGATGGGCCAAGAGTTACCTCAATCGACGCAATTTTTACTGGCAGCCAGTGAGTTTGTGCAAGATTGGGGGCTGATTATTTTCGTTGTGCTGGTGGCGCTTTTCTATGGCCTCAAACTGGCGTTGCAAAAGCCAGACTTTCGCTTAGCTTGGGACAGAAAAATCTTGAGCTTACCGCTAATAGGTAAGATCTCTCGAGGTTTGAATACCGCACGATTCGCACGAACGCTTTCGATCTGTACTTCCAGTGCGATTCCAATTCTAGAGGGTATGCGCGTTGCGGTAGATGTTATGTCTAACCGTTATGTGAAGCAGCAAGTCTTGCTTGCAGCGGATAACGTTCGAGAGGGGGCTAGTCTGCGTAAGGCGTTGGATCAAACTCGCTTGTTTCCACCAATGATGCTACACATGATCGCCAGTGGTGAGCAAAGTGGTGAATTAGAGAGCATGTTGACGCGGGCTGCCGATAACCAAGATCAAAACTTTGAATCAACAGTCAATATTGCTCTGGGTGTGTTTACTCCTGCGCTGATTGCATTAATGGCTGGATTAGTGTTGTTCATTGTGATGGCGACCTTGATGCCAATGCTAGAAATGAATAACTTGATGAGTGGATAATTTCGAATTAAGACGTGTCTACTAACGGCATGGCTTTAATCTAACTTTCGGAGAAAAAAATGAAGTTTAAGCGTAGTAAACAACAGGGTTTTACACTTTTAGAAGTGATGGTTGTTGTGGTTATCCTAGGTATTTTGGCAAGTTTTGTTGTTCCAAACCTATTGGGTAACAAAGAGAAGGCTGACCAACAAAAAGCGATTACGGACATTGTCGCGTTGGAAAATGCCTTAGATATGTACAAGTTGGATAACAGCGTTTACCCAACAACGGACCAAGGTCTAGAAGCATTGGTTAGTAAGCCATCTAACCCAGAGCCACGCAACTACCGTGATGGTGGTTACATCAAACGTCTTCCTAATGACCCTTGGGGCAACCAGTACCAATACTTAAGCCCAGGTGATAACGGTACAATCGATATCTTCACTCTAGGCGCAGATGGCCAAGAGGGTGGAGAAGGTCCAGCTGCAGATATTGGCAACTGGAACATGCAAGACTTCCAATAATTGAGCCTAAGCCAGCACTAATGAAACAAATGCGAAAACATAACGGTTTTACATTGATAGAAATTCTATTGGTGCTGGTTTTGCTATCTCTTACGGCTGTGGCCGTGATCTCGACGTTACCGACTAGCCAAAAAGATCTTTCCAAACAGTATGCTCAAAGCTTTTTTCAGCGTTTACAGCTGCTCAATGAAGAAGCGGTGCTGAGCGGTAAAGATTTTGGCGTTCGAGTGGATGATACCAAATCGACCTACGCTCTACTGAGTTTAACCTCAGAAGGTTGGCAGCCTCTGAAATTAAAGCAGATTCCGAGCAAAACCAAGCTAGAAGAAGATATTACGCTACAACTCGATCTCGGAGGTGGTGCTTGGGATAATGATGAGCGCTTATTCAAACCAGGTTCTCTTTTTGATGAAGACATGTTCGCAGAAGAAGAGGACGAAAAGAAAATTCAGCCACCGCAAGTGTTTATCTTTTCCAGCGCCGAAGTCACGCCATTTACCCTGTCTTTTTTTCCGCAAAATGGTGATGCCTTTAATGACGGTTGGCGAGTCATTGGCAAAGAAAGTGGACAAATTTTGTTATTAGCTCCGGGCGAAGAAGTGAAAGAGGATGAGAATGCGCAATTTTAAGCAAGCTCGCCCAAATTTGAGTCATCGCCGGACGAGAGGCATGACCTTACTGGAAGTATTGGTCGCACTGGCAATTTTCGCTACCGCTGCCATCAGTGTCATTCGCTCTGTGAGCCAGCATATTAATACAATCAGTTATCTAGAAGAAAAAATGTTTGCAGCCATGGTTGTGGATAATCAGATGGCAAATGTGATGTTGAATACCGGAGAACTCAAAGCGAAAAACGGCACAGAAGAGCTGGCAGGACGCACTTGGTTCTGGAAAGTCACGCCAGTCGCCACGACGCAGCCATTGCTGAAAGCATTTGATGTGAGCGTCTCGGTAGATAAAAGCGCGAGCCCTGTAGTAACGGTACGAAGCTATGTGGCGCAATAATCATCTCCGCGCAAACACGCGCCAAAGGGTAAAAGGTTTTACACTTATTGAAGTGTTGGTATCGATTGCCATCTTTGCCAGTTTAAGTGTCGCAGCGTACCAAGTGGTATCGCAAGTACAGCGTAGCAATGCGCTATCACAAGAACGAACCCAACGCTTAAACGAAATTCAGCGTGCCATGGTTATGATGGATAACGATTTTCGTCAAATGGCGATGCGTCAAACACGTACTAATGGTGAAGAGCCTGCTAGCCGGCTAATTTTTTGGTCCGATTACCTGTTGGACTCCGATACTAAAGGGCTGATGTTTGCCCGTTTAGGTTGGCACAATCCTCAGCAGCAGTTCCCTCGTGGAGAAGTAACCAAGGTTGGCTATCGCTTAAAAGAAGAAACACTGCAGCGAGTATGGTGGCGCTATCCTGATACGCCGGTTGGGCAACAAGGTACTGTTACTCCATTGCTAACGCAGGTCGAGTCATTTGATATGCGTTTCTATGATGGTAAGCAATGGAAAAAAGAGTGGGCTGAAGAAAAAGCGCTGCCGAAAGCGGTTTCTGTTGTTCTCACTCTCAAAGACTATGGAGAAATTGCCCGCACTTATCTCACTCCTGATGGCACATTGAGTCAGAAAGAGGAAAGTTCAGGAGACAGCAATAATGGTTAACCGTCAGCGCGGTGTTGCTTTGATTATAGTGTTGATGTTGCTGGCGATTATGGCGACGGTTGCCGCCAGCATGTCGGAACGTTTGTTCTTACAGTTTCAGCGAGGCGCTAATCAAATCAATTACCAGCAAGCGTACTGGTACAGCCTTGGCGTCGAGGCGCTAGCAAAAGTGGGTATCGAACAAAGTTATAAAGACACCGACACGATTAATATGAGTCAACCGTGGGCGATAAAAGAGCAAGTCTATCCGTTAGATTATGGTCAAGCGGCGGGACGAATTAGAGACAAGCAAGCGTGCTTTAATCTAAATGTATTGAGTCGTGTGCAACCAACGGGTCAGCAAATTACAAGACCATATTTAGTGAATGTATTGCAGCGCCTATTAGAAGAGTTGGATGTCGAGCCATATCAAGCAGAAATCATTGCAGACTCTACTTGGGAATACATTGATGCTGATGACTCTGTCCGTTCGACTACTGGGGTTGAAGACAGCACATATGAAGCGATGAAACCTTCCTATTTGGCATCAAATGGTTGGATGGCAGATGCTTCCGAGTTACGGGCTGTCTATCAGGTGAGTGGTGAAATTTTCCAAAAATTGGAGCCGTTGGTCTGTGCATTGCCAAGTGATGACTGGCGTTTAAACGTGAATACGATTGATGTTGAGCAAACTCCGATTTTGGTGGCAATGTTCTCACCAAACTTAAGCAGTAGTGATGCGATTCAGCTAATTGAAAAACGCCCATTTGATGGGTGGGATAGCATTGATGAATTTTTAGCAGAGTCAGAAATGGCTGGCTTAAGTGAAGATGTAAAGAAAAACGCCAAAGGCTATTTGGGTGTGGATAGCGCCTTTTTTGAATTGGATGCACAAGTGTTGGTGGATGAATCACGTGTACGTATCCGAAGCCTTTTGCAAAGTACAAATAGAGAAACGGTGACCGTAGTTCGCCGTCGTTTTGGAGGGATCAGTGAGCGAGTTTCTGACCGTTCGGCTGAGTAGCGAACAACAAAGTACCATTCCTTGGGTGGTGTGGTCGACAGATCAACAGGAAGTGATTGCTAGCGGTGAAATCGCCGGGTGGGAACACTTAGATGAATTGGTCTCATATGCTGGTCAGCGCCAAGTTGTGGCGCTGTTGGCGAGTAATGATGTGGTCCTGACGCAAGTGGATATACCGCCTGGTGCAACACGCCAATTCGAGGCGATGTTACCGTACTTAGTGGAAGACGAAGTTGCTCAGGACGTTGATGGCCTGCACTTTAGCGTGTTGGGTAAACAAGCGGATAAAGCGCAGATTTGCGCAGTTGAACGTGCTTGGATTCAGACTGTACTGCAACGTTTCTCAAGCCAAGGTATCGCCATTAAACGCATTTTACCCGATGTGCTTGCGTTACCGGTTCGTGGAGATCACAGCAGTGCTGCAATGATTGGCGAGCAATGGCTAATTCGTCACTCTGTGACAGAGGGCGCGGTTGTCGACGCTTCTTGGTTAGACCTTTACCTCTCTTCTTATCTACAAAATCATGAAGGTTGGAAGCTCGATTGCTATAGCTCGGTCCCGGAATCTGCGTTACCTGAAATATGGGAGCCGCAACCAGAAGAAATGACGATGGCTTTACTGGCGAAGGGGGTGACAGAAAGCAAAGTCAATTTGCTGACTGGGATCTTCAAGCCGAAATCTTCTTGGGGTAAATACTGGAAGCTCTGGCAAAAAGCCACCATTGCTGCGGGGGTGCTTATCGTTGTCATGGTTGCGCAGCAGTTGCTCGTGGTCCACAAGTACGAAGCACAAGCTCAAGCGTATCGTGAGGAGAGTGAGCGTATTTTCCGCCAAGTGTTCCCAAATAAAAGACGCATTCCTACCGTTAGTTACCTCAAACGACAAATGGATGATGAAGAGCGCCGCTTATCTGGTGGAGGTGGTCAGCAGGCAATGTTGTCATGGTTGGCGGCATTACCCGCGACGCTTGGTCAGGTCAGCGACTTGGAGATCACTAGCTTTAAATACGACGGACAACGTGGCGAAGTACGTATTCAGGCTCGTAGTTCAGACTTCCAACCTTTTGAGCAGGCTCGTGTGAAATTGGCAGAGAAGTTTAATGTTGAGCAAGGTCAGTTGAACCGTAGCGATAACGTTGTGGTTGGCAGCTTTGTTTTGAAGCGTTTGTGAGGTGATGATGAAAAATTTAATTTCTCAAGCTCAGGTTTGGTGGAGCAGCATCTCGCAGCGTGAGCAGCGTTTGGTCATGGGATGTGGCGCTATTGCCGTTATCGGTATTATTTATTGGGGTTTATTACAACCAATGAGTCAAAGTGCGGAGCTAGCTCAGTCACGTATTCAAAGTGAAAAGCAGTTGCTAGCTTGGGTACAAGATAAAGCGGATGGCATCACTGCACTGCGAAAAAGCAGCGGTGTGAGCTACTCTAGTCAACCGTTGAATCAGTTAGTTTCTTCTTCAGCTCGTCGTTATAAAGTTGAGTTGATTCGAGTACAACCTCGTAATGAGAGCGTTCAAGTGTGGATCAAACCACTCGCGTTTAATCAACTAGTGGATTGGTTACGTTACTTGAAAGAGCAACAGGGTATTGAAGTCGAATTTTTAGATATCGACCGAACAGAGCAAGCGGGCATGATCGATGTAAACCGCCTTCAGTTTAAGCGAGGTTAAGGTGAAGCGAGCAGTACTTTACGTTGTTATCTTTATCGTCTTTTTTTCAGTCAGTCTTTTAATGGGATTACCAGTCTCTTGGGTGTTACAACAAGCACCAACAGTGAGAGGCCTGGACATTCAAGGAGCCAACGGTTCGGTATGGCAAGGTCAAGCTGCTAGTATTCGTTGGCAGCGCCAGAACCTTGGAGAAGTTAATTGGGATTTCCAATGGTCGAGTCTACTGACAGGTAAAGCTGAGTTTGCTGTGCGCTTTGGTCGTGGTAGTGAAATGGACGTTCGTGGGCGCGGTTTTGTCGGCTATAGCTTAAGTGATGGCCCTTATGCCAAAAACTTAGTTGCCTCGATTCCGGCGGTAAAAGTTGTTGAGCAAGCGCGCCTCCCTGTGCCTGTTGGTGTTGATGGGCAGCTTGAGCTGAATATTCGTCATGCGACTTATGCTGCGCCTTGGTGTAAGAACGGTGAAGGCACTTTAGTATGGAATGCCAGTGGTATTCAAAGCCCCGTTGGCAGCTTAGATCTCGGTCCTGTGATTGCCGATATAAACTGTCAGGATAGTGTATTGACGGCAACTGGTGAGCAGAGCAGCAAACAAGTCTCTGCGGCGTTTTCCGCTGAACTGATGCCTAATCAACGGTACTCAACCAAAGCGTGGTTCAAACCTGGTGCAGAGTTCCCATCCAGCATGGGGGAGCAACTGAAATGGTTGGGTAAGCCGAATGCTCAAGGTCAATATGAGTTTAACTACCAAGGGCGCTTCTAACCTATCGTGACAAAATCCAATATCTTAAAAGAGCTGCTATTGTGCAGCTCTTTTTGCTTTTGGATCATTGTAAGCTAAAACCTCTATTCGCTGTACATTGGGAATGAATGGAAATTTAAAACCATGATTTTTAATTGATTTGTTTTCTTTCGTTCAGCTTTACAGGCAATTGGAACATAGTAGGCCAAATACTCCAAGTGCTGTACAGAAGGTCAAAAAGAAAAGGCCACGAAGATATTCGTGGCCTTTCTATTGCTAGAATTTTGTGATCTAAATTTTACCGATAGGGCGCTTAATCTTTGCGTTGTAAAATCTCATTCCAAGGTAAATCCGCATCACCAAGAACAATAAAATTCGGGTTTTCTAGTGTTTCCCGCTCGTTATATGACAGCGGTTCTAATTGCGTGCTGAGAATACGGCCGCCAGCTTCTTCAACAATGCATTGTGTCGCAGCGGTGTCCCACTCACCTGTTGGACCTAGTCGGAGATAGCAATCTACCGCCCCTTCCGCGACGAGGCATGCTTTCAATGCTGCAGAACCGAGCGGTATTAAGTCGTAATTCCAGGCGCTGCTCATACGGTTAGTAATACGATTGATGTCTTGGCGACGACTAATAGCAATTGCGATGCTTTGCTCTGGCTGTTCGTGTTTGTGTGTATGGATTTTGACGCTGTCCGACATGTCGGGAATTTTCCAGGCGCCTTTGCCATTATAAGCGTAGTAAGTCACGCCAGATACAGGGCCGTAAACGACGCCCATGGTTGGTCGATTGTTGTCGACCAACGCAATAATAGTGGCAAAGTCACCACTGCGAGCGATGAATTCTTGAGTACCATCAAGAGGGTCGACTAACCAATAACGTTCCCACTGAGCGCGTTGCTCTAAGCTTATGTCTGCGTCTTCTTCTGACAACACGGGAATGTCAGGCGTCAGATCACTCAAGCGCTCAGTGATGAACTTGTGAGCTGCAATATCTGCACTTGTGACGGGAGTTTCGTCACTTTTGGTGTAGGCCTCGTATTGCTTCTTTTCATATATTTCGAGGATCATTTGCCCAGCACTGCGGGCAATCTCGATGGCTTGAGGAAGTAGGTGAGATAGATCTTTTGTCATTGGCATAAGTGATAGTCCTTACTCACAGTGTTATTCGGTTCTAATGACCGTTATTGGTTATGCTTGTGAGTGGTGTTTGGTAAGTGTTTCAGTGCCAACATTAGCGCTGTGATGCTTCGTGCTTCACAGAAATCCATGTGAGTTAATAACTCTTCGGCTTGCGCAAGTGGCCAACGCACAATTTCCAGTGGTTCAGGCTCATCGCCTTCTTGCTTCTCTGGATAAAGCGCCTGTCCTAAAAATAGAGTCATTTTGCTCGAAAAGTAAGATGGCGCGAGGATAACTTGTTTCAACGGGGTTAACTGATTACAGCCAAAGCCGATTTCTTCTTTTAACTCACGATCCGCAGCTTGGTGTGGTGTTTCTCCTGGGTCAATCAGCCCTTTTGGGAAACCTAGCTCGTAACGTTCAGTTCCAGCGGCGTATTCACGCACCAGTAATAAATCGCCTTGTTCTGTTACAGGGACTACCATTACAGCATCTCGTCCACTTGGCTTCATACGCTCATAAGTACGGTGCTCACCATTGGAAAAACGAAGGTCGAGCGCTTCCACAGCAAACAGTTTGGATTTTGCAACCGTCTGGCATGAGAGTATCTCTGGTGGGGTTCGTTTCGGCATGACGCTGGCTCCTTGGTGTCGTTGGCGTTTACGAGATGCGTAAGATTCTTAATATATGAGAACTCCGCCTGAGTTTCTAGCGGATTTTACGAGTCGAGCTAAGCATCTCACCATCACCTCAGTATCGATACAAAAATGGGAGACCGAAGCCTCCCATTTTCTGACAGTGTTTACTCTTAGTAGTAAGAGTGATCACCACGGTCATGTTCTGTAGCATCACGAACTGCGGTTAGTTCACCAATGAACTGGTTTAGCAGCTCTTTCTCGATGCCTTCTTTTAGTGTTACGTCAACCATAGAACAGCCATTACAACCGCCACCAAATGCAACAATCGCAACACCGTCTTCAGTGATCTCAACCAAGTTTACGTGACCACCGTGGCCAGCAAGTTGTGGGTTCACTTGAGTTTGGATAACGTACTCAACGCGCTCAACCAGTGGTGCGTCGTCCGCAACTTTACGCATTTTAGCGTTAGGTGCTTTTAGCGTTAACTGAGAGCCCATTTTATCGGTAACAAAATCGATTTCAGCGTCTTCAAGGAATGGCAGGCTTAGCTCATCAACGTAAGCTGAAAAACCGCTGTAAGAGAGTTCAGTGTCGGTCGATTCTACTGCTTCTGGTGGGCAGTAAGACACGCCACACTCAGCGTTTTGTGTACCTGGGTTCACAACGAAAATACGAATGTTAGTGCCTTCAGGTTGTTGACCTAAAAGGTTAGCGAAATGCGTTTGCGCAGTTTCTGTAATAGTAATATTTGACACGACGAATACCCGAGTAAATTTGTAGGTTACTGCTGCTATTCTACTCTTGTTGACGTATGGGTCTAGTCTTTTTGATGCTAAGGCATGGCGAAGCGATCTAGAGAGAACGAGGAGCAGGTGTTCTGCAGATGCAGTAAATATCGATGCTTTCTACGCCAACTTCAAGTAGTAAATGACATAATTGTCGGACGGTACTGCCTGTGGTGACTACATCATCGACGATGGCAACATGGGAAGAGTGAGGGCGCTTATTGAGAATAAACGCGCCTTTTAAGTTTTGTTCACGGCTTGTTTTGGTATTACCACGCTGTGATTGGGCGAGCTTTACTCGACGAAAGACCTTCGCATCAAAATTAGTCTGCAATTGCTTGGCGAGGTGTCGGGCTAAAACATCACTTTGATTAAAACCCCGGCGCAGGTAACGCTGCCAGTGCAATGGCACACTGGTAATGATTGGAGCTGGCGTGGTGATGCGCTGTGCCAGTTGCTCGGTTAATGCTTTTACATGCCAAGACTCTCCGTGATCTTTAAAGCGTTGTACTTCCCGTGAAAGGGGAAAGTCGTAATCGCCTAACGTGTACAGCCTTTGCCATGGCGGTGGCTTTGAAAGACATTCACCACACATACTATCCGTACTCATTTCTTCTTTCTGTAATGATAAACCGCAGCGTTGACATCGTTTTACCGGAGTTAGGTATTTTAAACAGTGCTCGCACCAGCGCAGAGTATTTGTGTGGCTTGGTGTTTGAATAGGGAACCGACACAGGCCACATTGACTGCTCAATACACGATGCATGATGTTTTGCCAGTGATGAGATAACATAGCGTTTATTCATGGTGATATTTTACTCAGCCTAACGCTTGGCTGAAGCCGTAGGGAATAAAATAAGTGGGAGAGATTGAGAGCATGAGCACGAAATTACACTGGCAGTCATTTGGTCAGGGACCAGATTTGGTGTTACTGCATGGTTGGGGCATGAATGGTGCGGTATGGCAGCAGACAGTCGAGTCTCTTCAACCTTATTTCCGAGTTCATGTGGTTGACCTTCCGGGGTACGGACATAGCGCCGAATCTCATGCTGAAGATTTAGACCATATTGCTAACTTGGTGGTGCAAGGTGCGCCAGAGAAAGCGATTTGGCTTGGTTGGTCCCTCGGAGGTTTAGTGGCGACGCATGTGGCATTAAATATGCCCGAGCGCGTGGCTAAGTTGATTACGGTTGCCAGCTCACCTAAATTTGCCGCAGAAAAACCGTGGCGTGGCATTCAACCGAATGTACTGAGTGCGTTCACCTCTCAGTTGCTAGAAGATTTCTCACTGACCATTGAGCGCTTTATGGCGTTGCAAGCGATGGGAAGCCCATCAGCGCGTAAAGACGTTAAACAGCTCAAGCAAGCGGTACTATCGCGCCCTCAGCCAAACCCTGAATCGCTGTTGGTTGGGCTAAACATCCTTGCTGATGTGGATCTGCGCGATGCGTTGACGTCTCTTTCTGTTCCAATGTTGCGTCTTTATGGCCGTTTAGATGGGTTGGTGCCAATTAAAGTAGCTAACGATTTGAGTGAACAGTTGCCTCATACCCAGCAGTTTGTTTTTAATCAGTCCTCTCATGCGCCTTTTATCACCGAACATGACGAATTTTGTGTTCAAATCCGAGAGTTTGCTCACGATTGAGCAAGTGCGAACGGAAATACCTCAAGTTGTTTAAAAAGTGGTCGACATAAAGACTGGTGAGGTTTTATTAGCCAATAAAGCTAAGCCATATTGACGAGTTGGGCGACTCTGAGGAGGGTTCGCAATGATTGTGTCACCGACCAACGTAAGTGTGCCACTGATCGCCCCATCCGTGAATGTGCAGACGGAACAAGCAGCTCGCGACAATAAAGTCCGAGAGCCTGTAACGCCAACGGTCGCATTGGCCAAAACCAATGCAGAGCGAAAAGTAAAAGGTGATGACAAGCGCCGACGTCAGTCTTCTTGGGATCCTTCAGAGCATCCTGATTATGATATGGAAACGGAAGTCGACACGCGTTATCAAGAAGAGCCGGAAGATACACTAGAACGGCTTTTTAGTTTGCTTGCGCTCAAATCGTATAGTGAAGACCAGGGGAAAGGCTACGCGATCCGCTTTCGCTTACCAAAGCGCATTTTGGATGCTGCGATCAATGAAGGATTAATGGAAAAGCGCAGGAAGGTGATCAAGTTTCATTATGGTCATGCAGTCGCTCCCCATACCCCGTCAGAAGTGATAGCAGTATTATGACGACTCAATATCCTACTCAAACAAAAACGCTCCAAGCAGGTTGACTGATTGGAGCGTTTTCTTTTTAGTTATGAAAGCTCGTTAGCGGTGAAGCCTAGGTAAGGTTACTTTTTCGCTTTAGCAAACGCTGCAGCAAACGCACCGCCCATCGCGCTGTTCGATGACGAATCATCACGGCGAGGCTGACGACGCTGCGGTTGGTCATTACGACGTGGCGCTGCTGATGAGCGTTGGCTGCGGTTGTCTTGACCCGGTTCGTCGTTCATACGCATCGATAGACCAATACGCTTACGCTGCACGTCAACTTCCATCACTTTCACTTTGACGATGTCGCCCGCTTTCACCACTTCACGTGGGTCAGACACGTAACGATCTGTCAGTGCAGAGATGTGTACGAGACCATCTTGGTGAACGCCAATATCAACGAAGGCACCGAAGTTGGCTACGTTTGATACCACACCTTCTAGAATCATGCCCGGTTCCAAGTCAGATACCGAGTTTACACCTTCTGCAAAGGTCGCCGTTTTGAATTCTGGACGTGGGTCACGACCCGGCTTGTCTAACTCTTTGATGATGTCTGTAATGGTTGGAACGCCGAAGTTATCGTCGGTGTAATCGACCGCATGCAGACCTTTAAGGAAGCTTGAATCACCAATCAGTGCTTTGATGTCTTTGTTGTTCTTCTCAGAAATTGCTTTGACCACTGGGTACGCTTCTGGGTGAACCGCAGACGCATCAAGTGGGTTCTTACCATCCATGATTCGTAGGAAGCCCGCACACTGCTCGAACGCCTTAGGACCTAAACGAGGTACTTTCTTCAAGGTTGTACGTGCTTCAAAGCGACCGTTTTCATCGCGGAAGTCGACAATGTTCTGCGCGATGGTGCTTGATAAGCCTGCTACGCGTGTTAATAGTGCGGCAGAAGCGGTGTTCACATCAACACCAACCGCATTTACACAGTCTTCCACAATCGCATCTAGGCGTTTTGCCAACATAGATTGGCTTACATCGTGCTGGTATTGACCCACACCAATAGATTTCGGATCAATTTTCACGAGTTCAGCCAATGGATCTTGCAAACGACGTGCAATCGACACTGCACCACGCAGTGATACGTCCATATTCGGGAACTCTTTTGCTGCAAGCTCAGACGCTGAGTAAACCGAAGCCCCCGCTTCACTTACTATGATCTTCTGAACTTTCAGGTTGCCACGTTTGATGACGTCTGCGACAAAGCTGTCGGTTTCACGTGAAGCCGTACCGTTACCAATCGCAATCAAATCCACGTTGTACTTACGCACCAACTGCTCAACGATTTGTGCTGACTTGTCGTATTGTTTTTGTGGTGGGTGAGGGTAGATGGTTTCGGTTGCAAGCACTTTACCTGTTGAGTCGACAACCGCGATTTTTGAACCTGTACGCAGACCCGGATCGAGACCAAGTGTTGCACGAGGGCCAGCCGGTGCTGCCATCAACAAGTCTTTTAGGTTAGTGGCGAATACTTCAATCGCTTCGATTTCAGCGCGCTCTTTCATTGCGCCCATTAGCTCGGTTTCCATGTGCATCGATACTTTGATGCGCCATGCCCAGCTGATCACTTGCTTACGCCAGGTATCCGCAGGTGCGCTGCTTAGCGTTACGCCATAATGGTCGGCGATAATCGTTTCGCAGTAAGACTGACGAGCGCCTTCTTCCTGTTCTGGATCAGCGTTCATCGCCAATGTCAGGAAGCCTTCGTTACGGCCACGCAACATCGCCAGTGCTCGGTGCGATGGCACTTTGCTTAGGGGCTCGTTGTGGTTGAAGTAATCTTTAAACTTCTCGCCTTCTTGCTCTTTGCCTTCAACGACTCGTGAGACCAGTTCCGCATTGCGATTTAAGTGGTTGCGAATTTTTTCCAGTAAGTTTGCGTCTTCTGCGATGCGCTCCATGATGATCGCGCGAGCGCCATCCAATACAGCTTTGGTGTCTGCGATGCCTTTGTCTGCATCAAGGTATTTGCTTGCTTCGCTTTCTGGCTCGGTTTGTGGGTGATTCCAAAGCTGATCTGCGAGCGGCTCAAGACCAGCCTCAATCGCGATCTGACCTTTCGTACGACGCTTGGGTTTGTAAGGTAGGTATAAGTCTTCAAGACGAGTTTTGCTGTCTGCCTGCGCGATCTCTTGTTCTAGCTCTGGCGTCAGTTTGCCTTGCTCTTGGATTGATTTGAGGATGGTTTGACGGCGATCATCCATTTCACGAAGGTAAGACAGACGGCTGTCCAAAGTACGAAGCTGGGTATCATCAAGGCCCCCCGTCACCTCTTTGCGGTAACGTGCAATAAAAGGGACAGTGTTGCCATCATCAATTAGGGTGACAGCGGCGTTGACTTGCTCTGGGCGAACATTCAGTTCTTGAGCAATCATGCGACAGATAGCTTGGCTCATCCGTGTTTTCTCTTTTAATTCGGTTTTGGTTGTATAGAACATTGGGGTCGTTCGAAGAATTTGCAATGTTTTAAATTAACGAGGCAAAAATTTACCGGGCGCTGGTGGACATCAGTCAGATTTATGTCAAAACTGTAATTAAATTGAGAACTTATATCCGCAGTTATCGACTAACCTAATTCCACGGTTGTTGATATCACTAAATGTACCTCGGCTTATACGGATAATCATGATGAAAAAAATGTCTTTGGCGTTAGCGCTTACGAGTGCCTTACTTGTCGCCCCGCTTAGTTGGGCGCAGTCTATCTCAGGAACCACACAAGCTCCCGTTTATCAGCTCGATAACAAATTGGTACTAGGGCGTGTGGAGAGCGTCTACTACAGTGACATTCCGGAACTAAAAGCGGTGCCATTTATTGGCAAGATTGATACTGGTGCAGATACGACATCGATGCATGCGGAGAATATCCATGTCAGTAGCTCACACCCAGATTACCAAGATTTGAAAGATAACGAGTTACTTTGGGCGATTGTCGATGACTTAGGTGGTACGAAGGCAAAGTGGGACGCCGACAGCTTTAAGCCATATCAAGTAAAGGTTAGCTTTACGGTTCCTCACCCTTATACAGGGAAGGAAATACAGATTACCGATGATCTGGAAAGAGTGAGCGCGATTCGCAGTCGAACAAGCAAAAAGCCCATCCTACGCCCGACAATAAAAATGCCGATGACAATCGCTGGTCACACCGTTGATACGGAAGTGAACCTGACCAAGCGTACGCAATTCTCTTCTCCTATCTTGATTGGTAAAACCTATCTCGATGATAACGCATGGGTCTTCGCTGGTTACGATTACCTTCAAGAACAGCCACGCGCAAAAATGATTGGCAAAAAAGAGACGGTTGAAGTCGAAGGTGTGCCATATAAGATCAGCATCTCAACTTCTAGCCGTTATACCAACGTCCATGCACTGGACATCAAGGTAGACAAGAAGCATAACGAAGTCTCTTTTATGTTAGAGGGCGAGAATGGCAAGCGTCATCCAATGACATTACCCTTGGTACGAATGCTGAAAACGACCAAAAGCGAGCGCCCTTTAGTCTATTTACCCGTCAAAGTCGGCGAAAATGAAACTCAACGTTGGTTGGTGTATCTGCGTGATCGCAGTAAGTTCAGTTCGCAAATTCGCTTAGGTCGGGACGTCGCGAGTCAGCACTTTGTTATTGATACGGACAGAGAAAATCTACTGGGTGGCGTAGAAAAAACGTTCAAAAGCGCACTCAAATCAAAACCTCTTGTCGTTTCACCAGAAGAACAGGTCACCATTGATGGTTATACCGTCCCTGCTTACCCCACTTTTACTGTGAAAACGCCATTACTGCGTGTAAATGGGTTTGAAGTAACAGAAAAAGGTAAGGATGAATCCGTCACGTTTTATTTAATGAACGATGAGGGGAAAGAAGAAAAAATCACCAAACCAGTGTTGAAAAAGCTCAAGGTTGGCAGCGCGGTTCGCCCTGTTGTCGAAGGAGACTTTCTTCTCGGTAGAAAAGACACATCAATGAAGTTTGCGCTCGATGTGCTTGATGAGGGTGACACTCAACCCTTTTTCGTCTTTGGTCATGACATAGCCAAGGGTGGTGTGTTGCTGAACACTCGCGCAGACCATCTACTAGATGCAAGGCCACTTTTCAAAGCTGGCCATATCGAAGTGGCTGAAGTTGAGGGGATGTCTTTCCCTGTGAAGTTAGACACGGGTGCAGATGTAAGCTCAATCAATGCTAAGAACATCAAGCAGTTTAAGAAAGACGGCAAAGACATGGTGAGCTTTACCTATGAGAACGATCTTGGCATGAAACAGGCGTTTACCAAGCCTGTTGTTGATGTCATGCGTATTAAAGCGAAGAAAGGCGAGAAAGCGAACGTACGCCCTGTGGTTGAAATGCATGTTAAGCTTGGCGAATTAGAGAAGAAGATCCGAGTCAACTTACAGGACCGAGGTCGCTTCCATTACAGCATGATTTTAGGTAAAAACTTCCTAAAACATGGCGCGGTTGTTTCGAGTGATACGAATTACATCGTGACGCAAAAACCGGATTACGAAAAGTAACACTCTGGCCGCCTTATCACCTTGATACCCAAAGCCTGAACAACATTGGACCTTTGGGTATATCATCTCCTTAATGCTGCCAAAGAGCAGCATTTTTTAGTTGAGATAGGAGTTAATTTGAAAACTAAGCTGATTACACGAGAAGGTTACAACAAACTCAAACAAGAGCATGATTACCTTTGGAATGAAAAGCGCCCGGAAATCACCAAGATCGTTACTTGGGCGGCGAGCCTGGGCGATCGATCAGAAAATGCGGATTACACCTTCAATAAACGTTTACTCCGTCAGATCGACCGTCGTGTCCGCTTCCTTCGTAAATTCCTGCCAGAAGTCACGATCGTTGACTATTCTCCGCAACAAGAAGGCAAAGTCTTTTTTGGTGCATGGGTGGAAATAGAAAATGAGGCAGGAGAAGTGAAAAAGTTTCGTATTGTCGGGCCTGAAGAGATTTATGGCGATGCGAAAGACTACATCTCTATCGATTCACCTATGGCGCGAGCGATGTTGAAAAAACAAGTGGATGAAGAGTTCACGGTACGCACCCCAGAAGGTGAAAAAGAGTGGTTCATCAACTCAATTGAATACACTCAACCGGCCTCGGAAGACTGAGGCTTTATCACTGATTCAAGTCTCATGAAGTTCACTAGAAGTGACTTGGGTCTCAACGTCAGAATATTTGGTATAAAGGCATGGTGCCTTTCTCGGAGAAGTAAAATGAACAAAGCAGTCATGTGTAGTGCTGCACTAACAATAGGATTCTCACTTTCAGTTTTTGCTCAAGATGAAGTGAAAGGCTGTGACGCTAAAGAGTTAGCGGTAGAGCAGCAGCTTGAGTATGCAAAAGCGCAAGGTAATGAGCATCGCATTAAAGGCTTGGAGCAAGCACTTTCCGCTATCCAGAATGAATGCTCGGAAGGTGAGCTGCGCCAAGAGCTGCAAGCAGAAGTGGAAGAAAAGACTAAAGAAGTTGAGGAGCGAGAGGAAGAATTAGTCGAAGCTCAGCATTCAGGTAAAGCAGACAAAATTGAGAAAAAACGTCACAAGCTGGCTGAGGCACAGCAAGAGCTGCTTGAGGCCAAACGTGAACTGGAATGGAATTATGGTCAATAGTAGGTGCTGAAAATACCTGCTAGAGAGAGAATAAAGCGCTTAAGATAAAAAGAGTAACAATTTGCTTGAGCACGTTAGGAAAAACAGTGATACATTTTCGACAATAGACGCTTCTGAAAGGATGTTTCAATGCAAGAAAATCATAAAATTTTAGTGGTTGATGACGATGCTCGTTTACGTGCTCTATTGGAGCGTTACCTTTCTGAGCAAGGTTTTCAGGTACGAAGTGTCGCCAATGGCGAACAGATGGATCGCCTACTAACGCGCGAAAACTTTCACTTAATGGTGCTGGACCTAATGTTGCCAGGTGAAGACGGTTTGTCAATTTGTCGTCGTCTACGCCACGCGAACAATATGTTGCCAATCTTAATGCTCACCGCGAAAGGTGATGAAGTGGACCGCATCGTAGGTCTTGAGGTAGGGGCGGATGATTATTTGCCAAAACCGTTTAACCCACGCGAATTGTTGGCTCGCATCAAGGCAGTATTACGCCGCCAAACTGTAGAGTTGCCGGGTGCACCAAGCACGGAAGAAAAAGTGGTGGAGTTCGGGGAGTTCCGACTCAATCTAGGCACTCGCGAGATGTTCCGCGGTGACGAGGCAATGCCACTCACCTCTGGAGAGTTTGCTGTCCTAAAGGCGCTCGTGATGAATGCGCGTGAGCCAATGTCACGAGATAAATTGATGAACATGGCGCGTGGCCGTGAATATTCTGCAATGGAACGCTCTATTGACGTACAAATCTCACGTTTACGTCGCATGTTAGAAGACGATCCGAGCAAGCCGCGCTACATTCAAACCGTATGGGGCCTAGGTTATGTTTTCGTCCCAGACGGCAAAGAGGTGTAACCTCTTCACTCCATAGCCAGCACTTGGCTATAGCAACTTCAGCCTTCATTACCTTCCCTTTGAAGGCTGAAATTTCGCGATTAGGACCACTAGGAACGTTCCATGCGCATCCGAAGTTCACTGACACAATCTATTCTGCTGTTCATCTCTTTGCTTCTCGCGAGCCAAGTTTTCTCTTACTACGCCGTTTTTAACTACGCGTTGATGCCGAGTTTGCAGCAGTTCAATAAAATTCTCGCCCATGAGCTCAATTTGGTGCTTGATGATGAAGGACCTTTAAAGTCTGATGCACCGTTAAGGCGTCAATTATTAGAAAGATTAGGGGTGACGGTTCACAGCCTTGACAGCGATAAGGCGATTGAATTTCATCACGCAATGTCGATTGATTTGATGTCTGAAGAAATGAGCCAAGAGCTGGGTTCGCCTACAGAAGTACGCTTATTGCTTGGCGATGAAAGTTACATTTTGTGGATGCACATCGAAAAGTTGCCGAACTCCATCATTCGTATTCCGTTATCTGAGCTGCAAGAAGAAGATTTTGCACCGCTGTTTCGTAACAGTTTGATTATGGCGCTGCTGATCATTGCTGGTGGTTGGTTGTTTATTCGTTTGCAAAACCGTCCACTTTTGGCTTTAGAGAGAGCCGCGAAAGACGTCGGTCGAGGTGAGATCCCGCCCCCCTTAGCAGAGAAAGGCGCATCGGAGATTCGCTCTGTAACTCGAGCCTTTAATCAAATGTCGAAAGGTATTCAAGAGCTAGAAGAAGACCGAGCCTTATTAATGGCGGGGATTAGCCATGACTTACGAACGCCTCTGACGCGTATTCGCCTAGCGACAGAAATGATGTCTCCTGAGGACAGCTATCTTGCGGAGGGGATCATTAGCGATACGGAAGAATGTAATGAGATCATCAGTCAGTTTATGGATTATCTCAAACCGGTGAACCAAGAATCGTTTGAAGCGGTTGATATCAGTACGATTGCCAGTGACGTTGCCAGTTCTGAAGGTGGCTATGAGGTTGAAATTGAAACAGATCTTAATCTTAACTTGCCGCCAGCCAAAGGAAGTGCGATTGCGATTAAGCGGGCGATCAGTAACTTAGTTGTGAATGCGCTACGTTATGGCAATGGCTGGGTCAAAATCAGCACTGGTGTGACAGCAGATAAGCAGCTAGTGTGGATTTCAGTAGAGGACAACGGACCGGGTATCGAGCATTCTCAAATCGCGAGGTTATTTGAACCCTTTACGCGTGGTGACACCGCTCGCGGTAGTGAAGGCACTGGGCTAGGGTTGGCGATTGTGAAGCGTATAATCAGCCAACATTCAGGCTCTGTGGTGATGCGTAATCGCAGTGAAGGCGGTTTAATCGCTCAAATCAGCTTTCCTACCAAGTAAGTCGATGGCCCGCACCCTTTAAAACAAAAAGCCCAACCTAATTAGGTTGGGCTTTTCTTATTCTCAATAATCTTAAGACTCTTTCACTTCCTGAGGAAGTTCATCTTCGTCTTCCAGTTTCTCTGGCAGAAGTAGATTTAAAATGATCGCTGTGATGCCACCTGCTGCAACACCAGTTGAGAAAATACTCTTAATAAATTCTGGCATAAATTGCAGGATCTCTGGTTTTTGTGCGATACCAAGTCCCATTGAGAAGGATAAGGCCATGATCAGAATTGCGCGGCGATCGAGCTCAACACGAGAGATAATACGCACACCAGCGGCAGCAATCGTACCAAACATGACAATCGTTGCGCCGCCAAGTACTGGCTCAGGAATCAGCTGAACAAAGCTAGCGACACCTGGGAACAAGCCAAGAATCACTAACATGCCAGAAATAAAGTAACCCACGTAGCGGCTCGCGACTCCTGTTAGCATGATGATGCCGTTATTCTGGCTAAACGTTGAGTTCGGGAAGCTGTTGAAAACGGCTGCGATTGCGGAGTTTAAGCCGTCTGCTAACACACCGCCCTTAATGCGTTTCATGTACACTGGGCCTTTTACTGGCTCACCAGACACTTCAGATGTTGCGGTAATATCACCGATGGCCTCTAGTGCGGTAATAAAGAAAATCAGTACCAGCGGAATGAACAGAGACCAGTCAAACGATAAGCCATATTGCATTGGTACGGGCAGTGCTACGATCTCAGTTGCGCCTAGCTGAGAAGTATCTACCATCCCCATAAAATACGCCATGATGTAACCCACTAGCATCGCAATCACGATTGAAGCCACACGGATGTATGGGTTTTTCGAGCGGTTTAAAATCACAATTAATCCAAGTACCGTCCCAGCCAGAGCAAGTTTGTCTAAGCTGCCGAAGGTTCCTTCATTTAATGCTGCGTAGCCACCGCCCATTGATACTAAGCCGACTTGAATCAGTGTGAGACCGATAAGAGTGACGACGATGCCTGAAACGAGCGGAGTGATGATTCGGCGGGCATGCTCCAATACGCGAGATAGGAAAATTTCTGCAAATGATGCGACTAAAATCGTACCAAAAATGGCAGCCATCATGGTGCTGATGTCTGCTCCACCGGCTTTCAGCGATAGGCCTGCTCCAATAATAGGACCTAAAAAGTTAAAGCTGGTGCCTTGAACAGAGAGCAAACCAGAGCCAATTGGGCCAACGGTGCGAATTTGAATAAACGAAGACACGCCTGACGCAAATAAAGACATGCTGATGATGGTGTTCGTTTGGTCTGCAGGTACACCCAAAGACTGACAGATGATCAGTGACGGAGTGATAACCGCGACGAACATCGCCAATAAGTGCTGAAGTGCGGCAAAAATGGTTTGAGGCAAAGGTGGTCGATCGTTGAGTTGATAGACCAGTTCCGAAGATCGGTTTGAAGTTGTCATTGTTTGTCTCGCTAGTCGCAATATTTCCCTAGTTCTCGCTGAATGGGAGAGCAGGGTGGAGTTGACGTCGTTACCTGTGATTGCTGTTAATCAGAGTCAACTCAGGTTGGTGGAGTGTGATCTAACACACTTAAAAATTTGTGCGCGATTATAGAGAGATTTACTCAAAAAGCAAACGTTTGCTTTGTTTTTGGCGTATTAAAAAACGAGCCATTTGGCTCGCTTTCAATCATTACGCTTTGGAGTAAATATCCCGCTCACCCAACCAGCGATCGATAATTGCTGTTGCGTTAGTCGGGTAATTGTCATGAATATGACGCGCAATACGCTGAACTTCGGGAATCAGGCGTTGATCTCGAACTAAGTCTGCGATTTTGAAATCAGCAAGACCTGTCTGCTTTGTACCCAATAGTTCTCCAGGGCCACGAATTTCTAGGTCTTTCTGCGCAATGACGAAGCCATCGTTACTTTCACGTAGTACTCCGAGACGTTTTTGCGCGGTTTTTGACAGCGGAGAGTGGTACAGCAGCACACAATGGCTAGCAACGGAACCTCGGCCCACGCGACCTCTTAACTGGTGTAATTGTGCCAAACCAAGACGTTCAGGGTTTTCTATGATCATCAAGCTAGAGTTTGGCACATCCACACCAACTTCAATCACTGTCGTTGCGACCAGCAAATGCAGTTTATTGTCTTTGAAATCTTGCATCACCGCTTGTTTCTCTGCCGGCTTCATTCGTCCGTGTACTAGACCAATTTTTACGTCCGGTAGCTTACGTTGAAGCTCTTCTGCGGTATCTGCCGCGGCTTGCGCTTCTAATACTTCCGACTCATCAATCAGGGTACACACCCAATATGCCTGCTTGCCTTCGTTTAAGCAGGCATTTCGGACACGTTCGACGATATCATTGCGTTTGGTGTCTGGAATCGCGACAGTCTGGATTGGTGTTCGACCTGGCGGTAACTCGTCAATCACCGACGTTTCTAAGTCAGCATAAGCAGTCATGGCTAACGTTCGCGGAATCGGCGTTGCTGTCATGATGAGCTGATGTGGATAAGCGCCTTGTTTTGCACCTTTTTCACGCAATTCTAATCGCTGATGGACACCGAAGCGGTGCTGTTCATCAATGATGACCAAAGCAAGGTGATGAAATTCAACGTGCTCTTGGAATAGCGCGTGAGTACCCACTACCATTTGCGCTTCACCACTGGCAATACGAGCCAGCTCGGCTTCCTTTGCCTTACCTTTGAGTTTGCCCGCTAACCAACCGACTTGAATGCCCATTCTCTCAAACCAGTTTGCGAAGTTGATAGCGTGTTGCTCGGCCAATAGTTCGGTTGGCGCCATGAGTGCCACCTGATGGCCATGCTCAATGGCTCTAACAGCGGCCAAGGCGGCAACCAATGTTTTCCCCGAACCAACATCGCCTTGCACTAATCGCATCATTGGGTGCGGTTTTTCTAGATCGGCTTCAATCTCTTGTACTACTCGGGTTTGAGCGTTTGTAGGAGAGAAAGGCAGTTGGGCTAAAAGCTGCGTTTTTAGTTTATTACAAGGACCGAGAGGTAGCGCTGAATCCTTCTGACCTTTGCTACGCACCGCTAGCATCGATAAGTTTTGTGCGAGCAATTCTTCCATGATCAAGCGGATTTGGGCAGGATGTTTGCCTTCGTCAAACTCATCTAAATTAATGGTTGGTGGTGGGCGATGAATGGTGTGCAGCGCTTGCGACATCGTGATTTGATGGTCATACAACCCCGCTGGAAGTAATTCCTGCACTGCGGTTTTATCAAGCAGGGCTAAAGCTTGTTCGGTAAGGTTGCGCAATGTGATTTGACGCAATCCATCGGTGGTGGGATAAACAGGGGTTAAGCTCTGTTCTACATCGGGCTTTTGCTCACTGACGTAAAACTTGTAGTCAGGATGAACAATTTCCAAGCCCACGCCACCGCGCTTAATTTCACCGTAAGCATGTACTAACTTACCTTGCGTGAAATTGTTCTTCATGGCTGCGGTAAAGTTGAAAAAGCGCAGCGTGATAGTGCCATTACCGTCGCTGATTTTTACCGTTAGCATTTTGCGCTTACCGAAGATGGTGTCGACTGCCATGACCTTACCTTGCACGGCCGCCCAAAGGCCAGCATGCAGTTTGGCAATAGGGTAAATACGAGTACGATCTTCGTAGCGTAACGGAAGGTGAAACAGCAAATCTTGAACGCTATGTAAGCCAACTTTGGCGAGTTTTTCTGCGACTTTCGCGCCAACTCCAGAAAGGGAGGTTAATGGGACGGCAGATAACATTTGGGCGGACATAGAGGGCTCAAGAAAACGGTTAACATAGCAGTATGTTAACCATGGAGCTGTGTTTTTGTACAGGAAAAAATAGTCATGCTTTAGTTAGTGTCATGATTTGACTGATAACCTATCATTCCGAGGAGCTTTAGCGACATCAGGATTCTATTTCCAACAAGTATGTCGCTGAAGTTAACACTATCAGCATCTGTATATTTGAGAATTAGATCCTGAACCACGCTCCTTCGCCGCCGTTCAGGATGACGAAAGTCTGTTACTTGCTTTGCATCTCTTGCCACCACGCGTCATCGGCGATGATTTGACCTTCTTCATCGAGTGGTGGGTAAACGAGCCCTTTTCGTTTCGCGACCTTTGCCAGCACTGGGTGACCACGTTCAAAGAGAATACGGTTGATTGTCTCTTTAGGCAGAGCGCTTTCTTCTCGGTCGTACATGCCTGCGGCTTCACGTTGACGTTGCGCTTCATACAAAATTACGGCACTGGCAACCGATACGTTTAGTGACTGCACCATGCCCACCATTGGGATAATAATGTCTTGTTCGGCAAGCTGTTTGGCTTGCTCCGAAGCGCCAACTTTTTCACTGCCTAAAATGATTGCCGTTGGTCTGGTGTAGTCGATCTCGCGAAAATCGACGGCGGTGTCCGAAAGATTGGTCACCAAAACCTGCATACCTTGCGCTTTGAGTTCGGTAATCGCAGTTTCAATCGAATCGTGAGTATCCACTTCAACCCAGTTACGCGCGCCAGCTGAGGTATGGCTCAGCGTACGCATTTTGTCTGGCCAAATTGCGTGAACTTTGTGTAAGCCTGTCGCGTCAGCGGTGCGGATCACAGCAGAGACGTTGTTTGGCTTATGTACTTCTTCGAGACAAAGTGTCAGATCAGTTTGGCGAGTTTTTAGGACTTGGTGAATACGGTTGTAACGTTCTAGGTTCATATTTATTGAGGTATAAAAAATCGCCACCTAACAGAGTAGGTGGCGATAGAGGTTAGTTCTTTCTGCGTCTGACTCGGGTTGCTTGAGGCATTGCCTTAATCTTACGCATGATACCAGCAAGGTGGACACGATCTTTCGTCGTCAACAGCACAGTCACAGTGTATAGACGACCATCACGTTCTTCCGTTGAAAGGCCATGAATGTTTGATCCTGTTTTCGAGATCACGTTGGTCAGTTCTGCAAGAGCACCTTGGTTGTTAAGCATGTCGACTTTAAGTTCAGCAATGAACTCTTTATCGTAGTCTTCAGACCAAGCGACAGCCATATAACGGTCTGGCTCTTTCTGATAACCACGAACGTTCGGACATGTTTCTCGGTGAACAACCAAACCACGACCAGGCGATACGTGAGCAATAATGTGATCATCTGGGATAGGATGACAACAATTTGCAAACGTCAGCAATAAGCCTTCTGCGCCACGAATCGGAAGCTTCTTCTTCGAGTCCGTTGGGATTGAACTTGTTGTCGTGAGCTCTTCGGTGTCACCAAGGAGACGACGTGCAATCACAATGCTCATCAACTCACCCAATCCAATAGCAGCCAATAAATCATCGATGCTTTCTAGGCGAAGATCATTCAAGACTTCTTGGATATTTTCTGGATAAATTGAATCAATCGAGTGACGGCCAAGTGCGTGATTAAGTAGGCGACGACCTAAAGTAATCGACTCTTCACGACGCATCGTTTTCAGTACTTGTCGAATCTTAGTGCGGGCACGAGAAGTCACGACATAGTTTAGCCATGCCGCATTCGGACGCGCACCAGGGGCACTGATAATTTCCACCGTCTGACCGTTTTTCAATGCCTTACTCAATGGGTAAGGGTTACGGTCAACACGAGCACCAACACAAGAGTTGCCTACATCGGTATGTACGGCATAGGCAAAGTCGACAGCCGTTGCGCCTAAAGGTAGTTCAACGATACGACCTTTTGGTGTGAAGACGTAAATCTCATCTGGGAAAAGATCGGATTTTACGTTTTCAATGAATTCGAATGAGTTACCCGCGCTTTGTTGTAGCTCTAACAGGCTTTGCATCCAACGCTGAGCTTTCACTTGCGCAGTGGTGCCAGACTTGTCGCCTTTGTCTTTGTAAGACCAGTGTGCCGCGACACCTTTGTCCGCCATTTGATCCATATCTTCAGTACGGATCTGAACTTCAACAGGTACGCCGTGAGGGCCAACCATGGAAGTGTGTAGCGATTGATAGCCGTTCGCCTTTGGTACCGCGATGTAATCTTTCATGCGACCAGGACGTGGCTTATACAAGCTGTGTACTTGGCCTAAAACGCGATAACAAGTATCAGCGGTATCAACAACGACTCGGAACGCATAGATATCCATGATGGTGTGAAAGCGCTGTTCTTTGGTTTTCATCTTGTTATAGATAGAGAACAGGTTTTTCTCACGACCAACGACGCGAGCATTCAAGCCAAAATCTTGCAGACGGCCTTCTATTTCGCTGTGAATGCGTTGGATCATCTCTTTACGATTACCACGTGCGGCTTTAACCACTTCTTTCAGTACGCGGTAGCGGTTGGGATATAGCGCCTCAAAGCCCAACTCTTCGAGTTCGGTTTTGATATTGTGAATACCAAGACGATGAGCGAGGGGCGCGTAAATTTCTAACGTTTCACGAGCAATACGACGCTTTTTATCTGGTCGAAGCGCGCCAAGCGTACGCATGTTATGCGTGCGGTCAGCCAGTTTGATCAGAATGACGCGGATATCTTGCACCATGGCCAGAACCATCTTACGAAAGTTCTCAGCCTGAGCCTCTTTCCTATCGCGGAATTTGAGTTTGTCCAGTTTAGATACACCATCAACCAATTCTGCGACAGTGTTGCCGAATTTCTCTTCGAGATCTTCTTTAGTTACATCACAGTCTTCAATGACGTCATGCAGCAAAGCAGCTTGGAGGGTTTCGATATCAAGGCGCATTTCGGCCAAGATACGAGCCACAGCGACAGGGTGGATGATGTATGGTTCACCGCTAGAGCGGGTTTGCCCTTCATGGGCATCTCTCGCTACCACATAAGATTGACGCAGAGCCTCAATCTGAGGCTCTGTTAGGTATTCTTGGGCAACGTCTTTGAGGCTATCGAATAGATACAAATTATAGGCCCGGGAGGTTGTTGAATTCTAAAGTCAGAATTAACGGTTGTGAGCGATGCTGCTTACTGCCGCTAGCTCTGCCGCTTCTTGCTCTTGCTGTTCTTGACGTTCACGAGCGTCTAGAACTTCTTTAGTAATTAAACCTTCTTCGATTTCGCGTAGAGCGATAACCGTTGGCTTATCGTTCTCTTCTGGCACTAGTGCATCTTTACCGCCAGTTTGCATTTGACGAGCGCGGCGAGCCGCAATCAGTACTAGGTCGAAACGGTTGCCAACTTTTTCAACAGCGTCTTGAACAGTTACGCGTGCCATGAGGACTCCAAATAGTTAACTAAAATTTTAGAATGACGAGAAAGTATACAACCTAACTACTTTATTTACTAGCAATTAGACAAGCCACCGTTTGTGGACTTTCTCAGGTAGTTTATTGTGTTTTTCGCACTGGGCAAAAAACGGGAAATTCTTTATGTTTTACAGCGTGACTTTTTTGAAGTTACTCTGCTAACAACGCGTCAAGCATACCTTTATATTTAGCAGCTTGCTTTTCTTCCTTCAATCTTTCAGCACGCAAGATAGCTTTAAAATCCATCAAAGCGGTATCAAAATCGTCGTTTACGATCACGTAGTCGTACTCGTTGTAATGAGAGATTTCCGACTTGGCTTCAGCCATACGCTTTGCGATCACTTCATCGCTATCTTGACCACGAGTGTTCAAGCGACGCTCTAACTCACCGTTTGATGGTGGCAGGATGAAGATGCTTTTGGCTTCTGGCATTTGTTCACGGATTTGGCGTGCGCCTTGCCAGTCGATATCTAGAAAAACGTCGATACCTTTATTTAGTGTTTCTTCAATCCATACACGAGATGTGCCGTAATAATTACCAAACACTTCTGCGTATTCTAGGAAGTCACCTTTAGCGATCAGGGCTTCAAACTCATCTTTCGCTACAAAATGGTAGTGGACACCATTTTCTTCACCAGGTCGCATGTTGCGCGTGGTGTGAGACACAGACACTTTCATTGCGTAGGTTGGGTTGCGTTCCAACATCGCTGAGATCAAGCTAGATTTACCTGCGCCGCTAGGTGCAGATACGATATAGAGAGTACCTTTGCCCATTGTACTGTTCCACTTTTGATTGGATTGATTGAGTGCCGAAGGAAAGTTCGACATTCTTATAACGATAGCACTGGCATTGAGAAATCAACCACCAAAGGGGTGGATATTGGTGATAATCCCGCCAGAAAAATGGAGGCGAAGAGTATCATGATCTCTATTTTGTTACCAGTTGATCTTTCTGTCTGTGATCGTCTCAGATGAAATAGTTACTTACGCCAGAGTGTTCCTAAACAGCGAAGAAGGAGCGTGATACAGGACTTACCATCCGCGCACTCTGTTATTAAAACCATTTCTACAACCGTTTAGTGTGCTGATTTTAGGTTTAGAGTCCCGATTTGGCTTGCGTGAGTGACTCTGGTTAAAAATAGGGGTTAATAAAGATAAAACGGAAAAAAGGGGAAGCTTTCACTTCCCCAGGCGTGCGACTGACTCACACTTAATCTTCGAATTATCCTTGAGACTCTAGGAAATTTATCCAAGGGCTAACGGTTGACCTGAATTTTGGCGATTGAGCAGCGCCTTTCATCGCCTGCAAGGCCTTTTGTGGTTGCTTAAGCTCGAAATAGGCCATCCCGCGAATGTATTCAAGTTCTGCCTTTTGCTCTTTAGAGGCACTGGATGCCGCGCTTTCTACAAAACGAGTTGCTTCAGAATACTGCTTGTCTTGTATCATTAAGCGAGCAATCTGAATTTGCGTTTTAGCAGAAGGAGCGAGGTTATATGACTTTTTATAAGCGAGAATTGATTTATCTAGCTCTTTAGCTTGCTGCCAGAAACTGGCTAGGCGGTCATAGTTTTCCTTCGTCTTTTCAATGTTTCCAGCTGCCATTTCCTTGTCAAGAGTTTTGGCTGCTTTATATGGAATACCTTGATAAGCCAAGAAGTTTACAAAGCGTAAATATTCCTTCTCTCCTTCTAGTTTCCCCATTTTGTAAACCATTTCTAGGGTGGCTAGAGAGTTGCGTTCTTGACCTAGCTCCATGTAGACACCAGAAAGTTGCATCCAGTAACGCTTTTTCTGAGGGTACTTTGAAGTCAGAGTTTTGAGTACACTGGCAACGCTTTTCAGCTGGCCTAACTCGTAGTGAGATGCAACGAGAATTAAGTACCAAGACTCACTTGGGCTCTTGCTCATCGCGATGGCTTTTTTGGTTGGCGGGATTGCATTTTTGTAATCTTCCAACTGAACATAAGCGCTCGCTAACGTGATATAAGCATGAGCTTGAGGCTTCTCTTTGGTTGTTTCTGCAACCTTGAACCATTCCTTCATCGTTTTTACAGACAACGTATACTTTTCTTCAGCTAGGTAAAGCTGAGCCAAGCTGTAGCGAACTTGTTGAGCAACAGGAACGGGAAGTGCGTCGAGCTGTAATGCTTCGGCAAAGTATTTTGCTGCTTGCACATAATTGTCTTGTAGCGAATACAAAAAGCCAGTCTGCTGAAGTAAAACTGCTCGGTCGTATTTTTTCGAACTTGTGCTTTCTAAAGCGCTTGCTAGTTTTTCTTTCGCTGCTGAATATTTTTCAGTTGCGATCAACTCTTGCACTTTGTTAACGGTTCGAAATGTCCGATCTGATAACTGAGGAGCTTCTTTTGCCATCGTAGGAGCGGCCATTGCCACTCCTGCGAAGAGAATTAAAGAAGCCACTTTGCTTTTCCATAAACTTTTCATCGTGACTCCTTAATTGGTTGAGAACTCTATTTCTTGCGATAGGCGCGAGCTAACAGGTTTCCCGTCAACCAATTTTGGTTTAAATGTCCATTTAGAGACTGTTTTTCTTGCCGCTCGACCGAGGCCTAAGCGTCGTGGTTGCTCTTTAAGAACTTTGATGTCCTCTACGGCACCACGTGCGTTGACAGTAAACTCTAATAAGACGACCCCTTTTTCTATTCCTGCTTTCGCAGCCTTCCTAGGCATTTGAGGTTGGAATGTCGCTAGAGGTGTTGGACCTCCGCTACCCGCGAGTTGCGCACCTCCACCCTGGCTATAATGTCCAAGCACCGAACCACCTGTAACATTTACGGGTAGGTCAAGCTTTGGCATATCCATTGGGGTCTGCTCCATCACCGGTTTTACTGTCGCTGTCACTTTCATTTCTGGCGGCGGCGGCGGACGCTTAGGCGGTGGTGGCTTTGGAAGTTCGCGTTTTTTCTCCTGTATTTTTTCGTCTGGTTTAATGCGAATAAACTCGACCATACGCAGGTCATCATTCGACACTAACTCGTGGCGCTCTTTGTTTACTAGCTTGTCCATCCCCCAGAACAACCCGAGGGAGACAATGAGCGCCAGTGCAATTGAGGCCAGATACCGCATAAGCTTAATCCTTATTGGTTGCGGCAATGGAGATGCTTTCTACACCTGCCATTTTGATCTGGTCCATAACCTTCACGACTACGCCAGCATTTGCTTCTGTGTCGGCTTGGATAACAACTGCGCCATCAGGGCTTTCTGCACGAAGACGTTCAATATTCGCGCGAACCGCGTCCACTTCGATGCGGCGTTTATCAACCCAAACATCACCCGCCGCACCAACTGCGACCATGATGTTACCTTTTTTCACGGTTTGCGCAGAGCTTGCCGTCGGGCGGTTTACTTCTAGACCAGCTTCTTTTACGAACGATGTTGTTACGATAAAGAAGATCAACATGATGAATACGATGTCGAGCATCGGTGTCATATCGATAGCGGTTTCATCACTGCTATCACTGCTATAGCGTCTTTTCATGACCTATACCTCTAATTCCATTTACTCAGGCAATATGCTTTAGCTTATCTTCCAGCTTTTGCGTTGTGACTTTGGCTAAATGATCAAGACGTGAACTAAAGAACAGTCCTGATAGAGAAGCCACCATCCCGGCTAAAGTTGGGATTGTTGCCTTTGAGATCCCCGAGGCCATTGCTCGAGGGCTTCCTGTTCCTGTTACCGCTAAGATGTCGAATACTTGGATCATGCCAACAACGGTGCCGAGCAAACCCAGTAAGGGACAAAGCGCAATCAATACTTTCACGATTGGCAGGCCCTTTTTATTCTCAATGTCCTGACGAGAAACAATTTCTTGTCGGATCATCTTAGCGTTCCAGCTCTGGTGCTCTGAGCGCCCCTGCCATGAGCCAACGGCTTTTTTCATGGCTTTTGGAGCGACGGCAGCAAAATAGAACCAACGTTCTAACAATACTGCCCACAGCATAAAGCTGAGGATGAAGATGGCGACGAGTACATCGCCACCCATTCCCAAGAAGCGCCTAATTGATTCAAGTTCTCCAACTAACCACCACATAACGCCTCCTTAGCTTTCGGCTTTATGTAGTTTTTCCTGATAGCGAGCGATGAAGCCTGCACTCTGTTCTTCAAGAGTTTGAACCAAACGACGACCTTTACTGTGTACGATGGTGTACAGGAACAGTAGAGGAATTGCGACAACCAGACCAAGCATCGTAGTAACAAGTGCTTCAGAGATACCGCCAGCCATCAGTTTAGGATCGCCGGTACCGAACAGAGTAATGGCTTGGAATGTGCCGATCATGCCCATTACCGTACCCAGTAGACCAAGTAGAGGTGCTACAGAAGCAAATAGCTTGATTGAACTGATAAAGCGTTCAATGCTCGGTGCGTTACGTAGGATGATTTCGTCCAGTTTCGCTTCAAGATCTTCAAGGTTGTCACCTTTGTGCTCTTGGTAAGCCTGGATAACTTCACCCAGAGGGTTACCAGGAATCACGGTTTCTGATTTCGCTTGCTTACGCATTTTACCGCCAATCACTTGAAGGCGTAGGAAGCAAACTAGAGCAATGATAGCGCCAACTGCACCCATACCAAGGATGACGTAACCTACAATGCCACCTTGATCAATACGTTCTTGAACGGTAGGGCTTTGTACAAGTAGAGACAGAATTACACCACGGGATGGGTCAATAAACAGTGGCTCATAGCTGTTTGACGCTGACTCAAAGCCCGCAACATGACGTGTAATATTGGTGCGAGGCTGTCGAGAGAGTTCTTCGAACTTACCTGTTTGAGGTACATAAGTAACGTACTTACCATCGGCAATCGCGTTAAATTCACCGACAAGAGTAACATCGCGAACCGCTTCTTTACCTTCGCCATAAACAACCGTTGCTTGGGTTGTTGCTGTCTCGCCTGAGGCAACCACTTGTTGAAGAATGGTATGCCAGAATGCTTCTAGCTCTTGTGTTGATGGCAGTTCTTTACTTTCAGCCAGTTTCGTTAGTAGAGCGTCACGCTCTGGGAACTGAACTGCGTTTTGAGAGGCTGCAAATAAGCCTTTAAACTCGCCCGCATATTGGCGGACCACACCAAACATTTCGCCCAAAGTACCAGAGCGAACACGTAAGGTTTCTGTTAGTTCAGTCAGCTGCTTATCGTTTTCATCAAATGTCGCTTTAAGTTGATCGCCCAGTGCTTGCTGTGAAGCTAGCTCTTCACGAGCCTGTTGCAATAATGCTGCTTGCTTATCTCGGTTGTTCTTGAACTCAGCTTCACGGGCTTTGTTCTCTTTTGACTCAACGATGCTTTCTGATTTTACGTTTTTGAGTAGTTCAGATAGGTTTTTAGGCGTTTCTGCTTGTACGCCTGAAGCCATAAATAAGCTCGCTAGTAGACCAGCGGCTAGAGTTTTGAATCCTTTCATCTCTTATTCCTCCCCAGCATATACAGGCAATTTGATTAGCGCTGGTGGCGCTTGCTTCTTCGCGATACGAAGGCCTTGCTGTACCGCTATGCGGTAGCTTTCCGGTAATGTTTCCCATTGACGTGTTTGTTGGTTCCACATACCTGTCTCACCACCGTCTGGAGATTGGAATAAAAGCGCCGTGCGACCAATACGTAGGAAGTCGTAAGTCACGGTTTCCCCATTTCTATCTAGGCTAGCTTTGTAAGATTCAATTGAGCGAGAGAAGCCTTCTTCAATTTGGTAGGCTTCCATCACTTTACGGAATTTCTCAGAAGTCGTTACGTCGGCGCGATCCATGAGACGACGCAGTTCTTGGACACGTTTATTACGTTCTTTTTTCTGGAAAGGTAGATCGAGAGTCACAAACTCATCGAGTGCATCGATCATTTTAAGTGTTAGTGGCACTACTTCTGTTGCCGTTTGATCGATCTGAGCAATTTGGTTATTTAATGAGTCCAATTCACCTTGCTGTGATTGAACCATACGGTTAATTTGCTCGTTGTAGACTTTCATGCTGTCGATTTGACGTAGTAAGCCTTTGTATTCTGCCAACATGCCTTCAGTACTTTCGGCATAATTGTCGATTTTTTGTTGCGAAGCTTCTGAAGATTGATTTGCTTTTGCTTGTGTGGAAACGACAGCACCAGAGTTGGCCGCTATAGAGCTACTACTGATAGTAAGCAATGCTGCAGCTATGGCACTGAGACCAAATTCCTTGAATTTCATGGTTGCATCCTTGTCAGTGTTTTAGTCAGTCGAAAAGGGCGCGGAAAACCCGCGCCAAATATTTTTTAGAAGTCGTATGATGCCTCGACGTATAGCTGACGTCCGATTGGATCGTCATACCCAGTTGCATAGAATGGAGAGGTATCGCTTAGAGGATCTGCAGGCGGTACTTTGTCAAACATGTTGATAGCACCAAGAGTTACACGACCACTCTCGTTGAATTGGTAAGAAGCCGTTAGGTTCCACGTTGTCATACTAGCGATTTCTGCTTTGTAACCCGCTTTTTTAGCAGAATCACAGTCATCAAAGTAGTAACGGTTTGCGTAGCTTGAACACATACGGTCGCGGTATTTACCAAATAGGTTGATAGCGACATCTTCATATGCCCAGCCAAGATTTAACGTTGCGGTGTATTCAGGCATGAAATCTCTTTCATCCGTTACAGGCTCGCTGTCGTTTTCTTGATATTCAGCAATCAAGATCTTCGTTACAGCAACACGCGTGTTAAATGAACCGAACTCATTAGTGTCGTATGCGTATTTGATCGCTAGGTCAATACCAGAACGCTCTTCATACGACTGGTTCACTGGACCATAGGATACCGACTTGATGGTGCCATCTGGGTTACGAACGACTTCAGTACCTGGGTATTTACCTGGATCGTTAATTACGTCTTGGTAAGTTGGTGCTGTTACGACGTCTTCCATCTTGATGTGGTACCAGTCAACAGTTACACCAAGATCATCCACAGGCTCCCACGCTAGGCCCAAGTTAATGTTTGTACTTGTTTCTTCTTTCAGCTCAGAGTTAGGGCCATTAAGCGTATCGAAGTACTGAGTATCACACTCTGGGTACTTGTCTTTATCTTGTGGGCCGCTACCACCAGCGTTGGCACAAAGCACAGGGTCAAAACCAGAACCAAAGCCTCGAGTTTGATCACCAAATAGTCGCTTCAAGTCTGGAGCTCGGAAGCCTAGACCGTAGCTACCACGTAGCAATAGGGTGTCAGTAGGACGGTATGCTAGGGCTACTTTAGGAGTGAATGCGCCGCCAGTTGCCGAGTCGTCGAAGTAGTGGTCGTAACGACCAGCGACAGTCATTTCTAAATCTTCAATGATAGGAATAAGAGCTTCAACACCAAGACCAATCTGATCGCGGTCACCGCCGCCTGATGTTCCACCTAGACCAGAGAAACCACCAGCTGCTGTTGTAGCATCAATCGTCTCATTGTAGTCAGTACGGTTCCATTCACCATAAACAGCAAAGCCAGACATACCTGCAGGAAGTTCAACCAAATCACCAGCCAGTGAGCCGTTAACAGAGTAAAGCTTTGAGTAGGCTTCTTTGCTTGAAGTGCCGCTGTATTTGTCTACAACGTCTTGAGAGATAGGCCCTAGAAGATCGACATCACCATTTTGTACAGCTTGGTCGAGAGTTAGGAAGATTGCTGGGTTGCTTGTTTCAACGCTTTGCTCAGAGTAACCAGCGGATAGGTCCCAATCATACGTATCAGCAAGCAGGCCGTTCAAGCCTAAGGTTAAGCCAAAAGAATCGGCTTCAGTGTTACTTTCGCGTGGTCCAAATTCGACCATACGGCGAGTGTATTCGCCTTCGCCGCGGAAGTGAGTGGCATCAACTTCAACGCTGTAAGGGTTAGGTTCGAATTCAGATTCTGTAGACTTGTAGCCAAAACGGGCTTCTGCCATGGCAGTGACATTGTCGTTAATGTCCATTTCACCACGTAAAAGTAGGTCTACTTGTTTGTTTTCTGGTTTTAATGTTCGGTATGCAGAGCGGTTAACACCACACTTTCCATCCGCTCGTTCAATCGCGGCATCACCAACGACTTCTTTACATGAAGAACCAGCATCAGCTGGTGTTAGAAGTGTTCCGTTGGCGCCTTCAAAGTTTGCACCGTAGCTAGAGTAGCCACTTAGCTGAGAACGGCTAGAACCGTCATCGCCAGCCCAATCATCTCGGTCAGATTGCTTTAGCATTTCGTTGCCCGCAAATTGGCCAACGAAGAGAATACGTTTGTCGTCAAAGTTTTTGCCAGCTACAACGTCTAAACGACCATTTTGGTAACCACCATCCGTCGCGTCACCCGCGCGTACTTTTACAGAAACGCCATCAAAGTCTTTCTTTAAAATGAAGTTTACGACACCACCGATTGCGTCGGAGCCGTAGATAGCAGAACCTGAGTCGGTCATTACTTCAACACGCTCAATAGCGGCGACAGGGATTTGGCCGATATCTTGGAAGTTAGATGTACCATCTTGTGCTAGCGGGTATTGAGGAAGACGACGGCCATCAATAAGAATCAATGTGCGTGACGCGCCAAGGCCACGTAAGTTGACTGACTGCGCTGCTGGTGTAAACGAGAAAGAGTCTGTTTGAGCCATTACACCACCTGTGTTTTGGGTCAAACTGTTCAATACGTCTTGCGCGCTGTTAAAGCCTTTAGACTCAATGTCTTTACTATTAATAACAGTAACTGGTGAAGGACCTTCCATATCCGTCGTGGAGATACGCGAACCAGTAACTTTCATCTTTTGAAGTTTTTCAACTTGCTGCTCTTCTGCCAGTGCTGTTGCTGGGGCTGCAACTGCTGCTGTCCCCAAAGCAAGGCTTATCGCAACAGATAAAGCGGTTGTGTTTTTATACATCCTTGTTGCTCCGATTATTATTATTTCCTATGTCTGGCCGCATAGCGGCCAAATGTGACGTTAATATTTCGTTAACGTTCGGCCAATGTATAACCGAGATGAAAAAAGGAAGTCAAACCAGTGGTAAACGGGGATGCTTAAATGTAAAAAAGATGTAAATAACCAGGCTTTATTTAAAAGGCGGAATAAAAAACCGAATAAGGTTTATGAA
Source organism: Vibrio sp. 2CM40D (assembly GCF_023161825.1). NCBI lineage: Bacteria > Pseudomonadati > Pseudomonadota > Gammaproteobacteria > Vibrionales > Vibrionaceae > Vibrio > Vibrio sp. 2CM40D. The sequence continues at coordinate 145,455 of NZ_JALNTL010000005.1, forward strand.
TCGAGATTAAATTTCAATAAAACACCGTATTTTGTGTTTCTTATAAACTTTAATGACTTATCTTGCCTATGGTTTTTTAGTGGGTAATTGAATCTGGAAAAAGATATTTTTCCAGTGAATTGTTCTGAGATGAGTTTTATATCGAATCCATACTTTGTTAGCTCGAACTTATTAGGTGGTATCAAAATATGATACCCATTGCGGTTAAAGGGCTCACTCGTATTTTTAGGTCAAATATAACCTTGGATTATGTGGCTATTTATGTGTGTAGGGTGCATTTTTATGTAGGGTTTTGGCTCTAAACAGCCTAGATTGATATTCTGTATGAATTATTTTTGTGGTTTTTTATAATTTTTTACAAAAACATTTCTGTTTTTCGACATCGAAGGAAGTTTGTCATGTTTTGGTTTCAAACACTTGAAGCTGATGTGGATTCAAGATAAATATGACGCTGAAATTATTGCAGTAGTAGAAAAGTCTAGCTCTTGAGGCGCAGGGAGTGTGCTTCAACAGTTTTAGTTACTACGAGATAAATATGCACCATTTTGGGCGGAAAATATCCTCTTTCACTCCGTTTGAACTGGACAGTAGACAAGGAGCAAGTTGTATATGCTGTCGTACTTTTTACGCCGTTTGGCGTTGGTTATCCCAACGTTTCTCGGGATAACTATTCTCATCTTTGCTATCACTCGTTTCGTGCCTGGCGGACCTGTTGAACGCATGTTGTCACAAATGCAGTCTCAGGGAGATGGCGCCGCATCAATGACGTCTGCGGGTGGTAATACGGCCCTTTCTGACGATCAAATCGCGGAGCTGAATGCGTTTTATGGCCTGGATAAACCTGTAACGGAAGCGTACGTCGAGTGGTTAAGTCGTTTGGTAATGCTAGATCTTGGCGAGTCGACGCGTTACTACGAGCCTGTCTCGGATATGATCGCAGAGCGTTTGCCAGTGTCGTTGTTTTATGGCGGCATGACCTTCTTTATTAGTTATTTTATCTCGATTCCTCTTGGTTACTATAAGGCGCTCAAGCACGGTTCTGTGTTTGATTCCGCCTCTTCAGTACTCATTTTCGTAGGCTACGCGCTACCAGGTTATGTGGTGGGTGTATTGCTGATCACGTTATTTAGTTATCACTTGGAATGGTTTCCGATGGGAGGCTTTGTCGGCGATGACTTCGACGATTACGAAACCTTCTTTGAACGCGCTAAAGACATTATGTGGCATGCGGTGTTGCCTTTGATCTGTTACCTCATTGGTGATTTTGCCACGCTGACGATGACAATGAAAAATAACCTGATGGAAAACCTTTCCTCAGATTACATCCGCACCGCAATTGCGAAAGGATTACCTTTCAAAAAAGCAGTTCGTAAGCACGCGTTGCGTAACAGCTTAATTCCGATCGCGAGTCACTTTGGTAACTCTTTGTTGTTCTTCATGACCGGTGCCTTCCTGATTGAAGTTATCTTCAATATTGATGGCATTGGCTTATTGGGTTACGAATCAATCATGGAGCGTGATTACCCTGTTGTTATGGGTATTGTCGCCATTAATGCGTTGTTACTGCTCATTGGTAACATCATTTCAGATATTTGTGTTGCTTTAGTCGACCCACGTGTGAAGTTTGGAGCGTAACATGATTAAAGTTAGTCCATTAACTCAAAAGAAAATTCGTCACTTTAAAGAGATCAAACGAGGCTATTGGTCGTTTGTTGCTCTTTCTATCATGTTGATCCTTTCTCTATTCGCCGAACTTTTGATCAACAGTAAAGCGCTAGTCGTCAAGTACGATGGTAGCTACTATTTTCCTGTTGTCAGTGACGTACGTTTAGGTAGCGAATTCGGCCAAGAGTCATCCAGTGAAGCCGATTATCGTGTACTGCAAAAAGCGTTTGAGGCTGAAGGGGGCGACAACTTTGTTATTTTGCCGCTTGTGCCGTGGAACCCATACGAACAAGATTTTAGTGGTGATTTCCCGCCAACAGCGCCTAGTGCCGAAAATAAGCATTATTTAGGTACAGATGTGATAGGTCGCGATATTTTGGCGCGACTCGTCTACGGATTCAGAACGGCGATGGGATTTGCGTTGCTTACGATGGCCATTTCCTACGCGATCGGTACTGCAGTCGGTTGTGCTATGGGTTTTTGGGGCGGTAAATTTGACTTGTTTGTACAGCGACTTATCGAAATCTGGTCAATGGTCCCGTTTTTGTACGTCATTATGATTCTTGTCTCAATCGTTCAGCCGACGTTCGCTCTCTTTGTCGCTATTAACGTGCTTTTCACTTGGATGGGGATGACATGGTACATGCGGACCATGACCTATAAAGAAGCGGCACGAGAATATGTAATGGCGGCTCGTGCTTTAGGGGCATCGACCGGACGTATCTTGTTTAATCACATCTTGCCAAATACGATGGTGATGATTGTAACCCTAGCGCCTTTCACTATTGCAGCTAACATCACAGCACTGACTGCTCTCGATTACCTAGGATTAGGCTTGATGCCACCAACGCCAAGTTGGGGTGAACTACTGCAACAAGGTAAGTCAAACTTAGATTCGCCATGGATTGTTGCGTCAGTAGTGACTTCTATTGTTCTGGTTCTGGTAATGGTGACCTTTATTGGTGAAGCCATTCGAGCGGCTTTCGACCCGAAAAAATTCACACGCTATGTTTAAGCGAGCATTGTGAGCAAAACATAAAAAGGGAAGTTTTATGAAGAAATTATTTTTAGCGTCCACGCTGAGCGCCCTGAGTTTTGGTGCAATGTCAGCAACGCTTCCGACTGACTTAAACTGGCAAACAAACTGGGATGAGCCTCAATATGGTTCGCCAGAAGCGAAACGTGGAGGGACTTATCGCACCTTTATGTCAAGTTTCCCGCAGACGTTACGTAGTGTTGGCCCAGACGCTAATGCAGGGCTACGTTCTTTTATCTTAGATGAAACACCAGGCTTGGTGGTCCGCCACCCAGATACTTTAGAGTTTATCCCTGAGCTTGCTAACGAGTGGGCGTTAGCAGGTGACAACAAAACGGTCTATTTCAAACTCAACCCTGAAGCCAAATGGTCGGACGGCAAACCTGTGACTGCCGACGATTTCGTGTTCATGCTGAAGTTTTATCGTTCCAAGGACATCTTGGAGCCTTGGTACAACGATTACTACAACAAAACGATTGCGGATGTTATCAAGTACGACACTCACACGTTTGCTGTTAAGGCGGCGAAAGAGTTTAATCCGGAAGAGTTGCTGTTACGAATGGGGGCCCTGCGCCCACGTCCCGCACATTTTTATGCTAACCCTTCAAAAGATGAAAATGGTGACGGTATACATGACAACTTTGTCCGCTACTACAATTTTAAAAGTGAACCAACGACCAGTGCATACTACCTAGATGACATTAAAAAAGGTAAAAGTGTTACCTTCAAACATGTCGGTGAAGACTGGTGGGGTTACAGCAATAAGTATTATCAACATCGTTATAATGTCGACAAAATCCGCATCACAGTGATTCGCGACAGTGATATCGCGATGAAGCACTTTGAGAAAGGGAAGCTGGACGCATTTGGTCTTGTTTTACCAAGCTTATGGCATGATAAATCGAATACGGAACCTTACCAAAAGGGATACATTCAAAAGTTCTGGGGTTACAACCAATTCCCAGTTGGGGCTGGTGGTGTATGGATGAACACCGCGATGCCTTTGCTGGATGATTTAAACATTCGCAAGGGCATTACTTACGCGATTGACTTTGATGGCATGATAGAGAATGTCATGCGTGGCGACTACTCCCGTAAACCGAACCCGACCGGTTATGGTCATGGTAAATACACCCTACCAGATGCTAAGGCACCGAAGTTTGATCCCGCAAAAGCGGCCGAGGCATTCGAAGCCGCAGGCTTTAACAAAATTGGTTCTGATGGTATTCGTGTTAATGATAAAGGTGAGCGCTTAAGCTTCGAGCTGACCTACGGAACACCTGTTCATACTCCTCGTATTGCATTTTTGCGTGAGCAAGCCAAGCTAGCAGGGCTGGATATTGAGCTCAAGTTAGTTGATGGCTCATCCATGTTCAAATACGTACGTGAGAAAAAGCACGATTTGGCTTTCTTAGATATGGGTACGTCTGAGATCCCAACGTATTGGGAGTACTTCCATTCAGTCAATGCGAACAAGCCGCAAACTAACTCTTTCACAAACTACAGCACGCCTGAACTGGATGAAAAGATCATCGAGTATCGTTTTGGCATGGATATGGATAAAAAGATCCAGCTAGGTCATGAGATTCAGCGTGACATCATTGATGCTCACGTTATCGTCCCAGGCTACATGGTTCCTTATGTCCGCTATGGTCACTGGCGCTGGTTAAAGTTTCCAGATAAGCCAATGAATCGCATGACAGAGGCGCTGTTCAGTGGTGCAATCATAGGCGATGGCACTTACTGGATTGATAGTGATATCAAAAAAGAAACGAAACAAGCGATGAAGTCAGGCAAAGCTTTTGAACCTGTTGTTGTCGTAGATGACACTTATAAGCTGTAAGGATTGGTTATGGAAAACGATGTAATCCTAAGTGTTAAAGATCTCGAAGTTGAATTTACCACCGATGATGGGCCAGTGAAGGTTCTGCATGGTGTGAACTTTGATGTGAGAGCTGGACGTACACTCGGTCTGGTAGGAGAGTCAGGTAGTGGTAAGAGCGTAACCTCAATGTCGATCATGGGGCTATTACCTAAGCCATATGGCAACATTATCAAAGGTGAAGTGAATTATCGCGGCACCAACCTAGTTGATTTGCCTGCGGAAGAGATGTACGCCATGCGTGGCGATCGCATTTCGATCATCTTCCAAGACCCGATGACGGCGCTCAACCCAGTGCACACCATTGGTCGTCAAATATGTGAAGTGCTTGAGCTCCATCGACCTGAGCTCGACAAAAAGGAGCGGGAGGCGTACTCGATTGAAATGCTGGCAAAAGTAAAAATTCCAATGCCAGAGAAGCGATTGAATGAGTATCCCCATAACCTATCTGGTGGTATGCGCCAGCGTGTCATGATCGCGATGGCATTGGCCTGTAAGCCGGATATTCTGATTTGTGATGAACCGACTACAGCGTTGGATGTTACGGTTCAGGCGTCTATCCTTGAACTGATGAACGAGCTTCAGGAAGAAACGGGCATGGCGATGATCTTCATCACTCACGATCTCGGGGTTGTGGCAGAAGTGTGTGATGATGTTGCCGTGATGTATGGCGGACGTATTGTCGAAAAAGCAGAAATTTTTGAGTTGTTTGATAACCCGCAGCACCCATACACAGAGCGTTTAATGGGATTGATGCCGAGCTTAGATAATGAGCCGAAGCAGATGATCGATATCAAGCCTATTGATGCCAGTATGTTTGCCAGTTAACTGGGCAAAGTGAACCAGTCATAAAAGAGGATGTTATGGCAAAAGAAGTATTAAGAATTGAAAATCTTAAGCAGCACTTTGTTTCTGGTAAAGGGCTGTTCAAGAAAGGCTACACCATCAAAGCGGTAGACGGGGTTTCACTGTCTGTTTCTGAAGGTGAAACACTGGGGCTAGTTGGTGAGTCAGGTTGTGGTAAAAGCACCCTTGGTCGCACGATCTTAAAGTTATACGAGCCAACAGAAGGTAAGATTTTCTTTGAAGGTAAAGACATCACTAAATTGTCTGTGAAAGAGATGCGATCGCTGCGTAAAGACATGCAAATCGTCTTTCAAGACCCAATGGAGTCACTCAATCAGCGTCATACCATCGGTATGATTCTGGAAGAACCGTTTGTTATTCATAAAATTGGCACGCCAACAGAGCGTAAACAATGGGTAAAAGAGCTTTTAATCAAAGTGGGATTACCAGAAACGGCAGTAAACCGTTATCCACATGAATTTTCAGGCGGGCAACGGCAGCGTATCGGTATCGCTCGCGCGATTGCATTGAAGCCTAAACTGCTGATTTGTGATGAATCGGTATCTGCGTTAGATGTGTCGGTACAGGCGCAAATCTTGAACCTATTGCTACAACTGCAACAAGAAATGAACTTGGCGATCATATTTATCTCTCACGATCTCTCGGTGGTGAAACATGTTTCTGACAAAGTTGCCGTGATGTATTTTGGTAAAGTGGTAGAAGCAGGCAGTGCTAAAGAAATTTATGCAAACCCGCAAAACGAATACACCAAAAAACTCCTATCTGCGATTCCGATCACTCACCCTAAATATCGGAAGAAAAAGCGCGTAGCTGAAAAAAAGCAGCAAGTGGCGTAAGTGATGCCACAGGTCCTATAACACAAAAGCGCTCCGCCAAATAAGCGGAGCGTTTTTATAAGCAAATGCCAGGACTTGGAGTCGATTTGCACTGATGTTTATTCTGATTGATTGAAGATCGTTGCATGCTAAACTCAAGGCCTATTTTCTTTGTTTGGATAATGGACCATGCCGTCGAATTTACCGAAATCCTTTAGTCGACCTTTCCTGAAAATCTTCCATATTTTGGAGGCGGTGTTATTAGTCTCTATTACCTTGGCGACGTTGTACGCCATGATGCAAGAGTTTGTGCACGTATTTGTAGAGAAGCGTGTCTTACTCACGGATATTCTGTTGATGTTTATCTATCTGGAAGTGCTCGCTATGGTGCAGCAGTTCGTGATGAACGGTAAAATTCCGGTACGCTATCCTATCTACATCGCGATGATGGCCATCGCCCGCTACATCACACTCGGAATGAAAGAGCTGGATGCAGTTTTGGTTGTGTGGTTATCTCTGGCTGCGTTTATTTTGGCTGCGGCTACTTTGCTGATCAGAATTGGGCACCATTATTGGCCCTACGTTGATAACAGTACCTTGGAAAAAGACGAATAAAAGAAAACCCCGTATTAGCGGGGCTTTTTTGTTTCAATACTCGATGACTTTTAGATCATTCAATGTTTTGGATCTGCTCACGCATCTGTTCAATTAGAACTTTCAGTTCAACGCCCGATGCGGTGATGTCGGTGCTGATGGATTTCGACGCTAGCGTGTTCGATTCACGGTTGAACTCTTGCATCATGAAATCTAGACGACGACCCACTGCGCCGCCTTTTTTCAGAATGTTCGTGGTTTCTTTTACGTGAGAATCAAGACGGTCTAGCTCTTCTGCTACGTCTGATTTCTGTGCCAGAAGGATAAGCTCTTGCTCAACGCGAGATGGGTCTAGCTCTACTTTTGCATCTTCAAATTTAGAGAACAGACGCTCACGTTGCCACTCTAGTATTTCTGGCATGCGTGCGCGCACTTTCACAACTTCTGATGTGATCGCTTCGAGGCGTTGCTCAATCAGCGCCTTCATGTTCTCGCCTTCACGAGCGCGCGCTTCAATAAATTCATCCATTGCGCCATCAAACGCTTCTAGTAGCACTTTATTTACCGCATCCATGTCTTGCTCTGGCGTTTCCATTACCCCCGGCCATTGCATAACTTGAAATGGATTGATTCGGCTCAGTTCACCAGTCATGTGCATGACTTGTTCAGCGGCTTTAATTACCTGGCTAGCAAGCGCTTCATTGATGCTAAGCTCACCTTTTGCGGCAGGGTTTGCTTCAAAACGTAGATTACATTCTACTTTGCCTCGCGCTAAGCGCTTACGAAAACGCTCACGTAAAACGGGCTCTAACCCGCGAAATTGCTCTGGCATGCGGAAGTATGTTTCTAAATAACGCTGGTTCACGCTGCGGATTTCCCATACCGCAGAACCCCAATCGCCTTTTACTTCTTTGCGTGCATACGCTGTCATACTGTAAATCATCGAATTTTCCTGTCTTCATTTTTTGAAAATTACTTCAAGAGTGTATCACGCTGCGTCGATAGGTGCGCGGGATGTATGGATTGTTTATGTTGTGCCAGATGCGTAACCTATGAATCCGGAATCGATTCCGTTATAATCTTCGCCCAACCAAATCGTCTTCTCCTCATATTTAAGGTAGATGCCCATGCGTCCAAACGATCGCAAGGCGGATCAAGTTCGCCCTATCAAAATTACTCGTAACTACACAGCTTACGCTGAAGGGTCAGTGCTAGTTGAGTTCGGTAACACCAAAGTGTTGTGTAATGCGACCGTCGAAGAATCTGTGCCACGTTGGCTAAAAGGTCAAGGTAAAGGCTGGGTTACAGCTGAATACGGCATGCTACCTCGAGCAACACATTCGCGTACTCGTCGTGAAGCGGCAAGTGGAAAGCAAGGCGGCCGTACGATGGAAATTCAGCGTCTTATCGCGCGAAGCCTACGTGCAGTTGTCGATCTAAAAGCCATGGGTGAGTTCATGATCACCGTTGACTGTGACGTTATCCAAGCTGACGGTGGTACGCGTACTGCATCCATCAGCGGCGCAAGTGTTGCAATGGCCGATGCATTCCAACACCTAGTAGATAGCGGCAAGCTAAAAGCAAACCCAATGAAAGGCCACGTAGCGGCAGTTTCAGTTGGTTTGCTAGGTGATGATGTTCTGTGTGACCTTGAGTACGTTGAAGATTCAGCGGCAGACACAGACATGAACGTGGTAATGACAGAAGAAGGCAAGATGATTGAAATTCAGGGCACCGCAGAAGGTGAACCGTTCAGTCACGAGCAGCTGATGGCTCTGCTAGAGTCGGCGAAAGTCGGCATTACGGAAATTGTCGCAGCGCAGAAGGCGGCGTTAGCCAATTGATTTAAATAGCTCCCATTATGGGGGCTATTTTTTTATCTCGACAATAGAGAAATGAATGATTGTCGAGAAGAGACACAAGAAACCAAGGACATAGAGAGAAAATAATGAAAGCATACCAGCGTGAATTTATTGAGTTTGCACTTGAGAAAGAAGTTCTTAAGTTTGGTGAGTTTACTTTGAAATCTGGCCGTAAAAGCCCGTACTTCTTTAACGCTGGTCTTTTCAATACTGGTCGTGACCTAGCGCGTCTTGGTCGTTTTTACGCAGCAGCGCTTGCTGATTCTGGCATTGAGTTTGATGTGCTGTTTGGCCCGGCGTACAAAGGTATCCCAATCGCGACGACAACAGCAGTCGCGCTGGCGGATCATCATGACGTCGACACGCCTTACTGCTTCAACCGTAAAGAAGCGAAAGATCACGGCGAAGGCGGTAACCTTGTAGGCTCTGCGCTTGAAGGTCGTATCATGCTAGTGGATGACGTAATCACAGCAGGTACTGCGATTCGTGAATCGATGGAAATCATTCAAGCAAATGGCGCAGACCTTGCTGGTGTGTTGGTTGCGATTGACCGCCAAGAAAAAGGCAAAGGTGAGTTGTCTGCGATTCAAGAAGTGGAGCGTGACTTTGGTTGTGCAATCATCTCAATCATTAGCCTGACTGACCTTGTGACTTTCCTTGAAGAGAAAGGCACAGACAAAGAGCATCTAGAAGCAGTCAAAGCGTACCGCGCAGAATACGGCATTTAATTGGTTACTTTTTCTGAAAAAGTAAAAAGGGCAGATGGATATTCATCTGCCCTTTTTTGTTTTTGGATTCATCGCCTTGACCACTTACTTATAGCGAATGCCTTTCTCGACATGCTCATCTTGCATGGTTTTATAGCGTTTATGGAGCCACATCCATTGCTCTGGAGCGCGTAGAATGACTTTTTCCACATACTTGTTCATATAAGCGGCAGCGGCGACTTCGTCTTTTTGTGGATAATCGGCTTCAATGCAGTTATCGGCGATGATGTCGTATTTTCCTTCGTCATTGCGAAACCCTGAGCCTGGGATGATCGCACATTTTGAGGTATACGCCAGAATGCTCGTGCCTGTTGTCGTACACGCATCGTCTACGGCAAAGAAGGGCACAAATACTGATTTTTTGCGACCGTAATCGTGATCCGGTAAATAGAACAGACGCTCACCGCTGCGTAAAACACGAATCATCTTTTTTACATCTTTACGATCAATCAGTTTATTGCCGTTATGTGTCCGTCCCCAATACTGGATAAAGTTATAAGCAGGATTATTATGCGGACGAAACGCGCCGTACCCGGCCACGCCTAACACGGCGAAAGCACGCGCAGTGATCTCTAGATTAAGAGCATGGACACAACAAAGTAGGACGCCTTTACCTTCTTTGGCTTTTTCACGCAGTGCGCCGAGATCTTTCTCGACGATCAGGTTTTTAAAGCGCCAAGTCGGCCAGAACCAAGTGATTCCGGTTTCTATCAGTGCCATACCGGTATTTTTGAAGTTCTCTTCAACAATATGTTGAATCTCTTCAGGTGTTTTGTCTGGAAAGGCCAATTCTAAGTTACGCTGAGCAACGTGGACACGCTTTTTACCGTAGCGCATGCCAAGTTTGCCGAGTGAACGACCTAATGAAAGCAGCAGCCGATAAGGAAGAATATTGACGAGGATGGCCAACAGACCAAAACCAAGCCATACGCCCCAGTTACGAGGGTGAAGAAGTGAAAGAGAAAACTCGGGCTGCGTGTATTTGTCTTTACTCATAGTCTTTTACTTTATTTGTGCACTCAAAAGCGCCCAGTACTCGTCAAAGTTTGCAGTCGGCTGGTATTTAAAGTCGCTACGCACAAAGCGGTTTAGGCTCCCCTCAACTTGTCCCAGAATTTGCGCGGCTAGGATGCGCTCTTCGACAGGGAAAGACTTCCCTTCACGAATCTTACGTTCACGCAGGATTTGGCGCAATTGTGTTTCTATACGCTCAAAGAGTTGATTGATGCGTTCACGTAGACGTTCATTTTCAAACATTAGAGCATGACCCGACAAAATGCGTGTCAGACCTGGGTTACGTTCAGAGAACGCCAAAATAAGGTGCATCACCATACGAATACGCTCTAGTGTATCTTTTTCGTCGTCTAGAATACGGTTGATACGTGTCATCAAGGCTTCTTCAATGAACTCAATCAACCCTTCGAACATGCGCGCTTTACTTGGGAAATGACGATACAGCGCGGCTTCTGAAACGCCGACTTGCTTGGCCAGTTTTGCCGTAGTAATGCGTGAAGCGCCATCTGTTGATTCAAGCATTTCTGCCAATGCTTGTAAGATTTCTTCACGACGGTTGGATTTTTTACTGCCGGCCATTAGTTACTTCCTTTCAAAATACAAAGTTGAGCGGAGGGGATTATAAGACGCTATTTCGCCTCAAACTAGACCACTAAGGGTGGAATGGGAGATTTAACACCCTTAGTTGTCATTTTTGTACCAAATTTATGCCAGCTTTTGTAAAAAATTGGCAGGGTTTTCAAACGTTAGTTACATCAATTGATGCATTTTTTCGAGAATTTTAAAGCTCAATGCTTCTTTTGATTCCAAAGCGAGCGCAAGTTCACCTTCAGGCCAGTAAAGGGTAATTGCGTTGTCGTTGCTGTTAAATCCTTGCCCTGCAACCGAAACGTCGTTTGCACAGATCATATCGAGGTTTTTCTTTGTTAACTTGCCTCGAGCATAGGTCTCTACATCATTGGTTTCAGCCGCAAAACCGACGGTAAACGGACGCTTCTCCGTCATTGCTGCCACAGATGCAACAATATCAGGATTTTTAACCATATTAATGACCATTTCGTCGTTGTCTTCTGTCTTTTTCAACTTTTGAGACGCGATCGTTTGTGGGCGGTAGTCGGCAACGGCAGCGCAGCTAATAAAGGCATCATGCTGGTTTGCATGTGTCATAACGGCTTCGTGCATCTCTTGTGCACTGGAAACATTTATGCGCTCAACACCTACGGGCGTATTTAAACTGACAGGACCGCTCACGAGGGTGACTTTTGCTCCCATCTGCGCTGCGGCGCTCGCCAATGCATAGCCCATTTTCCCGGAGCTATGGTTCGTAATGTAACGCACTGGATCAATCGCTTCGCGAGTTGGTCCGGCGGTAATGAGTATCGACCTACCTTCTAGCAATTTTGGTTGAAAGAACTGTTCACATAGCTGTACTAGCTGCATTGGTTCCAGCATTCGACCTGGTCCTACATCACCACAGGCTTGCTCTCCTGCCGCAGGGCCCCAGATGTGCATACCACGACGCGCTAACGTAGCGATGTTCTCTTGGGTTGCGATATTGCGATACATCTGTTGATTCATCGCCGGAGAAACAGCAACAGGGGAATCCGTCGCGAGCACGAGCGTAGTAAGTAAATCGTTCCCCATGCCTGCGGACATGCGCGCGATTAAGTCCGCGGTCGCGGGCGCTAATAGCACTAAATCTGCCCATTTGGCCAATTCAATATGGCCCATAGAGGCTTCCGCTGCTGGGTCTAGTAAACTGTCCGAGACAGGACGGCCCGAAACGGCTTGCATGGTTAAAGGGGTAATGAACTCTTTTGCGGCTTTCGTCATTACAACTTGAACTTGCGCTCCTCTCTCTATGAGGCGACGGGTTAGCTCCGCACATTTATACGCGGCAATACCGCCACTGATGCCGAGTAGAATTTTCTTTCCTGCTAGTGTTTGCATGTGAGATCTCCAATTTGATGACCGGATTTTAACACAATTCAAAGTCTGACCGCCCGAGCATATATAACGAGAAGATAATTCACATCAAACTCCAGAGTATTAATCTGACCGAGGAAGGGAAAATTCTCGCCTACCTCACAGACAAGTTGCGCGGAGTTTGCAAGTCTGAAAAGAAAAAGAGGTAGTGGAAACCATGGTGTTGAAAAGTCGAAATAAATTGCTGCTGATAACCCTAATTCCGCTGCTGTTGATCACTACGTTGATCTCAGTGGTGTATTACATCAACAGCAGTAAAAGTTTGGAAGCGGAGTTAGCAAGAGACAGGCAAGAGCTCATCGAAACGAAAAAGAAAGAGTTACAAGCCTATATGATGATGGGCGTGACGGCGATAAAACCGTTATACGACGCGGATGTAAATGGAAGTAATAAAGAGGCAGCAAAAGAAATTCTGAAAGCCATGCGCTTTGAAAGCGATGGTTACTTTTTTGCCTACGACTCTCAAGGTGTGAATACGTTGCACGCCATCAAACCTGCATTAGAGGGTAAAAACCTTTACGACTTAAAAGATGAAAATGGGGTCGCAGTTATTGCGGGCTTGATTGACGCTTCTCAAAAAGGGGATGGGTTCCTCTATTTCTCGTGGCACAAACCGACCATTGACGCACAAGCGCCTAAGTTGGGCTATGCAGAATATCTATCGAAATGGGACTGGGTTTTAGGTACTGGCGTTTATATTGATGACATCGACCAGCAAGTTGCGATGCACAGAGAGTTAAAGACTCAAGAGCTAAAAGAGCATACGTTATCTGCCGTGTTGATTTCCGCTATTGGATTGATCATTACCAGTGTTCTCACCAGTATCGTGGTGTCTAAAGGTATTCAGCCATTACAACATGTCGCGGCTTCATTAAAAGATGTTGCCGCAGGCGGCGGTGACTTAACGGCTCGTTTAAAAGTCGAAAGTCAGGATGAAGTCGGTGAAGTGGCGGCCGCGTTTAATGATTTTATGGATAAGCTGCACCCACTGATGCAGGACATTCATCGCTCTGCGACGACAGTACAGACCGTTTCCCAAAGCCTGAACACTCAGACCAGCCAAGCGAGCGGTCAAATGCAGGATCACTGTTTAGAGACGGACAAAGTCGTGACGGCAGTGACGCAAATGAGCATGACTGCCAAAGAAGTAGCCAGCAATACTAATGCGACCGCGCAGGCAATTGACGATGCCAACAGTCAAGTCACCGCTGCTCAGCATGAGGTCGAGCAAGCAATAGAAGGCATTACCGAACTCGTGACGGAGATAGACAGCACGTCAGATGCAATTTCTGAGTTGAGTTTACAGACTGAAAAAATAACCAAAGTGCTGGATGTGATTGGCGAGATAGCCGAGCAAACGAATTTGTTGGCCCTAAATGCGGCGATTGAAGCGGCTAGAGCCGGTGAGCAAGGTCGAGGGTTTGCCGTCGTTGCGGATGAAGTGCGCTCGTTAGCCAGTCGTACACAAAATAGTACTCATGAAATTGGTGACATGCTTAAGCAGCTACAAAATGGTGTATCAAGAGCGGTCAGTACGATGTCGGTGAGCCAAAAAAGAGGTGTCAAAACGGCGGAAGAATCGGCGCTCATTCAGCAATCTCTTTCTGGTGTTCATAATTCTATCGGTACGATTCGAGATATGGGGATTCAAACCGCGTCTGCCGCCGAAGAACAAAGTGCGGTTGCAGAAGACATCAACCAAAACTTAGTGGCTATTCAACAGATCGTGAACAACATTAATGAGACGTTGCAGCATGCCGAGTCAATCAGCACGCAGCTATCACAGTCTGGAACGGAAATTCACGGCTTGGTTGGCAACTTTAAACTCTGATGAACTGTTAAGTTGCATGGAAAGCACTGATGGTACGAAGAAAGCGAAAGTCATACTCGACTTTCGCTTTTTGTTTTGTGGAATAGGGACACTTTCCATATAAAGAGACATCAGATGATACTGAAAGCTTTGCCAAATGAGTCCATGCCCAGAGAGAAGCTACTGCAACGAGGGCCGCAAGCTTTGACCGATGCTGAGCTACTGGCCATCTTCTTGCGCACAGGCACCCGCGGAATGAACGTGATTGAGCTTGCAGATTTCCTTATTCAAGACTTTGGTTCGCTAAGACAACTATTTTCAGCATCAGAAGAAGAGTTTTGTCGTCACAAAGGATTGGGGCAAGCCAAGTATGTTCAATTGCAAGCGGTACTAGAAATGACACAACGTTACTTGGCGGAGACGCTAAAGCGTGGTGATGCCTTAACCAGTCCCGACCAAACTAAGTTATATCTGTCTTCTATTTTAAGGGATCGGCAAAGAGAGGCTTTTTATATTCTTTTTCTCGATAACCAGCACCGAGTGATAAAAGATGAAATTTTATTTGAAGGAACGTTGGATGCAGCGTCGGTGTATCCGAGAGAAGTCGTCAAGCGTGCTCTGCATCATAACGCGGCGGCTTTGATTTTGGCGCACAATCATCCTTCAGGGGTTGCTGAGCCGAGCCAAGCTGACAGAAGGATTACAAGGCGTCTCACCGACGCATTAGCATTGGTGGATATTCGTATTTTGGACCATTTCGTCATCGGAGATGGGGAAAGTGTCTCTTTTGCTGAAAGAGGCTGGATATAACTGTGCGTTTTTTAGGTTGTTAGTTGCTAAAAATCTGCTATCATCCACGCCACTAAATTTTTAACTGAATTCAGCTTGGACTGCTAAAAAAATCTGCTGTCTAAAAAAAGATCACGAAAACCTGTAAAAAGGATCTGTTCGGGTCTTGAGCAATGCATATCAAGTTAGTATAATGCGCGACCTTTGATAGCCTTGTATGGATTTTCCATAGCGGTTCTTAACCTCTAACTTCTTTTCGAGAGATAGAGAGGTTCGGCCACCAAGGTTGATATCGAGCTGAAACGATTTTGGAGAAGACATTCATGTCACGAGTATGCCAAGTAACTGGTAAGCGTCCAGTAACGGGTAACAACCGTTCACACGCACGAAATGCTACTAAGCGTCGTTTTCTGCCGAACCTACAAACTCATCGTTTCTGGGTAGAGAGCGAAAAACGTTTTGTTAAACTACGTCTATCTGCTAAAGGTATGCGCATCATCGACAAGAAAGGTATTGATACTGTTCTTGCAGACATGCGTGCACGTGGCGAAAACGTTTAAGAGGAAATAAGCAATGGCAAAGAAAGGCGTTCGTGAGAAAATCCGTCTAGTATCTTCTGCAGGTACAGGCCACTTCTACACAACTGATAAGAACAAGCGTAACATGCCAGGCAAATTTGAGATCAAAAAGTTTGATCCAGTAGTTCGCCAGCACGTTATGTACAAAGAAGCAAAAATCAAATAATTGGTTTCAGTCTCTTTGATGAATTGAAAAACCCAACTTTCGAGTTGGGTTTTTTATTACCTGAATAAAAGTGCTGAAGATAAAGTGTTCAGTACGTCATCGGATTATAAAGTACTGCTGAAGTTATTTTACTGGTCCGACTCTATACTCGAATTTTTGATTGATCGCTCTCTGCCGCTTCGTTACCACTTCCCTACACACTTGCACACCGTTGTTCTAGTCAAGCTCAATACTCTTTGGTAGTTTACTCATAACGATAAGAGAGTAGAGATGGTTATGCGTGTGAGTCCGGCTCGTCGCCGCCGATGGAACAATATTCTTATTCTGGGCATTATCGCGTTTATAGTGATCTTAAATGCGCCGATGTGGATCAAAACTTACCTATTAACAGACCAAGCAGACCCTTACCCAAATGTACTTCGCTCCGACTATACGGTGGAGTCTTTGTACTATAGTGGCTGGGAGTTTGAACTGCATGATGGACGATGGCAATCCAACATCAAAGTTGATGCACCGATCAGTGAACTTGTATCACGCTGGCAATCATTGGAAGGGACCGAGCTCACCTCAGAACAGTACGATCATTTAAAACCTAACCTGACGGTACCTGAAACGGTAGAAGTTTGGTATCAGGATCTCGAAGAGCCGCAGCGGGTGACTTTCTTTCGTTTACCTGATTTTTGGCTATTTAAAACCTGGCAAGACAAATGGGTCGCTATCTCCGTCGATGAAAACTACCTTATGCCAGAGTAGAGCCTTTTTGCGCCTATACCCCTAATAAGCTTCCCTATTTATCGTTTTTCTTTTCGATTATGCTAGCAGCGAGAACTATTAGCCGGTGAATTGGAGAATCTAATGCCTGAGTTGCCAGAAGTTGAAGTGAGCCGTATGGGGATTAGTCCCCACATGGTTGGACAAACGATCCAGTCGTTTACTTTTCGAACGCCTAAATTGCGCTGGGATATTCCTACAGAGCTTAAAAAATTGGAAGGGCAGGTGATCCGTGCGATTAGCCGTCGTGCGAAATACTTACTGATCGAGACAAACACAGGTACAGCCATTGTTCACTTGGGCATGTCTGGGTCTTTACGTGTCCTAGATGCCGACTTTCCGCCAGCAAAGCACGATCATGTGGATCTCAAACTAAGCAGTGGAAAAATACTGCGTTATAACGATCCGCGTCGTTTTGGGGCATGGCTGTGGTGTGCTCCTGGCGAGTCACATGCTGTGCTAGCAAACATGGGGCCTGAGCCTTTAACTGAAGAGTTCAATGCGGAATATGTAGCGGAGAAAGCTAAAAATAAGCGTGTCGCCGTCAAGCAGTTCATCATGGACAACAAAGTCGTGGTTGGTGTTGGGAACATCTACGCGAATGAGTCGTTGTTTAAATCTCGAATTCACCCTTCAAGGCCCGCAGGTAAGTTGACTTCTCAAGAGTGGAGGTTACTTGTTGAAAATATCAAAATGACACTTGAGATTGCCATTACGCAAGGTGGGACTACTCTGAAAGATTTTGCGCAAGCCGATGGAAAGCCGGGTTACTTTGCACAAGAGTTATTGGTTTACGGAAAACCCGGAGAGCCATGCCCAGAGTGTGGCGAACGACTTCAAGAGCTAAAGATTGGCCAACGTAATACCTTCTTTTGTAGTGAGTGTCAGAAGTAAGTCGAGCTATTATCGAGCTTAAGTTGTTGTAATCTTGCGTTCGAGCCTCAATAATTCAATCAGTTTCGAATAACTTAGTAAATTATATGAAAGTCATTTATCCGGGCACTTTTGATCCAGTGACTAATGGTCACCTCAATCTAATAGAACGTACTCACGAAATGTTTGATGAGGTTGTGATTGGCGTAGCCGCAAGCCCATCGAAGAACACTATGTTTTCATTGGAAGAGCGCGTTGCACTGATGCAGGACGTTGTAGCGCATTTACCTGGTGTGACGGTAAAGGGGTTCTCCGGGTTATTAGTGGATTTCGCGAGAGATGAGAAAGCTAAGGTTCTTATTCGTGGTTTACGAACAACGGTAGACTTTGAATACGAGTTTGGACTGACCAACATGTACCGAAAGCTATTACCAGGAATCGAGAGCGTATTTTTAACTCCTGAAGAAGAGTTTGCGTTTTTGTCGTCGACTATCGTGAGAGAAGTAGCGATTCATGGCGGAAGTATCGAACAATTCGTTCCCAAGCCAGTAGCCATCGCGATTGGGGAAAAACTGAATGAAAGACAGTAAGTTCCCTTATTATTTCTCAAACGCTCTCTCGATACTTATCCCTCGCTTTGTATATCGAGCACAAGCCAAGCGTTTACTTTCGAATCTGACCGAAGCAGAGCAGCACCGCTGTCTTGAGCGAGTGAACTATTACAATAAGTGTGAAACGCCGTTTTCAGTCGATAGCCGAGAACAAAATTACTCGACCATCGATACATTCAAAAAAACGAAAGGCTGGACGTATTTTTTCGATCTTCGCCAAGTTGTACGCTATTTCCCTTCCAGTTTTGCGTTTAACTACATCAACGGCGATGTTACACACATCCCCAATGTACCGAGCTTTATAAAAAGCCGCCCTATTTTTGGTAACAACCAAAATTCAGTGGTGTTGAAACTTAATCAAGTTCGTCATTTTAAATTTATTGATGATCCTGTTCGCTATCAAGATAAAAAGGACATGGTAGCGTGGCGCGGCGTGGGTTTTCAGCCGCATCGTAAAAAGGTGATTCATGCGTTTTACAACCATCCGCAATGCAATATTGGCCAGACCCGCCCGGTAGAAGGGGAACCATGGGAAAAGGGCTTTATGAGTATTGAAGAGCAACTGCAGTATAAGTTTTTGCTCTGTATAGAAGGCAATGATGTGGCCACCAACCTTAAGTGGGCTATGTCGTCTAACTCCTTGGTTATTATGTCAAAGCCAAAATATGAGACTTGGTTTATGGAAGGTAAGTTAGAGGCAGGCGTCCACTATGTTGAAGTGAAGGATGACTATTCGGATTTGCCCGAAAAGATGGATTATTACCTAGCGAATGAGCAAGAAGCATTAGCGATCATTGAAAATGCGCACCAGTGGGTTGAGCAGTTCAAAGATAAACCTAAAGAGCGTTTGATCTCATTGATGGTTGCCGATAAGTACTTCGCTTTATCTCAGCAACAATAAAAAAGGGGCGAAACGCCCCTTTTTATAATCTTAAGCTTCTAGAAATTGATCAACACCATTCTCACAGCGTTTAAGCTTGTTTTTAATGGTGTTTTCTAAAATCTCGTCATTTTGTCCGAGTGACGCACGAGAGTTTTCTACGTGGTACAAGTGGTAGCCTACACCTGCGAATTTTAGGTAAAGACGTGACTTACCCGCATTCAACATGCGATGAACAAACTCGCTGTCTTCGCGTCCCCATCCAACAAAATCTTGGTTGAAGCCATTCACCTCGATGACATCTTGTCGCCAAAACGCCATGTTGCAGCCGCGAGTGGCTTTATCGTTATTACGCTCGTAAGAGAACCATTTCGATAGCAAGGCGTTGGTGATGCAGTTTTTACGATTGCGAATGCCTTTGCTGAAAATGGAAGGCACTAAGCCGTTTTCCATGATGGCCTTGCTGCAGCTTTCATCCGTTAACACACGTCCACCCTGCACAAACCAATTTGGTTTTGCGACTTGCTTATGTGATTCAATAAACGTTTGGGACAGCACCATGTCGCCATCAATCATGATGAGGTAGTCACCTGATGCTTTGGCGATCGCACGGTTGCGGCTCATTGAAAGCTGAAAGCCATTATCCTCGTGCCAACTATGAATCAGTGGAACCGGAAAACCTTCACGCATTTGGTCAACCATTGCTTTGGTGTCTTCTCGAGAGCCATCATCTGCAACAATTACTTCGTCAGGCAAAACGGTTTGACGTTTCACGCTTTCTAACACCGCTTTTAATGCTTCTTTCCAGTTGTAAGTGGTGATAATTAAAGTCGTTTTCATGATTTTTTTGCCTGTTCACGTAAGTAGAGATCGATATATTTTACAAAAGTAGAGTGCATGCTTAGCCAAGCTAGAATGAAGCCATGTTTGCCATCAAGGAAACCTCGTTTGAGAACATACATCTTCAAAAAGCTCGCAAGAGCGTGAACGATAGCGGTCGTTAACCCCGCTTTCTTTTTTCCTTCCCGTTCATCTGTCCAGGCCTTGAGGTATCCAGTGGTTTTATTGATGTAATGATGAAGGTGCTCGTAAGTGTAGTGATGCAGTCGACCATCCAGTTTTTCAGTTTGATAGTTTTTCTCATCAACTTTTTCATGAACGAGCGAATCATTATATTGTGTATATTCGGTGCGATATAAGCGCACAATCCAGTCTGGAGACCAACCAGAATGGTAGATGAACTTACCAAACGCTGAGCTTAGTCGATTAAGTTTGTATAAAACGTTCGGCTTATTGGCTGATACCGCGTGTAAGATACTTTCTTTTAGCTCTGGAGTGACTTGTTCGTCCGCATCAAGCCACAAAACGTAGTCTGCTGTAACGTATTGCTGCGCCAGTTGGCGCTGTTTACCGAATCCTGGCCAATCTAGGTTGGTGTAAAACTTATCTGTGTATTGTCGGGCGATTTCTTCAGTGCGATCAGTGCTGCCCGAGTCTAGAAGGACAATCTCATCGACCCAATCTTTTACTGTGTCTAGACAAGCTTGTAAGTGCTTCTCTTCATTTTTTACAATTAAGGCAACGGCTAAGGTTGGTTTGGACAAGGTCATTTCCTTCTTAACAAATCAAGACAGTAAGTTTACTGGTATTGAGGATACAAATCTTCTAAGACTTGATCGAACATGCTCATTACTTGAGTGTTGGTAATGCGGTTCATTGCCGTTTCATCTTTAGCGCGAGTTCGCCAGCTTAACTCGTGACTGTTTTTGCCTGTTTCCGCAAAGATTGTTTCTTCATACACTGAGACAACGTATTTTAGATAACGGTAAGGTCCCACTCGCAGCGGATTATGGTGTGCATAGAGCCCGATGATTGGCGTTTTCATGGCATTCGCCATGTGTGCTGGTCCGGTATCGGGGGCGATGACCATTTCAACCTTATCTATTAACGCAAGCATTTGCAGAATTGAACTTTGTCCAACTAAATTTAGACACGGTTCTTCCAAGCGAGATTGAATGGCTTCTGCCAGATCCAATTCTACCTGAGCAGGGCTACCTGCCAGAATCACGTTCCAGCCTTTTGTTCTGGCGTGATGAATCACATCCACATAACCTTCCGCGTTCCAGTTTTTATAAGCTTTGCTCGCACCAGGCACAATCAGCAGGTTAGGTTTACTACGAGAAATATGAGACTCTGCCCAAGCTTGGTCGTGGTCTGAATAAGAAAGTACCCAGTCTAGTCCTGCCTTTGGTACCCCAATTTGATGGGCAAAGGCCATTAAGCCATCTGCGACATGCAGAGATTGCGGGGAAGGCACTTTGACATTGGTAAATAGTGTTTGAAAGTCCTGGCTTCTATCAAAAGAGAAACCAAGTTTGTATTTTGCTTTAATGCCCAACGTTGCGACACTCGCTCGAATCGCGTACTGCATATGCAATAGCGCATCAAACTCTCTGCCTTTCAGCTGTCGCCAAAGTGATTTGTAGCCATCAAGTCCCGCTTTTTTATCAAAAACAATCACTTCTACACCATCGATGGCGGCTAATAACTGGGCTTCAAGTTTACCCGTTATCCAAGTAATCTGGGTCGAAGGCCAGTGTTTCTGAATAGCTTGAATGGTGGCGATAGTATTGCAAACGTCTCCGATAGCGGACAAACGCAAGACGCATAGTGACGATGGGGCAGAAGTGAACATAATTATTGTCTGATTCGATGAATAGAGGCAGGTAAATTATGCAGACATCCCCAATAAATGTAAAATACACGGCTCGAATATAGCTAAGTACCGATAAGTGTTCTGCAATGTCAAAGACAACACCACATCAATCGCAAGAATCTGGCAAGCCGGGTAACACCGGGCTAAAGCGCATCGTTAAAGCGACGGGTTATTCGATCCAAGGATTAAAAGCGGCTTTTAAGTATGAAGCTGCCATTCGACAAGAGTTGGCTCTGTTGAGTATCGCCGTGATTTTGGCTTGGCTCGTGGATGTCGGCATGGTTGAGCGTATCTTAATGATCGGGGTCGTGGTGTTAGTCTTGATTGTAGAGCTTGTAAACTCAGCGATTGAGGCGGTAGTGGATCGTATCGGTATTGAACGGCATGAACTCAGTGGCCGAGCTAAAGATATAGGCTCTGCTGCCGTTATGGTTGCTTTGGCGTTTGCTGCATTTACTTGGTTGTATATATTAGCCAGCCGGTATTTAGGCTAGAGGGTGAGCGTATGATTCAACAGTATAAAAACAACAACCAAGTGATCTGGTTTGATGACGAGATCATTACAGACCCTAGCCAACCGATATTTGATGCGGAATACTGGCAGTCCTCCGACAAGGTGGTTGGCAGTGCGACGGGGCGAGGCACGACATGGTTTATCCAACTAGAGAACATGCAAGCGGCACTACGTCATTACCGTCGTGGCGGTTTGTTTGGGAAGTTAGTTAAGGATCATTATTGGTTCTCTGGCTGGGATAACACCCGTTGTGCGCAAGAGTTTCAGCTTTTGTTGGCGCTAATTGAGGCTGGGGTGCACGTTCCTCGTCCTATTGCAGCAAGAGCCGTAAAGTCAGGACTCTTCTATCAAGCTGATTTATTAAGTGAGCGAATCCCAAACGCCAGAGATCTGGTTAGTATCTTGCAAGAACAGTCTTTATCGGTAGAAATGTATCAGAAAATAGGGCAAGAAATTGCCAAGATGCATCAGGTTGGCGTTAACCATACCGATTTGAATATCCACAATATCTTGATCGACCACAAAGATAAGGTATGGATTATCGATTTTGATAAGTGTCGTTTTGAAACTTCTGGTGACTGGAAGCATCAAAATCTAAATAGACTTCTGCGTTCATTTAATAAAGAGCGTTTAAAGCGACAGATTATTTGGCAAGAATCCGATTTTGAACATTTTCAGGACGGTTATGCTTCTCAATCTTAATTGAGTTTTTTATCATTTTATATTGATTGCTCTAAGTAAGCCTTCTTGAGTCTAACGATGCTCGAGTGAGTCTATAAACTACAATAATCATAAAGTATTCATGTGTATCTGATGGCACAAAAATTAACGTAGGTAACATTTGTAATGAAAATATTAGTAACCGGTGGAGCAGGCTTCATTGGGTCAGCTGTTGTCCGACATATCATTCGTGACACCCAAGATACCGTTATCAATTTAGATAAACTGACCTACGCAGGGAATCTAGAATCACTGGTTGATGTCTCAGAGAGTGAACGTTACTATTTTGAGCAAGTAGATATCTGTGACCGAGCTGAACTAGATCGCGTGTTTTCAGAGCATCAACCCGATAGGGTGATGCATTTGGCCGCCGAGTCTCATGTCGATCGCTCTATTGATGGTCCTGCTGCTTTTATTGAGACTAACGTGATGGGCACTTACCATTTGCTTGAAGCGGCTCGTCAATATTGGTCGGGCTTAGATGAAGCGCGCCAATCGGCATTCCGTTTTCATCATATTTCTACGGATGAAGTGTATGGCGATCTAGAGGGTACGGATGATTTGTTCACCGAAACCACCTCATACGCGCCGAGCAGCCCATATTCTGCATCTAAAGCTTCGAGCGATCACCTGGTTCGCGCTTGGCAACGCACTTATGGTTTACCAACACTTATCACGAATTGCTCCAACAACTATGGCCCGTACCACTTCCCAGAGAAGTTGATCCCTCTGATGATTTTAAATGCCCTCGATGGCAAGCCGTTGCCTGTGTATGGCGATGGTATGCAAATCCGAGATTGGCTGTTTGTGGAAGATCATGCTCGCGCTCTTTACAAAGTGGTCAACGAAGGTGAAGTCGGTGAAACCTACAACATCGGTGGTCATAACGAAAAAGCTAACATCGAAGTAGTGAAAACCATTTGTGCATTACTTGAAGAGTTGCGACCAGACAAACCTGCTGGGATAGAGTCTTATGAATCTTTGATCACTTATGTCAAAGATCGCCCTGGTCATGATGTGCGTTACGCAATTGATGCCACCAAGATTGCTCAAGAGCTTAACTGGACGCCAGAAGAAACGTTTGAAAGCGGTATTCGCAAAACCGTGGAATGGTACCTCAATAATCCGCAATGGTGGCAACGCGTGCTTGATGGTTCATACAGTTTAGAGCGATTAGGAGCGGGCGAATAATGAAAGGCATTATTTTAGCAGGTGGCTCGGGCACTCGCCTTTACCCTATTACACGCGGTGTCTCTAAGCAGTTACTGCCGGTTTATGACAAACCAATGATTTACTACCCGTTGTCGGTACTCATGCTAGCTGGTATTCGTGAAATCTTGATCATCACCACGCCAGAAGACCAGGAAGGATTTCAGCGCCTATTGGGTGATGGCTCAGAGTTTGGCATTGAGTTGCAATACGCGATTCAACCAAGCCCAGACGGCTTAGCTCAAGCGTTCATCATTGGCGAAGAATTCATTGGCGATGATTCAGTATGTTTAGTGCTGGGTGACAACATCTTTTATGGACAAGGGTTCACTCCGAAGTTAAAGAAAGCGGTTGAGACGGCAGAGAGTGGCAATGGGGCTACGGTGTTTGGCTACCAAGTGAAAGACCCTGAGCGCTTTGGTGTGGTTGAGTTTGACGCCGACAGAAAAGCTATCTCTATTGAAGAAAAACCAGCTAAGCCAAAGAGCCACTATGCTGTGACGGGGCTGTATTTCTTTGACAACCAAGTCGTGAGTAGAGCTAAGCAAGTCGAACCATCAGAGCGAGGTGAGCTGGAAATTACCACATTAAATCAAATGTACCTAACAGCAAACGAGCTCAATGTTGAAATGTTAGGGCGTGGTTTTGCCTGGTTAGACACAGGTACTTACGAAAGCTTGCTCGAAGCTGCTCAATTTGTTTCGACGATAGAGAAACGACAAGGTTATAAGATTGCATGTTTGGAAGAAATTGCCTTTAACAATGGTTGGATTAGCAAACAGAAGTTAATGGCGGCAGCTGATGCCCTTAAGAAGAACAATTATGGTATCTACCTATCAAGCATTGTGAGCGAAGATGACAATTAAACTTAACAGCCCATTAGCCCCAGACTTAACTAAGCTTTCTAACTATTTATCTCAAGTAAATGAGAGTGGTTGGTATACTAACTTTGGGCCATTGCATGAAAAGCTTACTAGACGACTTGAAACGTTTTTGGGTGTTAAAAACTTATTGTTAGTTTCTAATGGTACGCTGGCACTTCAGGTGGCATGTAAAGTTTTAGGAATTGAATCCGCGATCTCTACACCATTTAGCTTTGTTGCAACTTCATCAGCGTTGATGTGGCAAGGTATTGATGTGAGCTATTGCGATATCGATTCAAAATCTTATAACTTATCTCCAGATGCTTTGAAAGCAGCTCTTGAAGCAAATTCTCAAGTAGATGGTGTTGTTGCAACACATGTATATGGAAATCCTTGTGAAGTTGAGAGTTTCAAAGAAATTGCAGAGCAATATAAGGTCAAAGTTCTATACGACGCTGCTCATGCATTTGGAGTTAAGGTTGGTCAGGAGTCTCTCTTAAACTTTGGCGATGCTAGTACATTGAGTTTTCATGCCACTAAGATATTCCATACAGTCGAAGGTGGTGCAATTGTATTCAAGCGGCATGAAGATTATTTACGTGCGAAAGAGTTCATTAACTTTGGTCTTCAAGCGAATGGACAATTAGGCGAGCCAGGTATTAATGCAAAGTTGAATGAGTACCAATGCGCAGTAGGATTAACACTACTTGATCAGATTGAAGAGGTAATTGAGCATCGATCCAACCTGTTTAGTTTGTACCGGACGCTTTTAGAACCTTATGTTGAATTACCTCTTTGGCTACCCGAAGCGTCGTATAACGGTGCTTACATGCCAATTTTCGTTAGAGATAAAGACAAGCAGGAAAGACTACTTGATGCTTTGTCTGAGCATGATATTGAACATCGACGATATTTTACACCATCTTTAGATGTTGCTTACCCTGATAATCTGAGCTTTGGATGCCCTATAAGTCAGCAGATATCAAAAGGAATTATTTGTCTACCGCTACATGCCAGTATGTCTTCAAATGATGTTGAAGCAGTATGTAAAGTTATAGAATTGATATTAAATTAACCATGTGAGAGTTCTTATAGTATGAAAATTGCTATTATGCAGCCTTATTTTTTACCATATATTGGCTACTGGCAGCTCTTGGCTTCTGTAGATAAATTTATTGTTTATGATGATATTCAGTACACCAAGAAAGGGTGGATAAATCGTAATCGTTACTTAAGTGCTTCAGGGAAAGTAGAGACTTTTACCATTCCTATTAAGAAAGACTCTGATTACCTTGATGTTAGAGAGCGTTTTATATCTCCAACATTCTTGAAAGAAAGAACTAAACTATTAAATAAGATTAGAGAGTCTTATCGAAAGTCACCAAATTTTGATGAAGGATATCAGATTTTTAGTGATATTTTGTTGGATGAAGAAGATAATCTATTTCTTTTCATTCTAAACTCTATAGAAAAAATAAAATCTTATTTAGATATTGATACTGAAATTATAATTTCATCGAGTCTGAATAATAAAAATCTTAAAGGACAAGATAGAGTTATAGATACTTGTGTTAAATTAGCTGGTGACACTTATATCAATCCTCCTGGAGGGCGGGATTTATACAGTGAATCGAACTTTCGATCTCAAGGCTTAACTCTAGAATTCCTAAATGTATCATTAAAACCATATACACATACTCAGACAAGTGATTTTGAGCCAGGACTTTCAATACTTGATATGATTTTTAATGTACCTAAGACCCAGTTGATGGATTATTTAATATGAAAAGATTTGCAATTCATTCTGTGCCAAGATCCGGTTCATCTTGGTTAGGTGAGATTATTAATAGCTCTCCTGATGTTAACTATCTATATCAGCCGCTTTTTTCCTACGAGTTTAAATCATTTCTAGATGAAAATTCTAAAAAAGATGATATCGATGCATTTTTTAATAACATTGCACAAACCAACTCTTCTTTTATTCGTCAAGATGCTGAACGAAAGGAAGGTCGTAAGCCTATATTCGAAAAGAACAATCATTTGGGTACTATCGTATATAAGGAAGTTAGATACCATCATATTATAGAGAATATGATCAAAAAGTGCCCTGATGTAAAGGTTTTAGGCTTGGTTAGAGACCCGAGAGCTGTAATTAGCAGTTGGTATAATGCAAAGCGAGAATTTAGATCCGATTTAGGCTGGCTTTTGGAAGAAGAGTTGATCTATGCAGGCAAGAAAAACTTAGAGAAAAAAGAAGAATATTTTGGTCTGTCTAAGTGGGTGGAGACTACAAAGTTATTTGAAAAACTTTCTCAGCTGTATCCAGATAACTTTAAACTCGTGCACTATAGTGCGCTACTAGAAGACCCTCTAGAACAAGTTGAAGATATATTCGATTTTCTAGGGCTAGAGCTTACCTCACAAACTAAGTCATTTCTTATATCAAAAAAGAAGGTTGATACTACCTACTCTGTATTCAAAAACAAGGATAAAGACATAAGCTGGCAAAATAGCCTTGATGCAGACATTGTAAGTCGTATAGAGGATTTTGTTAAAGAGAGTAAGTTGGAACACTACTTGTAGGTCGGTAATAATATGTCTGTTAAAGTTTCAATTCTTTGTGTTTGTTATAATCACTCTAAATATATTGAAAAAACAATTAATAGCTTTCTCAACCAGTTCTGTGATTTCGAATTTGAAGTTATTGTTTATGATGATCTCTCTACGGACAATAGTAGAGAAATTATTGATGAGATATGTGAAAAGCATTCGAACATAGTTCGAATGTATACTGATGAAAATCTTTACTCTAAAGGCATCCGAACTCTAGCATTGTCACACTTATCACCAAAGGCTAAAGGAGAGTACTTAGCTTTTTGCGAAGGTGATGACTATTGGATAGATAATACAAAGCTACAGAAACAATTTGATGCTTTAGAGGGGAACCCAAATATAGACCTTTGCTTTCACCCAGCATACTCAGAGGACCCAGAAGGCAATAGAGAGCTAGTCTCAAATCATTTTGAGGGAACCCATTACGTTTCTACTGATGAAGTTATACTAGGAGATGGTGATTACTGCCCAACAGCATCTTTATTTATCCGTAAGTCTGCTTTATCCCTAGCTTCATCAAGCACTATTAAATTAATGCCATGTGGGGACTATTTTATGCAGATTATGTCTTCTGTAAAGGGAGGCGGAGTCTACTTACCTGAACCAATGTCTGTATATAGAATTAATCAAAAAGATTCTTTTTCAACAAGGATATCCTCGTCCTCACACGAAAATCAGAGAGACTTTTTGTTAGCAATGGCCAATAGTTTGGAGTCACTAAAACAAGACTTGGATGGAGTGAACTTAAAGTCATTTAACAATCGAATAAGAAAATATAAACAGAGAGCGCGAAAATCTCAAAGGAAGGCGATAAAGGAGAGGATCAGAAATCTAATATTCTCTAACCCTTCCCAATAAAATAGGTGAGCGATATGTTTATGGCTCACCTATTTATTTAGTTTATTTTTACACAGCCCCACTCTGGGAAGTGCTTACATACATAAGCATTGAGCTCTTTCTCTGCTTCTGAGTAAACACGAGCTGGTTCTTCAGTATGGTTTAATTGTATCGATGACACCATACCCGCGCCGACAGTCACGTTACTAATGCGGTCAATAATGATAAAAGCGCCAGTTTGAGGTAGCTGCTGATAAACATCCATTGCAACTTTATCGGTAAGCTTTATTGAGGCGAGTGCAATCTCGTTTAACTCAAGGCGCGTATTTTTATGATCATGCTGCTTAAGTGTATTGACATCAACCTTATGCTCAATTTGAGAAACCTTACCTGTACAGGTTTTAGTCGCAAATTTGAATAGGTATTCTTTATGCGTTTGCATCGGAGATTCATCCATCCAAACGATATGAGCTTGGTAAGCGTCTACAACCTCCGGAATGTTGTTGGAATGGACAAGCATATCGCCGCGTGACACATCGATCTCATCTTCAAGCGTTAGGGTGATCGCTTGACCCGGCATTGCTTCTTTTAGCTCACCATCGAAGGTAAAGATAGATTTGATGCGAGAAACTTTGTTCGATGGAAGAGCAGTAACCTCATCACCAACCTGTACAATGCCTGAAGCAAGGGTGCCACAAAAACCACGGAAGTTTAGGTTTGGGCGATTGACATATTGCACTGGGAAGCGCATGACTTCAGTGTTGATGTCTTGGTTAATCTTAACCGTTTCAAGCAGCTTCATTAATGTAGCGCCAGGGTACCAATCCATGTTCTCACTTGGAGTGACAACATTGTCGCCTTTTAGAGCAGAGATTGGCACAAAGCGGATATCCTTAATGTTGAAGTTCTTTGCCATATCTCGGTAATCGGCTTTGATTTTCTGATACACCTCTTGGCTGTAGTCCATCAGATCCATTTTGTTAACGGCAACGATAACGTGCTTAATTCCAAGTAGACTGCAGATATAGCTATGACGACGTGTTTGCGTCTGGATACCGTGGCGAGCATCAACCATTACAATCGCAAGATCACAGGTAGAAGCACCCGTAACCATATTACGAGTGTACTGTTCATGTCCTGGAGTGTCGGCGATGATGAATTTACGCTTGTCGGTTGAGAAGTAGCGGTAGGCAACATCAATCGTGATGCCTTGTTCACGCTCGGACTGTAGACCGTCGACTAGTAGCGCTAAGTCGAACGCTTCATCTGTCGTATTGAACTTTTGAGAATCTTTTTCGATCGCGGCCATTTGATCTTCATAAATCAGCTTGCTGTCGTATAGCAGGCGACCAATCAGTGTAGATTTGCCGTCATCAACGTTACCACAAGTTAAGAAACGAAGTAGGTCTTTGTTTTCATGTACGTTTAGGTACGCTTCAATGTCTTTAGCGATAAGCTCAGAGCTATGAGACATAATGACTTCCTTTTAAATGTATTCTTTTTCAGTGAGCGCTCGAATCACTTGGTCGGCACACGCTTCGACAGACAGCTCTGCTGTCTTGATGTGAATTTCTGGAGATATAGGCGCTTGGTACTCAGAGTCGATGCCTGTGAAGTGTTTAATCTCACCTGCGCGTGCCTTTTTATACAGGTCTTTAGGATCTCTTTGCTCGCAGATTTCGAGTGGAGTATCAACAAACACCTCTAAAAACTCGCCTTGCTGCATTAATTGGCGCACTTGCTCTCTATCTGAGATAAATGGCGAAATAAACGCGGTCAGAACAATGTTCCCGGCATCGACAAATAGTTTAGCCACCTCGCCAATGCGGCGAATGTTCTCAATACGGTCTAGATCACTAAAGCCAAGATCTTTGTTTAGACCGTGGCGCACATTGTCACCATCAAGAAGGTAACTATGTTTACCTAACGCTAATAGCTTGCTTTCTACCGCGTTGGCGACGGTCGATTTTCCTGAGCCACTAAGTCCGGTAAACCAAAGTACAACAGGCTTTTGCTGCTTAAGCGCAACACGATCTTCATGAGTTACGCTGGTGTTATG
Organism: Vibrio sp. 2CM40D; assembly: GCF_023161825.1. NCBI lineage: Bacteria > Pseudomonadati > Pseudomonadota > Gammaproteobacteria > Vibrionales > Vibrionaceae > Vibrio > Vibrio sp. 2CM40D. Next base: position 175,952 of record NZ_JALNTL010000005.1, read on the forward strand.
CCACACCACATCGTCACTCACAGACTCATTGCGCTTCTTTTGATACGGCGAGGTCATAGTTAGAAGTAACCCTCACGTTTCTTTTTTTCCATTGAGCCAGAGCTATCGTGGTCAATGGCACGGCCTTGGCGCTCAGAAGTGGTTGTAAGCAGCATCTCTTGAATGATCTCTGGTAGCGTTGTTGCTTGAGATTCAACCGCTCCCGTTAATGGGTAGCAGCCCAGTGTACGAAAGCGAACCATGCGTTGTTCTACCGTCTCCCCTTCACGAAGCTCCATGCGATCATCATCTTTCATGATCAACATACCATCACGCTCAACGACAGGACGCTCTTTTGCAAAGTACAGGCTTGGAATCTCGATGCTCTCTAGGTAGATATATTGCCAAATATCCAGCTCAGTCCAGTTAGAAAGAGGGAATACACGAATGCTTTCGCCTTGGTTTACTTTGCCGTTGTAGATATTCCAAAGCTCAGGGCGTTGATTTTTAGGATCCCAGCGGTGATGTTCATCACGGAAAGAGTAAACACGCTCTTTCGCGCGAGACTTTTCTTCGTCACGACGAGCACCACCAAAAGCAGCATCAAAGCCATGATTATCTAAGGCTTGTTTTAGGCCTTGTGTCTTCATGATATCAGTATGCTTTGAGCTGCCATGCACAAATGGGCTGATGTTCATCGCAAGCCCTTCTGGGTTTTGGTGCACAATCAGCTTCATACCAAGCTTTTTCGCCATGTAGTCACGAAACTCAATCATTTCTTTGAATTTCCATGTGGTATCAACATGCATAAGTGGAAACGGGGGAATGCCAGGCGCAAAGGCTTTCTGCGCAAGGTGTAGCATCACTGAAGAGTCTTTACCAACAGAGTAAAGCATCACTGGGTTATCAAACTCGGCAGCTACCTCACGCATAATATGGATAGATTCTGCCTCAAGCTGTTTAAGGTGAGTCATTCGTTGTGGAGAAAGTTTCATTCCGGCCTCTCTTTGATTCGATGAGGGAGTTAAACGCCATAGATAGTTGTGATAGCCGTTAATACTAAACCGCTATACGTAATACTCATCGGCACCCCAATCTTTATATAATCCTTGATACAGTACTGACCTGCATTGTAAACCATTAAGTTGGTTTGGTATCCATATGGGCTAATAAAGCTTGCACTTGCGCCGAACGCGACAGCTAAAATATAGCTGTGAAGATTTGCATCTAGACTCGTCGCGAGGGCATAAGCAACGGGGAAGACTAAGGCCGCCGCCGCATTGTTGGTGACCAACTCCGTTAGCAATAAAGTGACCAAGTAAACCATGATAAGCCCTGACAACGGGCTCATAAACTCAGCTTGCTCTGTCATTGCGCTCTTCAGGAGATCGACTGCTGTACTGTTATCTAATGCCTGAGACAACAAAAGTGCAGATGAAATGACTAGCCATATCTGGACTGGTAGTCTTCGTATAATTTCATTCGTTTTCAGTGCTCCAGTTAATAGTAGAACACCAAGCAACAAGATCAGGTTGTGCAGCAGTGGAGCTATCTCCATAGCTGCGAGGGCGATAGCACTAAAAAAGCCAAGAACAGCGACAATTTCTTGTGGTCCTTTGAGCAGCCTATCGGCTTTTAGCGCTTGGAGCTGGATAAAGTTTTTAGCGATGTTATTTCGCTGGTGATAGTCATCACCTACAGCGAGTACCAGATAGTCACCAGCTTTTAAGGTAACTTCACCGAGCTTTCCGGAAACCGTGTGGCCATCGCGTCGGATCGCGACAACTGCAGCGTTGAACATAGCGCGAAAGCCAATTTGTTTTAAGGTCTTATTTACTAAAGCACTTTCAGGGCGTAACACTACCTCTTTGAGATCATGACTTAGTCTTTCGCCTTTATGAGCAAAGAGTGATAAGCCCGGGAAGTGATTCAGTTGAGTTACTTTTCTAATCTCTCCACAGAATAATAGGCGATCATTTTCCTCTATTAACTCATGTGGTGATACTGGTGAAATAGTTCTTCCTTGGCGATGAATCTCGACTAAAAACAGAGAGTTTAGATTTCTCAGCCCGTTGCGCTGAATAGTTTTACCGATAAGTGGGGAGTTTGGTTCTACCTCAGCGTCAATGAAGTATTGAGCTTGAGTATCTGCTCGTTCAATGTTGCTAGGTAGCCAATGGCTAAGTAAAAACAGGGTGAGCCCGCACCCAAGTACAACAATGCTGCCAACAAGTGAAAAATCAAAAAAGGAGAGACTAGGTAGCCCAGCATCGAGCACCATACTGTTGACGATTAAATTTGTCGAAGTGCCGATCAGCGTTAGTGTTCCGCCAAGGATGGCAGCAAAAGATAGGGGAAGTAGCAGTTTGCTGGCTGGGTGAAGGGCATTGGCACGTATTGGGGCGATCATGGTAGAGACCACCGCTGTGTTGTTTAGAAATGCTGAAGACAATGTGGTTATCGAGAACAGTCGAACCCAGGTAGATTTATAGCTAGGTTTGATGACTAATTGCGAGATTCTACGAAGTAGTGAGGTCTTTTCTAAAGCTAGCGAGCAGATGATAAGTAGTACCAGCGTAAGTACGCCAGGATTGGCAATACTGCTAATGAGTTGCTCTGTCGATACGGATCTGCTGCTATATAAAACAAGCAAAACTACTCCAAAAACCTTTTCAGGTTTGTTTTGATACCTTGTGACAAGGGCAATTATTGCAATCACAAAAACGGTAATGACAAAGTAGGCTGAATGGGTCTGTGACATTATTTAATTGCTTCAATTGTTTTTTGAGTCGAGTTTAAATAGCCTTGAATAAAATCACTCATTTGCTGAGAGTTACTATGTTGAAAGCGCTCTAGTACTTTACTCGCTAGCTGAGTTTTATCGGTAATGTCTATAATATTCAGAGCAATCATGTCTTCTACAATCGCTTTGAAGTTGAAGTAACTAGGGCCTGATATCACTGGAACGTTGAGTGCGACTGGTTCAAGCACATTATGTCCACCAACTTTATCCCCAAGCAAACTCCCAGCCATAAAGCAAACATCACTGGCACCAAGGAGAATCAGCATTTCACCCATAGTATCAGCAAGGTATACCTGTGTATCGGCGTTAACTATTGCAGCATTGGTTCTTCTGGTGCTATTGAAGCCGGAATTTTGGCAAAGCGCAAACACATCATCAAATCGTTCCGGATGGCGAGGAACCAAAACGAGTAAAGCATTTGGAAGAGACTTTAAAACTTGTCTATGTGCATCTAATACCTGTTCGTCCTCGCCTTTGTGGGTGCTAGCTGCTATCCAAATCGGACGATCGTTTCCAAGTTGGGCTCGAAGCTGCTGTCCTTGCTGTTTCACTTGCTCTGATATTTGAATATCGAACTTAATCGAGCCAGTAACGGATAGTTTCTTTTTCTCAACGCCTAAGCGTTCGAAGCGCTCTGCATCTGAATCCGTTTGGCAGAGTACTTGAGTTAGGCATGGATGAAGCTGGTTAAAAAGCCGCTGTATTTTGGCGTAGTTCTGACACGATTTTTCAGATAGGCGAGCATTCACGACTGTTATAGGGATACCCGCTTTGTAAACATGGTGAAGCGTGTTTGGCCACAGCTCAGTCTCAATGATCAACATCTGTTTTGGCTGCACTGCTTTAAGAAAACCTTTGATAGCGAACCCAAAGTCAATTGGCATATAGCGGTGTTCAATTAAATCACCCAACTTAGCAATCTGTTCAGCTCCCGTACTTGTTGTTGTTGTAACTAGAATAGATTGTTCGGGGTTTTGTTCCTTAAGGGCTTTGATTAAAGGTGTTGCTGCTATGCTTTCACCAACAGATACGGCATGTATCCAAATAGGTTTGTCGTTGCTTTTTAACTTGGGGGTTATGCCAAAGTGCTCTTTCCAGCGAGAGCCGAACTTAGGCTTATTTGGTTTGCTCTTGTACAAACCAAATAAAAGCAGCGGTGACGCTAGGGCGAGTAGTAAGGTATAAATAATGCGAACTAACATGAGCTTATCGTAATGGCGTCAAGTTTTTGGATACTATCTAGCACTTGCTTAGGCGAAAGTTCTGTCAAGCACTTAAGGTGTTTGTACTGACATTCACGCTGGAAACAAGGGCGACAATCAATATCGGTATGAACAATCTCCACTTTTTCTGCGAGTGGGGGGGTGTACTTCGGTGAAGTTGAGCCATAAACGGCAACAACATTACAACCAACCGCAGCTGCCACATGCATTAAGCCTGAGTCATTCGCGACAACAGTCTTACATGCAGCAAGGAGATCGACTGCTTCAATTAAGCTGGTTTGGCCTGCCAGAACATGAATGTGCTCATGGAATTGCGTCGGAACAAGTGCGCGAATATTGTTACAAGTCTCTAAGTCCTTTTGAGAACCAAACAACCAGATTTGATGTCCAGAATGAGCCATTTGCGTCGCAACTTCAGCGTAGTGTGTTTCGGGCCATTTTTTGGCAGGACCAAACTCTGCTCCTGGGCACAGTCCAATAATTGGTTGGTCTTGGGCTAAGTTGAACTTTTTGATCGTGGCTTGTTGCTCTGCTTCGTTGATTGCAAGGCGTGGGCGAGGTAAAGTTTCAAGCCCGCCAAGAGAGTTAGAATCCACCATTTCTGCTTTTGGATAAGCTAACGCTACATAGCGCTCTACCATATACTGAAAAGACTTCATGTTAGGGCGTAAGTCATTCAATAAACCATAGCGCATTTCTCCCTTCCAGCCAGTACGAAGAGGAATGTTGGCAAACCATGGGATCAGTGCTGATTTCGCTGATTTAGGCAAGATATAGGCGTGGTCATATTGCTTTTCACGTAATGATTTGCCAATTTCCCTGCGGCCTAATAAGTTAAACTCACCATGACCGATAGGCATTTCAATCGCTTGATGGATTTCTGGCATACGCTCAAGAATCGGTTTACACCATCCTGGAGCGATAACGTCAATTTGGCTATCTGGATGGCGTTGCTTTAATACAATATATAACGATTGCGACATTACCATATCGCCGACCCATGCAGGGCCAATGACTAAAATCTTCATGCTTTGTTTTTCCAGTATAGGAATTTCAAAATTGACTCATAAGTTCTAAAAAGTTCAGCGTATATTTTATTCGCAAGAGTCATTTTGGATTTATCTTTTCTTTTACCACCAATCGTCGAAGCAATCTCTGCTCTAGTAAAGAGATCTGGAGACACGCTGTAAACTTGAACACCATGTCTCCATGGTTTTTCCATGTAGTCATCGACTGGTTCAATAAACTCTTGAGCATGCATAACAAACTTTGAGGCTGCTTTAGGTGTGACGATATAAGCGGTGGTACCACAAGTGCCTGCTGAGTATCCCCCTAGCATATGATTATCATCAATAGGTACGATTGGGGTGAATACACGCTTCTGAGTGGCAGACAACTTGATGTAGTCATAATTAGAAGTCAATGGAAGGGTATGTTCGAGTACTTGCTTCAGCCCTTCGACGGGGTCGACGTTGTCTTCTAAGATGACGATCGGTTCATCAAGCTCAACACAGCGAACCCACAACTCGTAATGGCTTGCAAAACAGGCGACTTCACTGGTTTTTAATTGATACCCTTTGCGGCGTAGAGTAATGGTAGGACGACTTTTTTCTGAATGAAGAAAACGGTCAACAGAGCCATCTATTGCATCAAAAAATTCAAACGTAATGCCTTGTTGTTTTAACTTTTCTTCAATACGTTCTCGGCGATCCAGCGATCGAGCCAAGCTTACGACAAATACTTTCACTGCACTTTCCAGTCGCTGTTATATCTTAGTTTAAACAAATTGTAATAGTTATTGCCGCCTTCTTGAGAGTGCAGCAACTGTAGTACCCACATATATTGTTCGGGTTTATCACCGACAAAATATTCAATGGCTTCATTACAGGTACGAGCGTCTTGCTCTTCGCCTTTATCCAGCTCAAACGCTGGTAAAATCTCAATATCAAACGTACCATCTTCAGTGTTCATCGACGCAAATAGAGGCAGTACTTTTGAGCGTGATAGTTTCGCAATTTTGCCTAAACCAGGTAGCGTTGCTTTACGTGTTGCAAAAAAATCTACAAACACACTATGCTCTGGGCCGTGATCTTGGTCGGGTAGATAATACCCTACATAGCCATCTCGAATGGATTTCAGAAAAGGCTTAATGCCACCTGAGCGTTCATAAACACGACCACCGTATTGGACCCTTTGCTTGTGCATCAGCCAGTCAGCAACATCATTCTTTTGCTTCTTCGCCATTGCAGAAACTGGCATTCCCATTGAAGCGAGCAAGATAGCAGGCACATCAATAGCCCAAGAGTGGGGAACCATTAAAATTACATTTTCGTTGCTATCAATGTGCTGTCGTAAAATGTCTAGGCCGCGAATTTGGCAACGGTTCTGAAGCCATTTTGGTGAGCGTAAACTTAGTAACCCGAAGCGAAAAAAGAACATGGCCGCTGTGTAGAGTGTTTTTTCTATCAAAGCTTCACGTTCTTGGAACGATTTTTCCGGAAAACACAGCTCAAAGTTAACCCTCGCTCGATGAGCTGGACCTTTGTGGGATTTAGACAGTTTTTTGGCTATGGTTTTCGCCAACCACTTTTGTAAACCCAGTGGCATTAATGATAACGGTAAAAATAAGATAACACCTAACCACGTGCCCCAGTACTTAGGCGACAGAAAGTGGCGCTTAAACTCAGGGTTATATGCTTTGGGGTCGAAGTCATCACGTTTTATTGTCATGGCGTGTCTAGTTACCTATTCGTGTACGGGCGAAGTGGTTTAAATGAGAAAAAGATAGTTAGGAATGATACAGGCTATTGCACTTGAGTAAAGGTGGCAGGTTATGGTTCTACCACCTTGTGGTGCTTAACTGTTTTGGATAGTTAAGTATTCGGCAACGCCTTCTGCAACTGTCTTGAATTCAACATCACAACCTGCGGTGCGCAGTTTGGTCAGATCCGCTTGTGTGAATTCTTGGTAAGCGCCTTTTAGGTGCTCAGGGAATGGGATGGTTTCAATTTGGCCTTTGCCATGATGCTTGATAACTGCTTTTGCTACCTCTTCAAAAGATTCAGCACGGCCAGTACCACAGTTAAAAATGCCTGATACGCCGTTTTCTAAGAACCACAGGTTTACTTTACATACATCACCAACGTAAACGAAGTCGCGTTTGAATGATTCGCTGCCCGCGAACAATTTAGGATTTTCACCTGCGTTAAGCTGGTTGTTTAGGTGGAATGCAACTGATGCCATGCTACCTTTGTGGTCTTCACGTGGGCCATATACGTTGAAGTAGCGGAAGCCGGTGATTTGAGAAAGGGTCTCACCATGTTCTTCAGCATCTTGCCATAGGCGACGAACGTAGTTATCAAACTGCTGTTTCGAGTAACCGTATACATTCAGTGCGCCTTCGTATTCGCGTTCTTCAACGAAAGTCTCTGTATCGCCGTAAGTGGCTGCGGAAGAAGCGTATAGGAATGGAATCTCGCGATCTAAACAGTAATGCAGCAGCTCTTTAGAGTACTCGTAATTGTTTAGCATCATGTACTTACCATCCCACTCAGTCGTTGCAGAGCAAGCACCTTCGTGGAAAATTGCCTCAATCGGACCAAAATCATCGCCCGCCATAATTTGGGTCAGAAAGTCGTCACGATCCATGTAATCTGTGATGTCCAGATCAACTAAGTTCTTAAACTTTTTGCCATTTTTTAGGTTGTCGACAACCAGGATATCGTTAATACCAGCTTCGTTTAGTGCTTTAACAATGTTGCTGCCGATCATGCCAGCGCCACCAGTTACGATGATCATAGAACTTCCACCATAGATTAAAATTTTCTCAGGAATTCTAGCAAGAAACGAAAAGTAGCGCTATTGGAAGCAGGAAGATAGGTTTGAGTCTTCTATGACTCAGTATCTAGATATGAAAAAGGGAGCCGCAGCTCCCTTGATTACTTTATTATTCCACATCCGAACGGTTAGGCCTTTGATACCAAGGATTTCGCTCGTCGGTCAACTCAATCAAGCTGTATTTACGTCCGAGTTTCTGTCCTCCGTCACGAGTAAGAGGCTGCCAACTAAAGTTCGCACGATTGTTGCTTGGCTTAACGGTCATGATGTCAAATGGAATCGACAAGTAGAAACCTTTGGTAAAACTACCTTCACCAAATTCATCCGCAGACAAGTCTGTAAATGAGGCAAAGGCGCCAGCAATTACGCCACTCTTGAACTGCTTAGAAACATTGATTTGTGTACCAACATCGCCAGCTAGGAACTGACCAACATCGACTTGGATCATCAAATCTTGTAGGAATTCCCATTGAGGGTAGTAGTAACCAGATACAAAACCAGTGAAGCCTTTATCAATAACTTGGAACGGACGTCCATATTCTGGCACGTTTTGCCATTTCTCGTCGTAAACACCGAAGTAACTTTGTGGATCACGTTGAGAAATTACGTTGACGTCAGCGCCAATCGCCCAGTTAGCTCCTTGCGGTCGGTAAAGAAACTCGGTACCAACTCCGGCAAACATGCTCTCCAGATAACCCGCGTAGAATTGCTGATCCATCGTATCGGAATACTCTTGGAACCAAGTCAATTGTAAGTTTGACATGGTTACAGCATGTTCATTTTGGTAAGCGCGGAACATGGTGCGAACACGAGGAACGGTAGTGCCATCAGGTGGAGTGACATAAATAAACTTATCGTAGTTGTTATACCAATCCCAGTATAACGAACCGCCAATTTCAAGGTTGTCCGTCAGCCAGTATGAGGCATTACCGCTTAGCCCTACACTAAAGAGATAGAAATCTTCAGCGTTTCCGAGAGTTTGAACTAGTTTAGGTGCAAAGCCCCAATCAAAACGTTCAAAACCATCGTAGATAGATTCTCCCGTTGGCTTAGTAGTAGCCCTTGAGGTTGCATCTTCTATTTTCGGATTGATGTAATTAACTTGGGCAAAGTCGCGATATTTCTCTTTGGAAATAATCGTTTGTTCGCCGACTAAGCCTCGGCTACGTTCATTGATCGCATAGGTATCAATATCGTCAGGCATTTCATTATGGAGTACAGCTGCCGCTTTTTCGTGTGCCTCTGTACGGTCACGATATTTCTTCTGCTCACCAACGACAGTTACTGTATTGTCATCAACATAAATACGCGTGTTTTGGTAACCAGCAATTTTGTCTAAATCTTCTGTTACACGTTCCCAATCAACATCAGACAGTTCTTCAGGCTGGCTATCTTCGATTTCTGGTGTTGGTGTATCTCGCCAGAATGATGGCATGTCATTGAAATTAGTGTTTAGCGTTAAGCCCGCGACCAACGTGTCTCCGCGTTCATAACTTAAACGAAAATCGGCCATTCCGATACGGTAGAGCACACCAAAGTTCCATGGCGTGTGGGGAGACATATCTACACCGGCCTGAACTACAGGGTAGTCTGTGCTGTAATCGTTACCGTCGTATTCAAGCTTGAAGCGAAGAGGCTTATGAAGAGTCTGATATTCAATACCACCAAAAAGGGCAGCAGGGCCTTTAAAGGCTCTATCGAAGTTAGTTGTTCCGCCAGTAGATAGAAATTCTGAAGGTCTATCGCAGAATTTGTCTGATGCTTTACAAAAAGGGTTTGTGACCGTATCTCTAGTTCCTAGGTAGCCCCAGCCCATACCTAAAGTAAAATCAAAAGTACCTAATTTCGAATTAGAATATCGTTTTGTCGCTGCAAGAAACTCAGCATCAAAAAGACCAGTACCAGCAAAGTCTCGTACCCCTAGGGCGATTTCTGGCATGTATTCAGATTCTTCCCATAATCTAAATTTAAAATCTATCCCCTTGTCTGTATATTCATTGTCAACATCGGGGAAGGATGATGAATAAGGCAGGTCGTTAACTTGAGTGTAACGGATGGTTGTTTCTAGCCACGGCATAAGTTGCAGAGTCACATTGTAAAAAAGGTACTCATCACTACCTGTTACAGAAAAGTTGAATTCCCCTTCAGGAGCCATACGTCCGGTTGGCATCTGCATTAAACCAACACCACCAAAATCAGATTGAGAAGGCTGTAACGAGGGAGCCTCAAAGGGTATATCTTGAGCCCAAACCAATGCAGGGCCCATTAAAGAAAGGGTTAAGCTTTTTCTAATTGGCATCATTGTGGTCTCTTTGTGGAGCTTGGTATCAATTGAGTGAGTAGGCGGACAATATCTTGGTCCATTTCGGAGTATTCAAGATCACCAAACGGAATATATACCAATGTCAGAGGTGGTAAGTAATATTGTGTCGTTAACCAAGCTCCGTGATGCGGCTTAACTACGTGACCATCTGGGTAGATCAACACTGGCGGTGTTGATAACGCACCAATGTTATTTTTCAAATTCTCTATTTGTCTTTGCAAAGGGATGCCTGCTTGCGCCTTAACGGAATACACGCTACTTAGGTTTCCTAAGTAATACACTTTTTCTTCGCGTAGAGGGCTAGCGAGCAGGTAATCGCCGCGCAACAGTGGGTTGTCGAATTTATCTAGTCGAATTTTATCAACATCGATCGCAGACAGTAAACGCGGTGCAAAGCTTTGCTGCTGAATGAACTTGTAGAATGGATGTGCGACCAAATTGTGTTGAATCATTTGATTGAGCACCGAGTTCTTTAAAGCGGTAGAGGTTTTCTCGGCGCGTTCCGATTTATCAAACAAAGTGGTACCAAGAGAGTATTGCAGAGAGACGCTTTGCTCCCTAGCAAGTGCTAACACACTTTCTAAACGAGCCGGCCCTTGAAATTGTAGCCGTTTGCCTGCTTCTAGCAATTCAACATTTAATGGTTGCATAGCAGAGGTTTCTGTTTGAGCGAAGCTAGGCATGCTCAAAAGCGGTATGACCAAACCGAATAATGTGAGTAGTTGCTTGCTCATGATTTGCTATATCCCTTCAAAATGGTTAACTCAACCGGAATCATATTTGGCCCTAGGTGTTGTAAGGTTTTAACGACCTGACCCTGTTCATTGACCCAATAGTAGTTTTCGACCGATTGAGAAAGACTGCTAAACTCAACAACTTCTTTATATACGTTGGTCATAGTGCTAGAAATAGGTGTTGTTAACGTTTCTTGGCCTGAGTAAGAACGCGTTATATTTGCAGGAAAGCCATAACGGTATTGTGTTGCCCAATCGTATGAAAGTGTGTAGTTGACAGAGGTTGAGTCTAAAGAAAAACCTGGAACGTCACCGTAAACACCTGCTAAGTCCCCACTCTGTAGACCAATCGTTTTGACGATATGCCCATTCTCCGTAACGATCATAGCTTTGTCAGCACTTACCCATTTCAGTTGTATTTTTCCATTGAGAGGGTTTCGTTCCGCAAAAGCTAAAACAACAAACACCTGTTTTTGATTTCCAAGTTTCAAATAGGCACTGGCATAAGGAACTGCATTTATTTCTTCTGATGTCATCTCGACATCGATGTAGTTACCGTAGGCTTCTTGGACGGTTGCTGAAACATCATTGAATTTCTGTGTGCAGCCAAAGAGTACAAGGAGTAATGGAAGAATGAGGAGTTGGCGTATCCATTTAGGTATTCGGAAGATATTCATTGATCCCTCTTACAAATAAAATCGCCCTGACTTAATCAGGGCGATTGGCTTCTGTTCTACAAAACGAAATTAGTTAGAAGTAGAAGTAGAAGTAGATGTTGAAGTAGATGTTGAGTCGCTATCTGACGCTGCAACTGCTACTACAGTTACTGCTGCTGCTGCACCTACACCTACAGCTGTAGTGCCAGTTGCTGACGCAGACGCAGCGCCTGTTGAGCCTGCTTCTTCTGCTGCAAATGCAGTTGATGCGCTTAGAGCCATAAGAATAGCTAGAGCTGTATTCTTCATTATTAATCCTTGTGTATCCGGTATAAAAAACATCGATGTTTGGTAGCATAAAAAATGCTCCAAATTATATTCTAGATAAAAAAGCCTTAGCATGTAAATAGTTTCTTATTTTGCCATGGCTTATGATCTCATTTCTAACACCAGCGTGACATTGCGCGGTTATCTTGCTCCCTTGCTTGCTGATAAACTATCAAGAGTGCATAATTTGTCGGCCTATCTCCTCCAGAACTAGAGGTTTGGAGTCAATAGGTCGTTTTTACTTACACCATATAGAAAGCGATACAGTGGCTTACGCTCAACGCCTCAGGGCGGTAGCGTGCCAGCTCTTCAGTATTTATTGGCCTGCATAGCACGCTTAACTTTGTCTTAGCAGTCCATATTATTACCAGTACTAGGAACTTTTACGTGATAAAAAAGCAGCATTGTTTGGGAATACTTAGTGCACTGGGCTTGAGCCTGAGTTCTTTTTCAGCGTCAGCAGATTTTTACGCAGGCGCTTTAGTGAGCTACTCAAATGCAGAATTGAAAAGCTCGTCTTCTGAGTCCGTAAAAGAGGGGAGCCCTTTCCTTCTTAGTGCGCAAGCTGGTTATTTCTTTAATGACTATATTGGCTTAGAAGGGCGTTATGGAACATCAGTTCAACGTGACAGTGGTCTTGCCGTTGATAGCGTTTTGAGCGGCTTTGTTAAGTTGAATATGCCCGTTTCAGAGCGAGTTGCACTTTATGGTTTAGCTGGATATTCAAGCGTTAAGCTTGATCTACAAAATGTAGGTTCTCATAAAGAACAAGGATTTAGTTTTGGGTTAGGTATGCACTACGCTTTAAACAACCAAAGCGCGGTGATATTTGAGTTCGTTGATAACATCTCTGAAGACCAAGTTCGCCTTAACTCGATTACACTGGGTTTTCAGCACCGATTCTAATTTAAATACCTAGAGCTCAAACTTGGGGCTAGGGTCTTTTATTCAACTATTATAGTGACATACCATGTTTAAAGGATATTTCTCTATTGCCGTTTTTATATTGGCAAATACGTTTGCGTCTTATTCGATAGCACAAACGCCCACTCCAGAACAAATTAAAATGTTTCAAAATCTACCCGCCGATCAACAACAGGCCTTGGCGAGTAAATATGGTTTCTCCATTCCTTCTAGTTCGTCTTCAAACAAGTCTCCTTACGAAAATCCGCAAGTAATCCAACCTAGATCTGAAGCTAGTGGCGCATTATCTTCCAATATAGAAGAACAATGGATGAAAAAAGGTGAACAAGAAGAGTTAAAACGTTTTGGTTTAGATCTTTTTTCTGGTTCTCCAAGTACTTTTGCTCCGATCAGTGATGTTCCAGTTCCAGCGAATTACACTGTAGGTGCAGGTGATGAAATCATTGTGCAGTTATTTGGTAAAGATAATGAAACGCATCGTTTACGCGTAAATCGTGCGGGCACAATCAACTTCCCTTCACTTGGGCCAGTAAATGTTGCAGGCATGCATTTTTCCGATGTGCGTGACTCTCTGACTCAACGAGTAAAAGAACAAATGATTGGTGTGCGCAGTGATATCTCAATGGGTGAATTGCGCACCATGCAAGTGTTTGTCATGGGGGATGCGTATAAACCAGGAGCCTACACGGTTAGCGCATTGACGACAATTTCACAAGCTATCTATTACAGCGGCGGCTTTAGTGAAAGTGGGGCGCTGAGAGATATCCAGTTAAAGCGTGATGGTAAAATCATTCGTAAGTTGGATATGTATGACCTGTTACTAAAAGGTGATGCAAGTAATGATGTGCGCTTACTTCCGGATGATGTTGTTTTAATCGGTTCTGTTAACGATACAGTGTCTATAGAAGGCGAAATCAACCGCCCTGCAATTTATGAAGTCAAGCAAGGTGAAACATACCAGCAACTTATTCAGATGGCTGGTGGTTTTACTGCGAATGCCCATGTCGAGCAATTGGAGATAAAACGCTACGCTTCACATGGCGCTCGTGAGGCTCTGACGCTTGATTTCAATAAAACGCAAGATCGACAGAGTAAAGTTAAAAATGGCGATGCCATCAAGATCTTAAAAAAAAGTGAAGAACTTACTCGTTACGTACAGATAGAGGGAGATGTTCGTCATCCTGGCTATGTGGAATGGCGCAATGGTCTTCGTGTTGCTGATCTTTTCAAATCTGTTGACTCAGCTTTTAATTCTACAGCTGATGTTAACTATGCGGTTGTGGTAAGAGAGATTAATTCGCAACGTGATATTGAAGTGTTCCAACTAAGCTTAGCCAACGCAATTCTATCACCAGGTAGCCAAGACAACCTCCAGTTACAATCACGAGATCGTATATTGGTTTTCAACCGCTTTAATAACGAAGACTTGGATACATTAGCAACACAAGAGGTTGTTGCAAAAGCAAAAACATTGGAGCAAGCGCAAGAACAAGCTGAGCTGGAACAACAGAAAGAGCAAGAAGTGATGAGCTCTTCTGTTTCCGTTTCGCATTCAGCAAACGGTACGCTGAACAACCCGAGCACCACAGAGCAGGCGAAACCAGCTAAAATCATTTTCCGTGGTAAAGAGATTACAGAGGAAGACTTTGAAAAGCTGAAGCAAAATACTCGTCGCACTTTACTTGCCCCTGTGTTGTTACAACTTCAGCAACAGTCTCGTTTGGGACTAGCCCCTCAAATTGCTGAAGTCTTTGGTGAAGTGAAGCACCCAGGGCGTTACCCGATTACTCCAAGAATGACGGTATCAACGCTTATTGAAGCAGCTGGTGGTTTGACTTACAACGCATTTACAATTAATGCAGAACTTGCACGAACCGCGATTAATAATGCGGATGAGCGTGCTTATATTGATGTTGAACGTATTGATCTGCGTAAAGCAATTCAAGGCAGTGCTTCAGACGATGCAGTTATCGTGGGACGAGATCGTTTGAACATCTTAGAAAAGCCAAATGTGAAGCTACAAAGCACAGTCACTTTACAGGGTGAAGTTCGCTTCCCTGGCACTTATACCGTGCGCCAAGGTGAAACCTTAAGTGAGTTATTGGACAGAGCTGGAGGTCTGACAGAGTTTGCTCACCCTCAAGGAGCAATATTTACGCGTGAAGCATTGCGTTTACAAGAGCAGAAGCTTTTAAATCAATACGCCGCAGATATGCGTAAAGAAACCGCGAAGAAAACGTTCCGAGCAGATAGCAATATAGGTTCTGTAATTTCAGACCCAGAAAAAACGTTAGCATTTGTTGAAGAAGCAAGTCGCAGCAAAGCACTTGGCCGTATGGTGGTACAGTTAAATCGCATCTTAAAGGGTGAGCGTTCAGCAGATTTTATGCTAGAAGATGGAGACTTCCTCTTTGTCCCAACCTTCCGCAATACTGTATCGATTATGGGTGAAGTTCAGGTTCCAATTACCTACTTGTTAGACAACAAACTTGATGTTGATGATTACTTGAACAAAGCGGGTGGAGCTAAGAAACAAGCGGATGAAGACCGTATTTTTGTAGTGCGTGCAGATGGTTCTGTTTACAAGCCATCATCAGGTTATTGGTTCGGGAACAATAAAGAAGGGTTAAAAGCTGGCGATACTATTGTTGTGCCAATTGACACCGATTACCGTGATGCATTAAGTACTTGGACTGCTGCAACGCAGATTCTTTATCAGACGGGTGTTGCGATTAATGCCCTAAAGTAGCGTATCAATCGTTTGATATACAAATTAATAGTAGAGTTGTAGTCCTTTTCCACAAAATCATAGCGGCAAAAATAGAACTACAACTTTTACCTTTATGAAGTACTCTTGTCAGCAAACTCGAGAATCGGCAAGGGGAGCTTAGCTTAAGAGCCAAGGACTCTATAAATCCAATGGAATCAACTAAAGAAGCGTACAAAGATAACACCTCTCAACCACTACAAACCTCTCAGGTTCATAATGACGAAATCGACCTACGAGATCTTATTAGAGTAATATGGAAAGGAAAGTGGCTAATTACTTCCATCACTCTTCTTTTTGCTATTGGCTCTGTGGTATACGCTTTAAGTCTCCCCAATATATACAAAGCCGATGCACTATTAGCTCCAACAGAAAGTGTTAGTGGGGGAGGGCTGTCAAAAATGGCAGGGCAGCTCGGTGGGTTAGCGGCATTAGCTGGTGTGAATTTAGGTGGAGCTGAATCGTCTCACGTAGACTTGGCTGTACAGGTAATGCAGTCACGTCAATTTATAGAACGATTCATTAATAAGCATGAATTGCTTATACCAATAATGGCGACGAAAAGTTGGGATTTAACTCAGAATGAGCTGGTTATTGATAAAGATGTTTATGATCCAGCATCGGGAGAATGGTTACGTGATCCGAAGGGGCTTCGTGGGGCAAAACCTACCGCACAAGAAGCATTTGAAGTATTTAACAAGGAAATCCTAACTATAAAGTCAGACAAAGAAAGTGGTTTATATAATCTCTCTATTACCTACTACTCTCCCTATCTCGCGCAGCAATGG
This sequence comes from Vibrio sp. 2CM40D, assembly GCF_023161825.1. Classification (NCBI taxonomy): domain Bacteria; kingdom Pseudomonadati; phylum Pseudomonadota; class Gammaproteobacteria; order Vibrionales; family Vibrionaceae; genus Vibrio; species Vibrio sp. 2CM40D. Next base: position 192,313 of record NZ_JALNTL010000005.1, read on the forward strand.
GTTGAATGGCTTGTAGAGGATATTAACAAAGTGATGCGTGAGCGTACAATTAAAGAGAGCTCTCAAAATCTTGCTTACCTCAATACACAGCTTCAAAAAACTGCGGTTGCAGATATGCAGAGTACCTTTTATAAACTTATAGAAGAACAGACTAAAAGCTTAATGCTTGCAGAAGTTCAAGAGGAGTTTGTCTTTAAGACGGTTGACCCAGCAGTAGTACCTGAGATTAAGGCTAAACCCAATCGTGCTTTAATTTGTATACTAGGTACATTCTTGGGCGCATTATTATCAGTGATATTGGTTGTTTTTCACTATATAAAGAAGACTTTATTTGAGGTTTAAGATGGATGTAACATTTCTTATTTCAACAATGAATGAAAGATTAATGAATGTTACATTGGAAGATGGCGTTCGTTATGTAATAGTTCATCAAATAACAGATGGTCATGAGGCTCATTATCTAGAGTTTGCAAGAAGTAACTTCTCGGAAAATATAGTCTACGAGCAGATGTTCGATACTGGTTTGTCAAAAAGTAGAAATAAAGCCATAGAGCTATGCCAAAGTAAATTTGGTTTTATTCTTGATGATGATGTCAAAATTAATCGTAAAGAATTAGAATGTTTTTTAATGGAGTCAAATAGTATCGCAAGTGACTATGGTGAAAGTGTTTATTTTTCTTGCTCTCATGTTCTTGGTTTTAAAAAAAAATGGGTTGCTAAGAAAAGTAAATTTCTTAATATATTTACATGTGCAAAAATAGCTTCTATTGATATGTGCTTAAACGTAGAGCATATGAAAGAAAATAGAATTAAATTTGATGAAAACTTTGGTCTTGGAACTAATTTACCATCTGGAGAAGAATATATATTACTTACAGATGTGATACATAGTGGTGGCAAAATATACTATTGTAATAATTACGTATGCATACATCCATTAATTGTATCAGGTAACGACTTCTTTTCTACTGAGGATAAAGTAAGAGCTAAGAGAGAAATGTTCAATAGGCTGAAAAGTAGGTATAAATATGTATTTAAATTTTTATTTTTTATAAAAAAAGTTCCTATACTGATAAAGAGTAATAAACTCATAGATTTCACTAAGACGTATTGGAAAGCTAAGGTATGAAGTTTATTGAGCGAAGCTTGGTTGTAACTTGTGCGCTCTTTGCATTTAACTCTCTTTATCCAAGTTATCTCTGGGAAAATGCATATATATATAAGTTGAATTTTATAGCACTGTTTTTATTATCAGCGTTATATTTATTGTCAAATAAATCCGTTGGCAGGAATAATCTTATAGCATTTATGGTATTGTCTTTGTGGATTATCTACGGTTATTTCCCAAGGGGAGATGATATTGCTTTGATTTCTTCTGGTATTATAGGTATTTTGATATTTTCACTATTGCCTAGCCATATAAGGACATCATCATTTAATATGTTTCTCGTGTTGGTGGTTTTTATATTATCACTATCAATTGTTCAATACCCACTTATTGTTTTTGGATTTGTTGATGCTATAGGGCATATTGACCCTACGAACTATATTAAGGCCAGTCGAGGTCAATTTTACATTAATTATGGTTTTAATGCTGTACTAAATGATCAGCACTTAAGTATTTTTGGCTATCAGTTTTTCAGGTTCTCTTCCATATTTGACGAACCTGGAATGGTTGGAACTATTACGGCAATATTGACTACATTTATTTTAAATAAAAAAAGTAAGAATAATAATTTTAAAATAACAATTTTGGTCTTGTCTAATATACTCTCATTTTCTCTAGGTGGTTATATTTTACTTCTGGTTGGAGTGTGCTCTAGATACTTTTTTTCACTGAAATCTATATCATTAAAATTAATTTTTAATGCATCATTAATTTTTATTTTACTGCTTACGGTCCTTACCACTGATGGTGGTAAGAGATATATATTAGATCGTGTTTGGGATGGTGATAAAATTACAATAAAAGATAATCGTGTAGATGATAGATTTGAAAAACAATATTTGTCGGCTTTAAATGATAGTAAAGCGCTTTTAATTGGCGAAGGAAAAGATGCTCATGTTAGGACTGGGCATGATGTATCCTCATATAAAGGTGTTATATTTAATTATGGTTTGTTAGGTTTTGTTTTTTCTATTATTTTGGTTTTTTATATGTCTTTGTTTATCAAATCTCACCGTTTTTATTTATCGGAAACTTCACTTGTTTTGGTAATTCTATTGAACATGTTTCAACGTCCTTATGACTATAACTTTTATTATTATTTTATTATGTTGGCGTATGGGTCATACACTACAAGCGAGCCGGTGACGTAATAGCATGCTATTAAATATTCTAGCCATTAGTTCTAAGCTGCTTGCTTCATTTGGAGTACTTAAGTTAATTTCTATTACATTCTCCCATTCTGATTTGAGTGATTACTATTTGATCCAAAATCAGCTCTCTGTGCTTCAGTTCATATTCTCATTTGGGCTAATAAATGGTTTTCTTAATGAATCAGTAAAGAATAATTGTGATAAAGATATTTATACTTTATTAAAAATATCATTTATTTTACTGTTATTAATTTTGCCTATTTCTTATCTATTTAGTGGTGGTTTTGGTTGCGTAATTGTATTTACCTCTTTTGTGATTGCTATTAAGTCTACACTGTATTCTATATTGAACGGTCAAAGAAGAAAAAAAGATTATACAATATTTGTCTTTTTTGAAATGCTACTTTTTCTTGCAGCAATAAAATTTGTTTATGATTCTTATGGTGTACAGGTGGTGATATTAACCCAAGGAGTTATAGGTATATTTGTTGTTTTATTGGTGTTGTATCGATTAAAAAAATTCGATTACAGTGGTTTTTCATTCTTTGAAAAAACAGGTATTATTAAACCTTTTTTATACAAATATCTCCCTTATTTTAAAATGGCAGTTGTATCTGCATTTGCTGTTCCTCTGATATACCTTCTTTCCAGAAATATACTGTTTCATTTTTATGATATAGATTCTGTAAACCTATCTATTCTCTTCGCAAGTTGGCGTCTTTCTGACTCTCTTTTGATCGGTGTTGGAGCTCTGTCATCTATCTATATAATACCTGAATTAAATAGAAGTCCGTCTATAGATAGTTTTTTATATCGTATATCTTTATTTATTGCTTTAGCTTTACTCTTCGCATTGATTCTTCTTGTTATTTTTCCTGATTTTATAGTTAGCTTACTCCTAGATAAGAAGTATACAGCGAACTTTGAGATAGTATTAATTGTTTTTCTATCATTCTTTCTTAGGGCACTATCTTATATCTTGGGTTTAAAGTTAGTTTATCTTAAAAAAACTAAAGCTTTTGTATCTATAGAGATGGGGCATGCACTAACCTTTCTTGTTAGCATCATTTTTTTCAGTCTTGTTAATACATCTGTATTTTTAGTGCATTATGCCTTCTTACTTCAGGGTATAGTTTGCCTAACTCTTACTTATAAAGAATTTTACTTAAGTGGTAATGATGAAATATAGTTATATAGTTCCAACTTATAATAGAAAAGATAAATTAGTAGATACGTTAAATAGCGTATTGAATCAAAGTCGAAATGACTATGAAATAATAGTTATAGATGATGGAAGCTCTGATGGAACAGAATATATCGATTTTCATAGAATGTCTGAAAAAATTAGATATTTTCAACGTTCAAATTCTGGAGTGTCATCTGCTCGCAACTATGGTGCAAGTTTGGCTAAAGGCTCCTATTTAATCTTTCTTGACTCTGACGATCTAATTTCGGGTGAGCAATTAAAAGTTTTCGATAGTCTTATTAGAGAAAATGAAAATCATGACATGTTTTTTACAAGTTATTCTTTTTGGGAAAGCAGTTCAGGACACCTTATAAAAAGGAAAGAGTTAAAAGATGGAAAATATGATGACTTTTTATTAGATTGCACGCGGTCAATCCAACCATTTTTTCCTGGGTGCCTATGCTTATCAAAACTGTTATTTGAACAAAGTAATAAGTTTAAAGAAGGCTGTAATTTTGGTGAGGACCAAGCATTGTGGGTAGAGTTATTGTCTTCTCATGAGGCGGTATCGAGCAATACTTCAACTCTTTGGTATCGAGTTGACTCTCTTGGTTCATTATCAAAGGCGAAAATTAAGAAATTACCTCCAGATATATATGTAGCAATAGACAAGGGTAAGAGTCTTGAAGATAATAGAAAGATTAATAGGTATATTAAACATCGGCTTAAATCTTTCACAAAAATAGCAATAAAGGACGTTAATGTCCGATTGCTGAGTGAGATCTTTATCTCTTACTTAAAATCTTTTAAGGTTTAGTTATGAAAGTACTTTTCGTTTGTAATGAATATCCACCATATCCAGCTGGCGGTATCGGTGTATTTACAAAAGAACTTGCAGAGTCTTTATCTGCTCAATGTGATGTCTACGTGGTTGGCTTGTATAATGTTAAAGAAACAACCAATGAGTCAATTAACGGCGTTAATATAGTACGTATTCCGGGAAGGAAAGGTGGTATTTTCAATAAATTATTTGATCGTATAAAGTTATATAGAAATGTAGCTAAGATCGTAGGTAATAAAAAAATTGATATTGTTGAGTGCCAAGATTTTAATGGTTTTTTTGCATTTTTCCCTAAGTTAAAAGCAAAGTTTATAGTTCGACTTCATGGTTCAGTATCGTACTTTTATAAGGAGTTAAAACAATTTGGCCTTAAAAGTTTTTTGTGGAGAATAATTGAAAAAAGTCATTTGCTTAAAGCTGATTATATAGTTTCTGTTAGCGATTATACTGCCCATGCAACTAATGAGTTATTCCGACTAAAAGCCAAAGAATTTTCCACAATACATAACGGTGTTAAAGTAGATGACTTATATCATGAAGTCGATTCACTTGAAGTTAAAAAGTATATATTTGCTGGTTCAATAATTAAAAAGAAAGGCATTTGTGAGCTTATTGAAGCGTGGATTACTTTTTCAAAAGGAAAAGGTAATGTAACTTTAGATGTCTATGGTAAAGATATTGAAGGTCTATCGGATATTTTAATTAAAAAGCTTGAATTAGCAGGAATTAATAATTGTACGTTCCACACTCCCTTAGCAAAAGAAGAACTAGTGCATCAGATTCGCAATAGTTCATTTTTTGTTTCTCCTACAAAAGCGGAGGCGTTTTCTTTAGCTCCTTTGGAAGCAATGGCTTGCTCAACTTTAGTATTATACTCAAATCAAACTAGCGCTAATGAGCTTATTAAACATTCTGTAAATGGTATTCTTATTTCAAGTGCTAATGTAGATGATATCATTGAATCACTTGAAATCTCTTATAGTTTAGATGTTGATACTTATAACAAAATGACTTTGAACGCCTACAATGACGTCGTCGGTAAGTTCAATGTAGAAGAAAAGTGCATAGAAAATAGAGCTTTCTATCAATCGGTCATTGGTGTTAAGTAATTTACGCTATATATCTATCAGGACTATTTTTATGCTCGATTTTTGCATTTTGATGAACTGGTTATTGAGATATGCTAAATAAAGTAGAGTTATATTTTATAGTTTGATATGTCTATTTGTAATTAAGAGGTTAGCTTTGATAAGTAAGTTGATATATTATCTCGGGGTTGCTATTCGAAATCCCTCGTTTAAAAAAGTGAAGAAAGAACTTGATGAATCATATTACCTTGAGGAAAAAAAACTTGAAGAAATTCAAAATGAAAGGTTAAATATAATATTAAGATTTGCTTATCAGAACTCACCTTATTATAGAAAGTTGCTAGATTCTCATTCCTATTCGCCTAGTAATACATACGATAAGAGCTTTTTAACGGAACTGCCAATTTTAAGTAAAGATACATTGATTGTTAATAATAATGATATCCACACTATAAATAATTATAAATTTGGAAAATTGTTTTTTTCTGAAACATCTGGCTCTACAGGTCAAGCGTTAACTTTTTATAAAGATGAACTATGGGATTCTTATAATCGAGCTTCGATTGCAAGGGGGATGGCACATTTTGGAGTTAATGTTTGGCATAGAAATGGATACTTCTGGGGCTTTAACCACAGAGGTCTTTCTCTTTTGAAGGTTAGGTTCCTTGATTTCCTTATGAATAGATTTCGTGTTTTTTCCTACTCAGACAAGCCCTTAGAGAATTTTCTAGATAAATGCAGAAAGGCCGAATATCTATCTGGTTATAGTTCTATGATTTATGAAGTGGCAAAACTTGCAAATAAAAGAAATATTCAGCTGTCCAATATTAAGTTCATTAAAGGTACCTCTGAGAAAATTTATGATTTCTATCAGGATGAGGTCGAGCAAGCTTTTGGAAGGAAAATAGTCAGTGAGTACGGTTCTGCTGAGTCGGGAATTATTGCGTTTGAATGTCCTTATGGGAATATGCACATAAATGAAGAGTGCTGTATTTTAGAGGTAGTCGAAGGTCGCGCTGTAGTTACCAATCTGATAGCTAAATCTTTTCCAACAATTAGATATGATTTGGGTGATTATGTCTCACTTAAAGATGTAGAATGTGCCTGTGGTAGAAAAAGCAAGGTTATTTCTGAGATAACAGGGCGAGTTGGTAAGAATATTGTCGGCACTAATCAGAGTTATCCTTCACTTACACTATATTATGTGTTTAAGAATATGGCTGTAAATCACAGGATAAATATTGCTTATCGTTGTGAACAACACGTAAAGGGACAACTTGTTGTTTATTATGAAAATGTACTGTCTCCTGAAGAAATGGCATTACTAAAATCAGAGTTCTTTAAGTATTTTAATGATGACTTACAAATTGAATATAATTACGTTAAGAATATACGTCCTCCAAACAGAAAGTTAAAAGATTTTGAAAGTTATTTATGAATTGGATTTTTTGTATTTGATTAATATAACCTAACGAATTATATAAAAATGGATCAGTTTAGTAATTTAGTATCGATAATTATGCCCACTTATAATTCAGAGGGTACAGTGCCAGACAGCATAGACAGTGTGATTTGTCAAACATATAGTGAGTGGGAGCTGATTATCGTTGACGACCGTTCTACCGATAATACTTGGCAAGTCATTCAAACATATGCTGATAAATACGATAACATTCGTGTATATCAGAACAAAGAAAACCTAGGTGCAGGAGCGAGCCGGAATTTCGCGATAGAAAAGGCAAAAGGCCGCTTTATTGCCTTTTTGGATTCGGATGACCTCTGGACAGAAGATAAACTGTCAGAGCAAATCGCGTTCATGCTCGAAAATGATTATCCGCTGACCTACACTCACTACAGCCGTTTTACTAGTGAAGAAGAGCTGAGTGTTGTAACTGCTCCCGAATATACAACGTATAAAAAACTTATGTATAGTAATGTTATCGGGTGCCTGACCGCCGTTTATGATGCACAGGCACTCGGTAAGCGCTATATGCCTCTTATTCGTAAACGTCAGGATATGGGATTGTGGTTAGATATACTGAAAGATACTCCTAAAGCGTACTGTCTACCTAAGCCATTAGCAAAGTATCGGATGGATAGTGGTATGACAGCTAACAAATTTAGCGTTTTGTCATATCAATGGAAGTTCTACAGAGACGTAGTAGGCTTGAGCTTGCCAAGAAGCCTATTTACATTTTCTGTCTACGCCGTTAAAGGTACGATGAAACACCGAACTAAGCGCAAATCTTAGTTTCCTTAATCCTCGATAGAGCTTACAGAATATACACACAAAAAGAGCAGCGACCGTAAGGCGCTGCTCTTTTTTATACCTGTGATCCGTTCGATTAACTTCGCCGTGTTTTAGCGACCCATCCCAAATAACACCGTTTTGACTGTAAGGAAAAGAATCTTCACTTCCATCATCCAGTTTTGGTGTTTGATGTAGTAGACATCGTATTTATGCTTCCAAATAGCGTCTTCTACCGATGCGCCGTAAGGGTATTTTACTTGAGCTAGGCCAGTTACCCCAGGTTTAACGGCGTGACGAAAGCGATAGTAAGGAATGGCTTTTTCCAACTCAGAGATGAACACTTCACGTTCTGGGCGAGGGCCAACCATCGACATCTCTCCCTTTAGTACGTTGATTAACTGAGGGAGCTCATCAATGCGAGTTTTACGAATAAAACAGCCGACTTTCGTTACGCGCGCGTCATTTTTTGTTGCCCATTGGGCTCCGTTCTTTTCTGCATCGTTTCGCATCGAGCGAAACTTAATCACTTCAAACTCTTCATTATACTGGCCGGTACGACGCTGTTTAAAGAATACCGGACCTGGCGATTCAAGCTTAATGAGTAGTGCCGTAATAAGCCCTACTGGAATAGCAACCCATGACAGCATGAAGACAAACAACAGATCGATGAAGCGTTTTTGCCAGCTGTTCTTGCGATTAGAAAGGATAGAAAAAGCTTTTTGGTGTAAGAAGTAGCCGCTGTGCAAAAGCTCAGTTTCAGTATATCCGAGTGAACGGTCAAAATAGCTCACTAATGGCTCAACCCAAGCACCTAGCTCTGTCGCCGCGACAAGAAACGCTTGCTGTTCAGGATCTAGATGCGAGCTTTTGAAGTGGCAAAGCGTTTTGCTCTTGAAGTCTCTAAGAGAATAGTTATTAACCTGAGCATTAATCTCAGGATGCCTCTTAAGTACTTGAGCAATTTTTGCTTCGTCTTCTTTTGGACAGTAGATATAAAGGCAAGCATTTGATTCACTTGCGGATAACTCGTCCAATGCTGATGTTATGCTGATAGAATTATGCTTAGTTAATTCAGAAGCTTCTCGTTCTTGAAGCGTGTCGCTCATACTGTCTGTCATAGGAATGGAATAAGTTGTTATCGACTAGCCAATTGCTTACAAGTCGGCGATTATAATTTATTTCGTATAGAAATTATATCCCTGAATCCAGAACATGCTCATAACTTTGTTAATTTTCTTGAACCTGAGTCCTTGTTCATGACTTGTTTTTGAATCTTAACGTAATTATATCAATGAACTCGAAAAACTATGTTTGCGATATATTATATTGCATTGAAATTAAATGATTGTTCATTTCACTATATAACGCAGTTATATCCGAGGGTTATCAGTTGTTGATAAAGCGATCTTTTCGACTCCTGTTCACCATGAATAAGGTGAACTTCTTTCGGAGGAGTAGGGATACCAGAAACAAACTGTATTAAATCGTCCCTATCCGCATGTGCAGAGTAACCTGACATGGTATGTACTTGAGCCTCCACTCTAACGCGCCTTCCTTCAATCAGTATGTTCTCTTCTCCATCCTGAATTCGCCGACCTAACGTCCCTTCTGCTTGATAGCCTGCAAATAACACATCATTTCTTTTATCTGGCAGCAATGCTTCTAAATAATTGACGACACGTCCCCCTTCACACATACCAGAGGCCGCAACCACGATAGCAGCTTCTGCCGTGCTCGCGAGTCGATTGACGAGCTTTAAATGGTCAGTGTGGCTTTCGACGGTAATACATTGATCAAACGCAAGAGGGTGTCGGTGATGCTCGAGCCGCTCTTTCGCTTCAGCTCCCCAAAGCTTTTTAAATTGCCTATAGGTAGTAGTTACCTTTTTAGCCAAAGGAGAATCGAGAATAATAGGCAGAGAATCTTGCAAGGCGTGCTCATGAATAAGCTGTTCTATATCAAACAGTAACTCTTGAGTTCTCCCGACGCTAAAAGCAGGTATAACAATTACGCCACCATCCTGAAGTGCATGCTCAATAATAGAAAGCAATCGCCTACTGCGAGACTCAACATCTTCGTGAACTTTATTGCCGTATGTTGACTCGATAAACAAATAGTCAGCTTTTTCAGGCGATACCGGATCAGGTAGGAGAGGCGTGTTACGAGGTCCCAAATCCCCTGAGAACACAACAACTTCATTGTTTAATAAATGAAACTCAACATATGCAGACCCTAAAATGTGTCCTGCTGGTTGAAAGCGAAGAGAGGTATGTTCTTCTATCTCTATCCATTGGGAGTAAGAGCAAGGGCGAATAAGCGTTCGAATAAAATCGAGTACGTTTTCCCTTTGATGGCGCCTCATGCCTAACTGGAGCTTTAATCCATCTTCTAACATAAGCGGTACGAGCTCAGCGGTGGCTTCCGTACAGTAGATAGGCCCCTTATAACCTGCAGCCAATAGCCAAGGTAGCCGACCAACATGATCGATATGAGAATGGGTTAGAACAACCGCTTTGAGATCAGAGATAGAAAAGTCGATATTCAAACTCTCCTGCTGAGCATTATCTTGACCTTGTAGCAAACCACAGTCGATCAGCACACTTCCATTTTGTAATACGAGCTCGTGACAAGAGCCAGTAACCGTATTTTTCCCACCGTGGTGCAGTACTTTCATAACGAAACGACGTCTTTTCCTTTGTTAACCCACGCTTACGAGTATTTGCTTTCATATATAGCGACACCTCGCGACGTAAAGACGGCTCAGTCAATCGCGCAATGAACAAGGTAAGCAGAAAGTGGTGAATAAGTGAGCGTATTGTAGGCAAGGATAATGAGAGTAAGAAAACAGCAAAACCGAAAGTTTAGAGAGACTTAGATATTCGTCATAAATTTGACTGTGTAGCATTGCAACCTGTTGTGATGCAATTCATATTATTGCAACTATTTTCAGTTAGACTTCTGAGATTAACGCGCTAGCTATACAAACATCAGCTATGCCGGAAGGAGTTTAATAATTAGTAAGCCAACAAAAAAAAGCGTCACGTTTATGGCGAGTTAAGTGTCAGAAAAAAGACATTTTTTTGCAAGCTTTTTACACGTTCTACTTTTAGTTGCAACGTGTTTACTATACAATTCGTCTCCTGTTTGGAAACGCAACCATTAAACACTACGTCTAAAACTTGCTTCTAGGAGCCAGACCTAGGGGCGGTAGCGTGCCCAAATCATCTGTTAGTCTCTTTCCTAACAGAAGAGAGACCAAGCAAGATAATTTTTAATAATAATAAGCACCTAAGTGCATTTCTGGCAAGATTGATTTATAAAAAACGAGAACTATTACAAATTTATGTAATTCCCTTTTGTCAGAGGGACGCTCAAAGCTAACAAAGTGGCGAGCAAATGTTGGTTAGGCATAGGTTACAATTTAAATCTCCATTTCTCATACCTATCAAAACCAAATACTAGGTTTATAGAAGTACATAACTACCGGCCCAAACCGTTAGTTAGTGTATTCAGCTTTGTATTTGGCCTGCCTATAAAAGGCTGAGAACCGATGACCGTCACGAGCTAGTGTCGGTGGAACTCAGTTACTTACATATTCAATATTAGAAATTAGCGTTTGCAATGCGTTACAACCCACGTTGGCTAATGTGGTTTTGTCACGCCAAAAAATCACCTGCTCATTCTTAGAGTTCGGCGTGTCTAGATACGAGCGAAGCAAGAATCAGCAGTATCGGACCTGTGATGCAATGGAATCCGTAAAGGGAATCAGTCGGATGCGTTATAGATTTACCTCAAACTTATTTAATAACACAGTTGGCTACCATGAATAATGCATATTTATTTGTATTTATTTTGTCGTTCGTTCTACTTTTTGTTATGCGCAAAGTTGCTAAGCGCGTAGGTCTGGTAGATAAACCCAATGCAAGAAAGCTCCACCAAGGAGTAGTACCCCTTGTAGGAGGCATCTCCATTTTCTCTACTATACTGGTCGGGTTCCTTCTGTTCCTACCAATGAATGACAACCTATCACTCTACTTATCTTGTTCGGCTGTGCTTATAGTGCTCGGCGCATTAGATGACTACTACGATGTAAGTTTCAAAATTCGTCTTATTATCCAAGCTGGAATATCCCTTGCGATGATTTACATCGGAGGCCACAGCTTACACGATTTAGGCTACTTAATGGGGAGCGAAACCATTGCCCTTAATGAAGTCGCTGGCGCAGTGATCACCGTTATTGCGGTAATAGGCGCAATTAACGCATTTAATATGGTTGATGGCATAGACGGCTTGCTGGGCGGGTTAGCCTCGGTCACCTTTACAGCATTAGGTATTGTGTTTGCCTACAACGGAAACGAATATTTAGCCACGATCTGTTTAATGATCGTGACTGCGATGCTTCCTTACATCTTTCTGAACTTAGGTTTCCCACTTGGTCGTCGCTTTAAAATCTTTATGGGTGATGCTGGCAGTATGTTTATCGGCTTTACGGTGGTCTGGATGCTGATTCGCGGCACGCAAGAACCAGGAGCGGTAGCCTTCAAGCCAGTCACAGCACTGTGGTTAATAGCTTTACCGTTGATGGACATGGCAACCATTATGATCCGTCGTATTCGTAAAGGTCAGTCACCATTCCAACCAGACAGAGAACATCTACACCATATTTGTCAGCGTATTGGGCTTTCTCCAGGTGCAACGTTAATTTTCATCTGTTCGATGGCATCAATTTGTGCCGCTATCGGCTTGTGGGCTGACTTTACTGATGTCAGTGAATCTACAATGTTCCTTGCCTTTATAATTCTGTTTGCGTGTTATTTCTCCATTATTAGTCACATATGGAGAGTTTCAGCATGGATAAATCGTATGTTCAAAAAGCCAGCACTAATGGGGACTGAAATGAAGTAAATCATAGCGTTAGTTCTTCATTTTTAATGTGTAAAGTAGGAAGTATTATGCTTCTTATTATAAATGGCTTTAAATGCAGTTGGTTTATCATCGGTAAGTGAATGTTAAAAAAAAATAAAAAAGAACTTCTATCAAATGTTCTTAGCCTAGGAGCGATTGACTTTCTGGGCATGTTGATACCTATTATAACCATGCCAATTATCACAAGAGCTATTGGTTTAGAGTTGTATGGACAATACCTTTTATTTGTAACAATGCTTACATTTGGTCATACAATCATTGATTATGGTGTCCAATATTCAGGCGTTAGAGTGGCTGCAAAAAATAGAGCAAATAAATTAGCTTTAGAAACAGCTTATGCTGATTATCAAGGGTTGCGGTTTGTTTTATCTGGTGTGTTCTTTTTATTTTCCTCGTTATATGTTGTAAATGTATTTAACTCCATATGGTATTTGATTCCTCTTTTTCTTTATATTTTGGGATATCTTCTGACTTCCGCTTGGTTTTTCCAAGGAGCAGCACTAACCAAATATCTATCGATTGCATCGATTTCTAATAAGATCCTACTTCTTATAGCAATTGTTGTTTTTATAAAAAGTAAAGATGATTTCTTCCTTCTTGTACTTTTCACAACTATTCCCATCTTTATTACCTCTATATTATTGCTGTTTTTTCTGAGAAGTCGCTATCAGATTAAATTGTTTTCTTTAAATAATATCAAAAGAACAGTTAATGACGGATTAAGCGTATTCATTGGTTTATTAGCCCCCAATTTATATAATGCTATTCCACTAATGTTATTAGGTAATTATGCGGACAAGTTAGAATTTGCGAACTTTGCAATATCATTGAAAGTATGTGGTGTGATATTTATGTTGCAAAATGTTGTCGCAAAATCAATATATCCAATTACCTCAAGAAACAAAAATGGATTTAAACCTACTCTTTTTTTGAATTTATTAATCGTCATTCCTTGTGTGTTAATATTGTTTTTCTTTGGTTCCGACCTGATAAAAGTTATTCTAGGTGTGAGCTTAGAGAGTGATATATATATAAAAGTAATTTCAACTAGCTTGATCTTTGTTGCAATCTCGAACTCCTTTAGTGTTGGTTATTTTTTGCCTAATAACCTAGATGTTGAATATCGAAATATAGCGATTAAAACATCGATACTGTCAGCTGTAATCGTATTTTTTCTCATCTATAAATTTTCGGTTATAGGTTGTGCTTTAGGATTGCTTACTGCTAGAGCAATTTTGTTTTTTAATTATACATTGAGCTATAAAAGAATTTATAATGAAAAGTTATCTTAGAAGATTTAAAACATATAGAAGTCTAGCTTTTGCTAAAAGGTTTATTCTTGCTAACAATTATATCCCAAAAATTTCTAGACCTAAAACTTATAACGAGAAAGTTCTTCATAGAAAAAAATACTCAAATGCATCTAAGTTCTCGCAGTATGCGGATAAAATTCTTGTAAAAGATCACGTTGAAAAGTTAGTTGGCTCTAAAATTGTTATCCCAACATTATATACGGGAGAAAGCATCAGTGTTGATTTGACTAATGATCTTTTAAAAAAGCATAAAGGTTTAGTCCTTAAAGCAAACCATAACTCAGGGCCTGTTTATGTCATTGATGATAAAATAAGTCAAAATAAGCTTGCTTCAATAGTTGAAGATCTAAATAGTCAATTAAAAGTAGATTATGGAGCGACTAAAGGAGAAACGTGGTATAGCCAAATTGAACCTAAGATCTTAATCGAAGAGCGTCTCTATGATGAAAATGGAGCGAATGATTTAAAAGACTTTAAGTTTCATGTCTTTAAACAAAAGTCTGGAGAGGCAAAAGTTGTATTGCATGTGGATTTTGATAGAAATACCAATCATACACGCTCATTTTTTGACGAAAACTTGAATTGGCTGCCATTTTCTCTAGAGAAACCTTGCATTCATACTGACCTTAAAAAGCCTAATAATTTTGAAGAGATGGTAGTAATTGCTAGGAAGCTAGCAGAACCTTTCTCATATGCTCGAGTTGACCTATATAATGTTAGTGGAAAAATATACTTTGGGGAAATGACATTTGCTCATGGTTCTGGATGTGAAAAATTCTCTTCAATACATTATGACAAGTGGTTAGGCAGTTTATGGGTGTTTGATGATAATGATGAATATTTTTACTAGTCTTATACATAGTTGTGATGAAACTTGGGTAAATATGTGAATATATATATTGTATTTTCTTTATCGCTTTCCTTAATTGCGTTACTTCATGTGAAGTCTAAAGAATATAAGAAGCTGAACGAGTTATATGTAGTTTCTTTCATGTTTCTTTTTTCGATGGTTGTCGGGGTATCTTCCATCATGGGGTGGAGAGAAATCACGCACATGAAAGGAGGTATTGATACAATTGTATACCAAGAAATATTCAATGTTTTACTGAATAAGGATATATCTAGTGTTAATGAGCAAAGAATAGAATTTGGCTATGCTCTATTAATGTGGTTGAGTAAATCTATAGTCGATAATTTTAATTTTTTTCTATTTATTTTTTCAGTATCCATATTGACATTGTATCTTAAGATATGCAATGTAATGACTAAAAATGTTTTTTCAATCGTATCTTACTTTGCTATAAGCTTATTTGTGATAGATAGCTTTAATATCAGTAGGATGATATTAAGTGTTTTTATATTATTCTTTATAATCCCAGAGCTTAGAAAGGAAAATTATTTAAGAGCTATTCTAATAGTACTATTATCTACTTCTATTCAAATGACTGGGTTGTGGGGATTAGTGATAATATTTTATTATTACTTTATGTACTCTCTGACCAATAAAAAAACAATACGTTTTCTAATGTTTTTGTTGGGTAGTGTTCTTTCATATGGAATGGTATTTGTTTTTAAAGCGATGCTTATGAAAGTTGGTTATAGCCACTATGTTGATGATGAGGGTGGTGCATCATATTTAAACTACATATATCTGGCTGTAATTCTCTTCATTTCGTTTGTTTTTAAATTTGATAAGTTTGTAGATGAAACTAATGCAATGGTTGTTCTTCGAATACTTCCTTCTATGTTTTTTATAATTCCATTGTATACTGCAATTCCCATCGCATACAGGTTTAATCTTTTTTATATTTTACTTTTCTTTTTTATTCTTCCTGATCTATGTAAGTTCGGTGTTTTGAACGTTAAAAAGCTTAAACTTTATTATTTTCCATTTATATTTATTCCTTTATTATATGCAGGTTTGAAATTTTTCTCTTATTTCCAAACAAGTGTTAACTCTGCGTTGCTTTGGAATGTTTCTAACTCTTGGTATTTGTTCTAAATGCACTACTATTTTATTATTAATTCTCTTATCGGTGGTGGCACAGAAAAGGTATGCTGCCAAATATCTTCAAGGCTATCTCAAGATAAAAATGATGTTACTATTTTTGTTTTAGATGATGAAGGATCTTCTTATGAGGTGTCTGATAAAGTAAAAATTGTTTACCTAGGCAAAACGAGTACATTAAAAAGCTTTTGGAAGTTGAAGAAAGTTTTAAAAGACATCAATGGACATTCTGTTTTAATATTTAATCATGAGCTCAGTTTAGTAGCTCTCCTAATAAAGAAATTATTTAAATATAATGTAAAAATCATTAGCAGAATAAATAATACACTTAGCGTAACAATCAAACATAAAAGCAAAAAGTATCAATACGTAGTCAGTCCGTTGATGAAGGCCTTTTATCGATATATCGACGGCTATATATTCCAGTCTACTGGTATACAAAAGGACATGGATGATAACTATTCTGTTAATGAAAGATATGTTGTCATTAATAATCCAATAGATCGTTTTAAAAGTGGCGTCGACAAAGAAGTTAAAAAAGAAAATTATATTTTGTATGTGGGAAGATTAGTAAAGCAGAAGAACGTTAAAGATACGATAAAAGCATTTTCCCTGTTCTTAAATACATTCCCTGATTATAAATTGGTTATAGTAGGCGATGGACCAGAAAAAGAAAGTTTAATGCAACTTTCGAGAAAACTTGGGATAGAGAGTAATGTTTCATTTGCTGGTCATCAAAAAAATACTAAACCTTATTATGAAAATGCAAAATTAACAGTTTTATCTTCATTCAATGAAGGATTCCCTAATGTATTGTTAGAATCTATATTATATAGAACGCCTATAGTTTCTTATGATTGTCCAAGCGGTCCGAGAGACATAATTAATGATCATAATGGTATATTAGTTGAATATCTATCAGTAGAAAAGTTAGCAGAAGCGATGTCTTTTTGTATCAATAAGTCTTGGAACTATAACGATATATATCATACGACCGAGAAATACTCATTAGAGAAAATTACGAGTCAATATGAAAAATTCATAAAGAGTATTTAATTTAATGAAAAAAATTATTTTTATAGAAAGTTATTATAAGGGACTTTACGGAGCTCCAAAAAGTATGTTGGAGCTAGCTTCTGGATTAAATAGTAAAGAATATTTGGATGTTAGTTTAATTACATCTAAAAACGGCCCGTTAGCTCAGAAGTCCAATGATTTAGGAATAAATTCATTTGTTCTTCCTGTTCCTGAACTGTTGTTAAAGCCGAGAAGTAAATTTAAACTTTACCAAAAGGTTGTATATCCTTTTCTGCTAATATATTTATGGATTAAGCAACTTTTTAATATTAACTTGATTGGAAAGTCTGATTATATATGTGTGAATGACATTCGCAGCTTTCTATTCTACCTTCCTATTATTTTTATTTTAAGGGATAGAGTTTCTTGGTATGTAAGGATCAATGACCGAGTTAAGTTTATATCCTCAATCGCTGCAGCCCTTTCAAATAAGATAATTCTTATATCTAGTGACTGTAGTGATGTTCTGTCAGAAAATGAAAAGCAGCGATATCAAAAAAAGCTAACTATTTTGAATACAGGATTTAATTTTAAAATCTTGGACTATAGCGCAGTCGAAGAAATAAAAGGAACAATAGAAAAATATAATAAAGTTTATATTACAGTTGGAAGTATTTGTATAAGGAAAAATCAGCTAGATATTGTAAGAGCTTTTGGTAAAGTCTACAAAGATGGTGATGTATTACTTATGATCGGAAGCCCACCTACTGAAATTGACATTAAGTATCAGGACGAGGTGTTAAATTTAATAAACGATTCTGGGCTAAAAGATAATGTAATAATAGTCCCATATACTCCTTTTGTTAATGAATACTTGTCTTTATCTGACGTTTTTTTATTCGCTAGTCACAAAGAAGGACTACCTAGAGTCGTTATAGAGGCACTTAATGCAGGGTGCTTTGTTTGCTCTTCTCTAGTTGATGGAATTAATGATGTATTAGTTAACGAGAGTATTGGCTTAATTACGAAAACAAAAGCCAGTGATGACACCTTTGTTGATGAGTTTACTTCAAATATTCTATCGATTGATGATGATGTGTTGTCTTGTCGTAATCAAAGAACTCAATATGTGAAAGATAAATTTGATTACGATGGTTTCGTAAATGGCTTTGAAAATATAATGAAGAATATGGATGATTTGAGTAATGAATCTGAAAAAAGAATTAAAGAATATAACTAGAGATGTTCTTAGATTGGTTATTACTCCCAATGTTTATAATAAAATTAGATTTGTTATAACTCATAAGTATTATCCAGACTTTATATCTCCTAGTACATTTTCAGAAAAAGTATTTGCTCGAAAGTTAGATTCTCAATCATTAAGCTTCTCTCGTTATGTTGATAAGTATACTGTGAGAAAATACGTCGAAGATACTATTGGTAAAGAACATTTAATTCCTTTAATTGCTAAAACAACTCATGTAACGCCTGATTTCTTTCACAAAGCACCTGATAAGTTTGTTATCAAAACGAGTAATGGAGGTGGTGGTGAGAATGTTAAAGTAGTACTTGATAAGTCAAAATTAACAGATTTAAATGCATTATCAGCACAATTCAATCGTTACCTAAAAGTAAAAATAGGACAAAAGATTGATGAAAATTTCTATGATCTTGAAACGCCTCAAGTACTCATGGAAGAGTTATTAATGCATAAAGATGGTTCTCTGCCATCCGATTACAAATTGCATATTTTTCAAGGGGACGATAGTAACCAGGAAAAAGTAATAATTCAGGTTGATAGTGACCGGTTTAGTAATCATAAAAGATCACTGTATTCCGAGAATTTAGAAAAGTTAGATTTTGCTATACAACCCAAGTATGAATCAGTTGATGATTCCTACGAGTTTCCAATTAATATGCCTGACGTGGTTTCACTAGCAAAAAAATTAGCGAAACCTTTTAAGTACGTTCGAGTTGATATGTATAACGTCGATGGAAAGGTTTATTTTGGAGAACTAACGTTTTGTCATGGTAGTGGTTGGGAACCACTTTCAAGTAAAGATGCAGATGTCTTATTAGGTAGTTATTGGAAGGAATTTGATAAATGAAATATTTAGTAACTGGCGCAGCGGGTTTTATTGGCGCTAAAACCATTGAAGTGCTTTTGAGTAAAGGTGCGAGTGTTGTTGGTGTAGATAATATTAATGACTACTATGATGTTAATCTTAAAGAAGCTCGACTACTGACGATCAACAATAGTGAGCGATTCGAATTTGTAAAGATGGATCTCTCGGATAGACAAGCTGTAGCTGATTTCTTCGCTAACAACCAGTTTGATTGTGTTATCCACTTAGCAGCTCAAGCTGGTGTGAGATACTCTATAGAAAACCCGATGGCCTATGCGGATTCTAACTTAGTTGGTCACCTAAACATCCTAGAGGGTTGCCGACATTCAAAAGTTAAGCATCTAGTTTACGCATCGTCATCTTCTGTTTATGGCTTGAATCAAAAAACACCTTTTGAAACAAGTGATACGGTTGATCATCCAGTTTCTTTGTATGCGGCGACGAAGAAATCAAATGAGTTAATGGCACACTCATATTCTCACTTGTATGACTTACCGACCACTGGATTGCGGTTCTTCACCGTTTACGGTCCATGGGGTCGTCCTGACATGGCACCTTTTATTTTCACTAAGAAGATATTAGAGGGCGATACAATTGATATAAACAATAATGGCGATATGTGGCGAGACTTCACTTACATTGACGACATTGTTGAAGGTATTGTACGTATTTCTGAGGTTATCCCTCAAAGAAATGACGACTGGACCGTTGAATCCGGTACGCCTGCTTCTAGTTCTGCTCCATATTCTGTTTACAATATCGGTCACGGTAGTCCAGTTAACCTTATGGACTTCATCACGGAAATCGAATCTGCGCTTGGTATTGAAGCGAAAAAGAACTTCCGCGAGATGCAGCCTGGTGATGTGTATAAGACTTATGCTGATACCTCTGATTTATTCGAAGCGACTGGCTATAAACCTCAAGTTGGTCTTAAACAAGGCGTTCAAGCCTTAGTTGATTGGTATCGCGAGTTTTATAAGGTTTAGGTAGTTAGATGAAAACGGTTGCGATTTCAGCAAATACAAGTTGGTATTTATATAATTTCAGAAGAAACACCATTACGGCGTTGTTGGACGCTGGTTATCAGGTTGTAGCTATAGCCCCTAAAGATGATTATTCACCGAAACTTGAATCACTTGGAGCAAGCTTTTGTCATATCAACATTGACCAAGGGGGTACAAATCCTGTTAAAGATATTGGTACGTTTTTCTCATTTATCAAAATCTTTAAGAGCGTCAAACCCGATGTGGTACTGAACTTTACTCCAAAGAATAATATCTACGGTACGTTAGCTGGGCATTTTGTTGGCTCTAAGTCGGTCAATAATATTGCCGGCTTAGGTATGGTCTTTATTAATGAAGGCCTTACGTCTAAGATTGCCAGATTGCTGTATAAAATGAGCCAATCTAAAGCAAGTAAGATCTTCTTTCAAAATGAAGACGATAAAACGTTGTTTTTGGAGAACCGGTTAGCGCCATCGTATCTTGTTGATCGTTTACCTGGTTCGGGAGCTGATCTCAACCGTTTTCAAGTTAGCCCTGCAAATGATGACGGTGTAATTCGCTTTTTATTGATTGCCAGAATGTTGTACGACAAAGGCATTGGTCACTACGTTGAAGCGGCTCGCGCATTGAAGTCTAAACATGGTGATAAGGTTGAATTTCGATTACTAGGTTTTCTTGATGTTAATAACCCTTCAGCTGTCTCTAGTAGTGATATGCAAAAGTGGGTTGATGAAGGCATTGTAAGTTATCTTGGCACTTCTGATTGTGTAGAAGAGGAGATTGCGAAGGTAGATTGCATGGTGCTTCCTTCATTCTATCGAGAGGGAGTACCTAAATCGTTACTAGAAGCGGCGGCAATGGGGAAACCCATAGTAACAACTGACAATGTTGGTTGTCGTGAAACGGTTGACGATGGAGTCAATGGTTATTTATGTACTCCTCGTTCGACAGAGAGTTTAATTGAAAAACTGGATTTGGTGATCAACCTCACTCATCAAGAAAGGTTAACAATGGGACAATTCAGTCGTCAAAAAGTTGAACGAGAGTTTGATGAGCAGTTAGTCATACAAAAATACTTGGACGCAGTGGAAGATTGCTTTCAAAAAGAAAAAACTCAAGCAGAAGGCCTCAGTGCCAGCTAGCAAAACTAAATAAAATAAAGAGTTATGATCAAAAAGATTTCAGTGGATGAAGTAACGATAATTACCCTATCGTTGGCTTGTAGTTGTGGCGTCGCGGCAAACGAATTGCAGACGCTAAATTCTAACCAAAGCTTTAGTGGACTGGTTTTTAACCCTAATGCTCAAGTTAAAGAGTATGGCGACTTTGGTGTATCTTTTGCCCAAGGGCGCCCTTGGCTTGACGAGGTGCAAGGTTTAGATTCTATAAAAGTATCTTTCGGCCTCATTGAAGGGTTAGAGGCTCATGGTAGTATCGTTACTTATGATTATAACTCGAACTGTTTTAAAACAGGCTGTGGCGGTATTCGAGATTTATCATTATCACTGAAGTATCAGGTTCCCAATTTTTGGGGGAATGAGAACTTAGATTTTGCTTTGGGTATGCAAGATGTCGGTGGGGCTGCAAATAAGCTCATGACTAATTTTGCCGTCGCTGATTATACGTTTAATGCACTTCCCTTAAGGGTTTCTGCTGGTTTCGGTCAGTCAGAAGAGCGTTTGATGGGTGTTCTAGATGGCCCTTTTGGTGGCTTTGAATACCAACCTTTTGACTTTGTTCAACTAGTAGGAGAGTACGATTCAGTAGAATTCAACTCTTCTATAAAAGTGTTCACTCCCGATAATTTACTGCCTAATGATATAACCGCCTCATTAAGCTACCAGATTTATTCTGGTCATGAATCGGATGGTTCAAGCGTTTGGAGTGCTGCACTCTCGATGCCATTGATAACGGAATACTCTCGCTCTCGCGACTACGCGAAGAATAATATGACGTTAATGGATCGTTTAGTCGTTGAGCAAAACAAAGCGCAACAAGCGTCAATTTCCTCTTTGGTTAGTGCGTTAAAAAATGAAGGCTTCGTTAATGTTCAAGTGGGCGTATCAAATGACAAAGTTGTGGTGGCTGTAGAAAACCGCCGCTACAACCATAACCAAGTTGACGGACTAGGTGTCGCTCTGGGTATTGTGTCTAGTCATTTAGGTCAAAATGCGGCGCAAGATATAGGCGCTGCATCGGATCAATTTGAACTTGTGATGCTTGCCAACCAAAAACCAGTGGTCAGTGTTTTGTCTGACGCTAACTGTTACCAAAGTTTTGTCAATGGTAGCGCAGCTTGTGATGACATTCAGTTTATCACGCGCGATTTACCGGAAAGATTAGACATGGTTGATTGGAAAACGGAGCGAGTTAATTCAGGCACTTTAGATTCGCAGATCGTGCTTTCTCCTATGGTAAGGCATGGTTTTGCAACCGAGTACGGTGTGTATGATTACTCTTTTGCTATGTCTAGCAACTTATACACCTACCTATGGTCTGGCGCGGCAATTGATGTTCGTCATATTTTACCTTTAGCAGAAAGTGACGATTTTGAAGAAGGTGGGTATTTCGAAGATAGCGCGTACGAGAACGAGATTGATCGTGCAATGGTGCATCAGTTCTTCCGTTTACCATATGTCGATATTGCTAACCAGGTCTCTCTAGGCTTGGTTAAGTCGGATTATATCGGTGCGCGCAGCGAATCAGCTTGGTTCTCTCAATCGGGCAACCATGAGTTGGGACTAGAGATGAGCTACTTCCAACATCAAGACGAAAAAGACAAAAATGGTTATGCGAATCCAGACCGCCAAACCTTTTTAACTCGTTACACATTCTCTATGCCAGAGTGGGATTGGCAGTTTAACGCAACTGCTGGCGAGTTTTGGAAAGGGGATGTTGGCGCAAAATTCACGACATCACATTGGTTTGAAGACATAGAAGTATCAGCAAGTTATCAGGTGACAAAGTTTAATGATACAGACGAAGAGCAGTTTGTCACTGTGTCAGTAAAACTGCCATTAACGCCATGGCGCGATATGTCGCCGGGAGTGATACAAGTTCGTGGTAACGAGGCTTATGATTTCAACGTTACGACTCGAGTTGGCAACGATACAAACTATTTGGCAGCAGGCCAGGGTGATGAACTCGTGATGGATAATAGTATGCTTCGCCGCTACTTTAACCGAGGCCGTTATGGTCAAGAGTACTTTGAGCAGAACAAGCTTCGCATTCGCAATGCTTATTTGCGTTACTTGGGTACTCAATTGAATTAAGTTGTGTTGCTAGTTAGGCTTTTAGTTAATTGCCGCACTCTACCGAGAGTGTCGGTGTTTTGATATGCTAGCGTCAGTTAAATAATAGGAAATAAAAATGAAAATTGCTGTAGCAGGCACGGGCTACGTCGGTTTGTCCAATGCCATGTTATTGTCACAAAACCATGAGGTTGTGGCGGTTGATATTATCCAAGAAAAAGTGGACTTGTTGAATGACAAGAAATCTCCAATTGTTGATGCGGAAATCGAACATTTCCTTGCAAACAAAGAACTCAACTTTATCGCGACGCTAGATAAAGAGTTGGCTTACAAAGACGCGGAGTTTGTTGTTATTGCTACACCAACGGATTATGACCCTCAAACGAACTACTTTAATACTTCTTCAGTTGAAGCAGTGATTAAAGATGTGATGGCAATTAATCCAGATGCAGTTATGGTGATTAAGTCGACTGTACCTGTGGGTTATACTGCGCGCATTAAAGAGGAGCTCGGTTGTCAGAATGTTATGTTCTCTCCAGAGTTTCTTCGTGAAGGTAAAGCTCTTTACGATAACCTACACCCGTCTCGCATTATCGTTGGTGAGCGTAGCGAACGTGCAGAGAAGTTCGCTAATCTTTTAGTTGAAGGTGCGGTAAAAGAAGACATCTCGGTTTTGTTTACTGACTCTACAGAAGCCGAAGCGGTTAAGTTGTTCTCAAACACATACCTAGCGATGCGCGTAGCTTATTTCAATGAGTTAGATTCGTATGCTGAAGCACACAACCTTGATGCTCGCCAAATTATAGAAGGTGTTGGCTTAGACCCTCGTATTGGCAATCACTACAACAACCCGTCATTCGGTTATGGTGGTTACTGCTTACCAAAAGATACAAAGCAATTGTTAGCAAACTACCAAGAAGTTCCTAATAACATCATTGGTGCAATTGTTGATGCAAACCGCACTCGTAAAGATTTTATTGCAGACTCCATTATCAAACGTCAGCCAAAAGTAGTGGGCATTTACCGCTTAATTATGAAAGCTGGTTCAGATAACTTCCGCGCTTCGTCTATTCAAGGCATTATGAAGCGTATTAAAGCGAAAGGTATTGAAGTAGTGGTTTACGAGCCGGTACTGCAGGAAGATGAGTTCTTCCATTCTGCCGTTATCCGCGATATTGAAGAGTTCAAACAAATGTCTGATGTTATTGTTTCTAACCGCATGGTTGAGGAACTAGCTGATGTGGCTGATAAAGTTTACACCCGTGACCTGTTTGGTAGCGATTAATTAGTCTTTATATTCAAAATAATGTAATAGGCTCCCTCAGAGGAGCCTTTTTTTAGTTGGTAATGGTTATGATTAAAAAATGTTTATTCCCAGCAGCGGGTTACGGTACACGTTTCCTTCCTGCAACTAAGTCGATGCCGAAAGAAATGATGCCAGTGGTGAACAAGCCATTGATTGAATACGGTGTTGAAGAAGCGATTGAAGCCGGTATGGACGGTATGTGCATCGTCACGGGTCGTGGTAAGCACTCGTTAATGGATCACTTTGATAAAAACTACGAGCTAGAGCATCAAATTAGCGGTACAAGTAAAGAAGCGCTGCTTGATGATATTCGTTCTTTGATTGATTCTGCGAGTTACACTTACATCCGTCAGCGTGAAATGAAAGGCTTAGGTCACGCTATTCTTACGGGACGTGAATTGGTCGGTGATGAACCGTTTGCTGTTGTGCTCGCGGATGACCTTTGTGTGAATGAGGACAAAGGCGTTCTAGCGCAAATGGTTGAGCTGTACAAACAGTTCCGCTGTTCAATCGTTGCGGTACAAGAAGTGCCGGAATCAGAAACGCATAAATACGGTGTGATTGCTGGCGAGATGATCAAAGATGATATCTTCCGCATTGATAACATGGTTGAAAAGCCAGAGCCAGGTACTGCACCTAGCAATCTAGCGATTATTGGTCGCTATATTCTGACACCTGATATCTTTGAACTGATTGAAAATACAGAGCCAGGTAAAGGTGGTGAGATTCAAATCACCGATGCGCTGATGCAACAAGCTCAATCTGGTTGTGTTTTGGCATACAAATTTAAAGGTCAACGCTTTGATTGCGGTAGTGTAGAAGGCTACATTGAAGCTACAAATTACTGCTACGAGAACCTTTATAAGAAAGATTCCAGTGCGGAGCTAGCGAAAAAGCCAACCGTGAAAATTGCCGAGCCAGCGTAGGTCGGAACTTTCTATTAGGTACTCCGACGGTACAACACAAACAAAAAGGGATGCATGATGCATCCCTTTGTTATTTCTACTCTCAGTAAAAACGAGATTACGCTTTTGCTTTAGCCGCTGCTTTAGCGATTGCTGCG
Source organism: Vibrio sp. 2CM40D (assembly GCF_023161825.1). Taxonomy (NCBI): domain Bacteria; kingdom Pseudomonadati; phylum Pseudomonadota; class Gammaproteobacteria; order Vibrionales; family Vibrionaceae; genus Vibrio; species Vibrio sp. 2CM40D. The sequence goes on from NZ_JALNTL010000005.1 coordinate 218,012, forward strand.
AAGCTTTTCGCGTCTAGAGAAGCACCGCCAACTAGAGCACCGTCGATGTCTGGTTGTGAGAAGTAAGCTTCAGCGTTTTCTGGCTTAACAGAACCACCGTATTGGATGATTACTTGTGCTGCAACTGCTTCGTCTTTCGCTGCGATTAGTGCGCGGATAGAAGCGTGGATGCGTTGTGCATCTTCAGCTGTTGCTGCTTTACCAGTACCGATAGCCCAGATTGGTTCGTAAGCGATGATTGCGCCGTTTAGAGCTTCAACACCGTAAGTGTCGATAACTGCGTTGATTTGACGTGCACATACTGCTTCAGTTTCGCCAGCTTCGTTTTGCGCTTCAGATTCACCGATACAGAAAACAGGTGTTAGACCGTTTTCTTTTAGGAAGTTGAATTTCTTAGCGATGAACTCGTCAGATTCGTTGTGGTATTCACGACGCTCTGAGTGACCGATGATGATGTGAGTAGCACCGAAATCTTTCAGCATTTCTGGAGACATATCGCCAGTGAACGCACCGCTGTTGTTTAGGTCAGTGTTTTGAGCACCTAGGATGATCTTGTTACCGCCTTCAGCGATTACGCGCTCTGCTAGGTCGATGTAAAGTGCTGGTGGAGCGACTGCTACGTCAACACCTTCAACGCCTTCAAGTTCAGCGTTAAGACCAGTTAGCAGCTCAGTTACCATTGCTTTGCTGCCGTTTAGTTTCCAGTTACCCATCACTACAGGACGACGCATAGGAATATCTCCCTTATCTTTAATGTAAATAGTCAATTAATGTAAAAAATCTACGTAGGAATATAACAGAATAATGTGAACAGATCATGATTGGCGTCATGTCTTGTCCGGCTTTCTTTACTGATTCGACCAAGCATCGATCCTGTTATTTTTGTCAAAAGCAACCGATTGGTGATCGCGTAGACAGAATGATAGTTCATTCCTCGGAAATTGCTGCTGAGATTGGTATTACTACGCGCTGGAATTAATTGTTGTAGAAAGGAATCAAAATGCCAAATCTCGTTTTAGAGTATTCAAACTCGGTGGAAGAACGCGTCAATGTTCAGGGGTTGCTGGAGGATTTACATAAAACGGCGTTAGAAAGTGGCCTCTTTGAACTCGCGTCAGTGAAATCTAGAACGCTCCGGTGCCACAATTGGTTAATAGGAGAGGAGGGTGATAGCCTCGACTTTATCCATATCAACTTTGATTTGTTATCTGGTCGCTCCCAAGAACAAAAGCGAGAACTGTCACGAGCCTTGATGGCGACACTTCAAGAGCAAGCCAGTCACGTGCACAGTTTAACAGTCAATATCCGAGACATGGATATAGATAGCTTCCAAAAGGTCGTGAACTAGGTTGCGCTGAATTGCCCGAGAATAGCGAGGGGTTATTGTTACGAATTCTCAGCCTGGCTCTGCTTGTTATATGGGCGTTGTGGGCACCCAAGCTATCGGTGTCCTTTCCAAACTATATCGACTCGGCTAATCTATAACCTTTCTACTTTGGGGTAAAATTTGATGTCGACTAAAGAGTTACTGTTTTCTTTTCAAGGACGTATAAACCGTAAAACCTACTGGATTTGGAACGTCATTTACTATGTGTCCATTCTAGGCTTTGGTGCCGGTATTAGCCAGCTGCTTCCTACTCTCTCTTATGTGCTTCTTCCTATTTTCTTGGTGGTTCTGTTGATCCCTGATTTGGCGATCACCACCAAGCGTTGGCACGACCGCAACAAATCGATATATTGGCTAGCACTGAATATTCCGTTGATTATAGGCCGAATTGCCACGCCAATGACCAGCCCTGCCGCGCAAGAGCCGTCGACCCCACAGATGTTCGTCGCTTCCATTTCTCTGATTTGTGGTTTATGGATTCTAATTGAATGTGGCTTCTTAAAAGGAACATCAGGACCAAACCAATATGGCCCTGAGCCGGAGTAATTGCCTCAAGTATCGTGCGTGCTGAAAGTAGATTCTTAGTCTCGCTAAGGCTCGCTAGAATGACGAACTCTTTTGATTTAGAGGCTCTTAAACTCACCGTCACTCTAAACAGCGAGGAACGAGGTGATTAAGAATCTATCGTCCGCTTGAGCCCTGGTTAAGCTGTGTGTGAAAGAGTAGGAGTTTGCTGTTACCAGATCCTTAGTCTCGCTAAGGCTCGCTAGAATGACGAACTCTTTTGACATAGAGCTTATTAAAGTCACCGTCATTCTGGACAACGAGGAACGAGCGTGATTCAGAATCTATCGTCCGCTTGAGCAGTGGTTAAGCTGAGCGGGAAAGAATAGGAGCTTGATATTACTAGATTCTTAGTCTCGCTAAGGCTCGCTAGAATGACGATCCTTTTTGGTTTAGAGGCTGATAAAGTCATCGTTATTCTGAACAGAGAGGTGCGAGTGTGGTTCAGAATCTATCGTCCGCTTGAGCCCTGGTTAAGCTGTGTGTGAAAGAGTAGGAGTTTGCTGTTACCAGATCCTTAGTCTCGCTAAGGCTCGCTAGAATGACGAGCTCTTTTTATTTAGAGGCTCTTAAAGTCATCGTCATTCTGAACAACGAGGAACGAGGTGATTCAGAATCTATCATCCGGTTGAGTAGTGGTTAAGCTGAGCGGGAAAGAATAGGAGTTTGCTGTTATGAGACTCTTAGTCTCGCTAAGGCTCGCTAGAATGACGCTCCCCTTTGGTTTAGAGGTTGTTAAACTCACCGTCATTCTGAACAACGAGGAACTAGTGTGATTCAGAATCTATCATCCGGTTGAGCAGTGGTTAAGCTGAGCGGGAAAGAATAGGAGCTTGCTGATACCAGATTCTTAGTTTCGCTGCGGCTCGCTAGAATGACGGACTCTTTTGATCTAGAGGCTCTTAAAGTCATCGTCATTCTGAACAACGAGGAACGAGTGTTGTTCAGAATCTATCGTCCGATTGCGCAGTGGCCAAGGTGAGTGCGAAAGAATAGGAGCTTGCTGTTATGAGATTCTTAGTCTCGCCAAGGCTCGCTAGAATGACGCTCCCCTTTGGTTTAGAGGTTGTTAAAGTCATCGTCATTCTGAACAGCGAGGGACGAGTGTGATTCAGAATCTACGTACAGAGTGCTCCGAGTTTGAAATAAACTGACTGAGCTCGAGAATTACAATGGAAAAGTAACAGCGAATAATGAAGGAGAATGAATCATCGATAAGACACCTTGCGTTTATATCCTAACGTCAAATAACAACGCCGTTCTCTACATAGGTGTTACCAGTCAGCTGCCCCAAAGAATATGGCAACATAAAAATGGAGTAGTGGAAGGATTTACTAAGAAATACAACGTTCATAAGCTCGTTTACTTTGAGTTATTCGACGATATGGCTAATGCTATCAACCGAGAAAAGCAGCTCAAGCAGTGGAAGCGTGAGTGGAAGTTAGCCTTGGTAAGAGAAACGAACCCTAACTTTCTCGATCTATCTACTGAGTATCAGTAAAAATCATCCCTATCTTTAAACGCATTTAAGCTAACCACATCCGCTTTTTGTGTCGGTGCCGCTTCCCCTTCTATCGCTGCTTTGAACTTTACGACCTGTTTTTGCAACTCGTTCATCAATACCACATTGGTGTGATGAGGGTTTTTACACGTGCTGATGACTCTATCAATGTGGCTTTGTTGAGCCCACAATCTTGCTTTCATATCTTCTGATGCGCTTTCGATCATCTCTTTCGCCATCTCATGACGAAATTGCTCAAAAGCTTCTGGGTCTCGCTCTGCCATTCGAACCATTTCATCGAATGGAGGAAGCGTTTGGGATGGGATATGACGTAGATTAGACATCGATGCTCTCCAAATCCTTATGGAAGTTGCCTTTAGTTACTAAAAGCCTATACCACTAGAAAGAGGAGAGAGGATGAATTCTTCAGCCGTCTCACTTATAAGAGAAGCTTTCAAGCTTGAGATTGAATAAGTGCGGCATGTCGATGTTTGGTTGTGGTGGTTACTGCAGTTGTTGGATGCGGTAAACGCAGCGTCTTTGGCCACTAATGATGTGTTCGGTACGCTCTACTTTGGTGTCACGTCCAAGTAAAGACTGAAAGACACTTAATTCTGATTGGCACAAGCTTGGGCAGCGAGTTGCGGCTTTACAAATCGGGCAGTGATTTTCGATCAAGATGAATCCGTTCTCATCTTTCTCGAGCTCTGCCATATAGCCTTCTTGCTCTCTTAATGTGACAAGTGTTTCTAGTTTACTTTGCAGAGAGTCGCATTGCTCAAGATGCTGACGATAACTTTGTAACGTGAGTTTTTCCCTTTCTGATGTGACTTTTTCCAGTCCATCTTTGCCAAAGATATGTTCGACAGCTTCTATAAACTGAATGGTCAACTCACCGTGACGGTCAGCAAATTGCTCATGACCTTTTTGAGTGAGAGACCAATGACGAGCAGGGCGACCAACTTTTACTTTTACGTCATGGATAGAAAGAATGCCATCATCTTCTAAACTTTGCAGGTGCTGACGAGCCCCCATGGTTGTCATACCTAGCTCAGAAGAGAGTTGTTTTGCAGTGACGGAGCCATCACGCTTAACGATTTGCAATATCCTATCTACGGTCTTCATATACCCACCATTTATACGTCAGTACATATTATGCGCGATAGGGTTAGTAAAGAAAAGTGTTGACTTAATTTGAGTGTGGATTTGTAGGGGCTATGTTCATATGAGCCAATATATGTCGTCATTCTGAACGGCGAGGGACGAGGTGATTCAGAATCTATCTTTTGGTTGAGCAGTGGTTAAGGTGGTCAGGAAAGAATAGGAGCTTGTTACTATTAGATTCTTAGTCTCGCTGGAGCTCGCTAGAATGACGAGTTCTTTTAATTTAGAGCTTATTAAAGTCACCGTCATTCTGAACAACGAGGAACGAGTGTGATTCAGAATCTACTGCCCGGCTGTGCAGTGGCTTAGTTGAGCGGGAAAGAAGCGGAGTTTGCTGTTACCAGATTCTTAGTCTCGCTGGAGCTCGCTAGAATGACGAGTTTTTTCGATTTAGAGCTTGCTATGGTAGCCGTCATTCTGAACAGCGAGGAACGAGGTGATTCAGAACCTATCGTCCGGTTGAGCAGTGGTTAAGGTGACCAGGAAAGAATAGGAGCTTGTTACCACTAGATTCTTAGTCTCGCTGGAACTGGCTAGAGTGACGAGTTCTTTTGATTTAGAGCTTATTAAAGTCACCGTAATTCTGAACAACGAGGAACGAGAGTGATTCAGAATCTACTGTCCGGCTGTGCGGAAAGAAAGGCTCAAGCTCAGACTGAGCGAGAGCCTCGAGAAATGCTTAAAGAATAATATCGCGTACTTCTGGATCTTTACGATCTAGGTAGTGAGTCGACTTAATGCGACGAATAGTACGGCATCGACCGCGCACGAGCAGCGTTTCTGTGGTCGCCATATTGCCTTGACGAGAGATACCTTCCAGCAAGTCACCTTTAGTGATGCCTGTAGCTGAAAATACCACATTGTCGCTACGAGCCATGTCTTCCATTTTGAGGACAACATTCGCTTTTACGCCCATTTCATCGCAGCGTTTTAGTTCATCTGCGCCGTAAATGCGGTTTTCTTCAGTATCGCCTTTTACTTCGTGACGAGGAAGCAGACGACCGTGCATGTCACCGTCTAGCGCTCGAATTACCGCTGCTGATACAACCCCTTCTGGCGCGCCGCCAATACAGTACATCATGTCCACTTCACTGTCTGGCATGCAAGTCAGAATAGAGGCAGCCACGTCACCATCAGGCACCGCAAAGACACGCACGCCCATTGCTTGCATTTCTGCAATAACGTTATCGTGGCGAGGTTTCGCAAGGGTAATAACGACTAGGGTATCAAGTGGCTTGTTCAGGGCCTTTGCTACGTTCTCTAGGTTTTCTTTTAACGGCTTTTCTAAGTCAATTACGCCTTTTGCACCAGGGCCAACAACCAGTTTTTCCATGTACATATCTGGCGCTTTAAGAAAGCTGCCTTTCTCACCTGCGGCAAGTACGGCTAGTGCGTTCGATTGTCCCATTGCCGTCATACGCGTTCCTTCAATCGGGTCGACTGCAATATCTACTTCATCACCACCAATACCCACTTGCTCACCAATGTACAGCATTGGCGCATCATCGATTTCACCCTCACCAATGACAATTTCACCACTGATATCTGTTTTGTTCAGTAGCGTGCGCATAACTTCAACAGCTGCGCCATCGGCTGCGTTTTTATCGCCACGGCCAAGCCATTTGTAACCAGCCAGAGCTGCACCTTCAGTCACACGGGAAAATGCCATTGCTAAATCGCGTTTCATGATGTCTCCAAGTAAGCAAGAGGGAAGAAGAATTTGCGCGGCGATTCTATCACAAGGTCGAGTAAACGTTTGCCTTTTTGCGAGGCTTTTACTTTATCTAACTTGAATTTGATCAATACTTAGGGCGATTTTCAGCGTAGCGAGACGCAAAATCCTTGCTCAAAAATGCTTCGGCGACAAGAAAAGTCAGCGTTTAGTGAGATTGCGCTGATTTTTTGACCGAATGATGCAAAATATCGAATATAGTGAGTGTTTCTCATCGCGACGCTGAGTAGAATGAACCTTATATAGGTTAGGTGTGCATCAATCTCGCACATCGTCCCAACGGAATAACATAGGTAGGCCAAGATGTCTTTTGAAGTACTAGAACAACTAGAATCTAAAATTCAAACTGCAGTTGACACAATCACTCTTCTTCAGATGGAAGTCGAAGAGCTGAAAGAAGATAAAGCTAAACTTGCGGAAGAAGCGAACGAGCTTCGCTCTCAACGTGAAGAGCTAGAGCAAAAAGCACAACAAGCACAGCAAGAGCACGCACAATGGCAAGAGCGCATTCGTGCACTACTTGGCAAAATGGACGAAGTGGAATAATTCGGCTTCTTCATTCCAAATTAAAAACACCCGCGTTAAGCGGGTGTTTGTGTTTTAGGGAAGTAGATAATGTTGAGACAAGGCTAGGCGCTAAGAGCTAGGAGAAGGCCCTATAACTTAGGCGTCTAAGACTCGTTATGCTTCTTCATCCAACTCTAAATCAATATTCAATGGTTCTGGCGACAGGATAATTCCGGTGCTATCAGCATAAATGTAATCTTCTGGAAGGAAGCTAACGCCGCCAAAGTTGACTGGTACATCCAATTCGCCAATACCCTGACTGGTCGCTCCAACAGGAATAGAAGCGAGGGCTTGAATGCCTAAGTTCATATCTTCAAGTTCATCTACTTCACGAACACAGCCGTAAACGACAATGCCTTCCCACTCGTTTTCTTCCGCAATGGTTGCGATTTCTGCATCGATAAGGGCTTTACGTAGGGAACCGCCACCGTCAATTAACAAAACGCGACCAAGTCCATCTTGCTCTAATGTCTCGCGGATCAACGAATTATCTTCAAAACACTTGATGGTGGTGATTTGCCCGGCAAATGAAGCGCGACCGCCAAAGTTACTGAACATTGGTTCAACCACATCTACCTGATCGAGGTAGATATCACAGAGTGCTGAGGTATTGTATTCCATAGCGTACCTTTCTAAACAGAAATTGGTTGTCTTTGAGTATATCTAGGCATTAAGTCAATGCAATGACAATCCTTTTTTAACTTACTAGAGTTTGAGCTACCACAATTGTTGCAAACAAAACGTTGGTGACTAGAGAGCATTTCACGATGACTGGCATCATTGGTGCTATTTGAGCAGGCTTTTGTGTATGCCAAACCGCTTTACCATGATCGGCCACGAAATAAATACTAAGTAAGAATGGCAAGCTAATCCAAACGGGTTTGTCTTGAATTAACAAGTAAGCCGCAAAGGCAAGGATAGCTCCGCCAAGTAAAATAAAGTGGTACTGTTTGGCTTTACGTTGACCTAAGCGTACCGCCACCGTGCGTTTACCACACTCTCGGTCGTTCTCTATATCACGCATATTGTTGATATTGAGTACTGCAACGGCGAGTAAACCGCAGCCTAAAGCAGGTAAGAATAGCGTGGTGTCTACGTGACCAGTATGCAAGAAGTAGGTACCGGATACGCCTAGTAGACCAAAAAACAAGAACACTGATATATCGCCAAGCCCCACGTAACCGTATGGTTTGCTACCCATGGTATAAGCAATGGCTGCGAGAATGGCCAAAATTCCCAGCCCGATAAAAGTAACAATGCTTTCCAGTGAACTTAGTGAATAGAAAACTAATACTAGGCCTGAAATGGCGGTTAGAACGATGTTAAAGATAATCGCTTGTTTCATCTGTTTAGCACTTACCGCGCCAGACTGCATCGCTCGTAATGGGCCGAGGCGTTTGTCGTTATCTGTACCTTGAACGGCATCGCCATAGTCGTTTGCCAGGTTGGAAAGAATTTGCAGCAATGTCGCGGTTACGAAAGCCATGATGGCAATCGTCAGTGAGAAATGACCCGCCGAGTACGCGAGCACGCTACCTGTTAAGATAGAGACCAATGCCAGAGGTAATGTTTTTGGACGAGCGGCTTCAAGCCAGATCTGTAGAGATTGTTTCATGGAAATTTCGTGCTAGTAACCAATGTGCCCAGTATAAGCACAAAGAGGCAGATACGCTATTGACCTAAAACAACTCAACTAGAAGTCAAAGGGTTATTCAGAATCTATCATCCGGTTGTGCAGTGGTGAAGGTGAGTGGGAAAGAAAGGCGTTTGCTGTTAGCAGATTCTTAGTCTCGCTTGAGCTCGCTAGAATGACGAGATCTTTTTTGATTTAGGTATTGTCAAAGTCACCGTCATTCTGAACAACGAGTGTGATTCAGAATCGATCATCCGATTGTGCGGTGGTTAAGGTGAGTGGGGAAGAATAGGCGTCTGCTGTTGCCAGATTCTTAGTCTCGCTTGAGCTCGCTAGAATGACGAGATCTTTTGGATTTAGATGTTGTCAAAGTCACCGTCATTCTGAACAGCGAGGAGCGAGTGTGATTCAGAATCTATCGTCCCAATAGTGCCGTGGTTAAGGTGAGTGGGAAAGAATAGGAGCTTGCTGTTAGCAGATTCTTAGTCTCGCTTGAGCTCGCTAAAATGACGAGGTCTTTTGATTTAGATGTTGTCAAAGTCACCGTCATTCTGAACAACGAGGAACGAGTGTGATTCAGAATCTATCGTCCGGTTGTGCAGTGGTGAAGGTGAGTGGGAAAGAATAGGCGTCTGCTGTTAGCAGATTCTTAGTCTCGCTTGAGCTCGCTAGAATGACGAGAGCTTTTGATTTAGATGTTGTCTAAGTCACCGTCATTCTGAACGGCGAGGAACGAGTGTGATTCAGAATCTATCATCCGATTGTGAAGTGTTACGGTGAGAGGAAAGAATAGGCGCTTGCTGTTAGCAGATTCTTAGCCTCGCTTGAGTTCGCTAGAATGACGAGATCCTTGATTTGGGTGTTGTCTAAGTCACCGTCATTCTGAACAAAGAGGAACGAGTGTGATTCAGAATCCATCATCCGATTGTGCAGTGGTGAAGGTGAGTGGGAAAGAATAGGCGTCTGCTGTGAGCAGATTCTTAGTCTCGCTTGAGCTCGCTAAAATGACGAGGTCTTTTGATTTAGATGTTGTCAAAGTCACCGTCGTTTTGAACAGCGAGGAACGAGTGTGATTCAGAATCTATCGTCCGGTTGTGCAGTGGTGAAGGCGAGTGGGAAAGAATAGGCGTCTGCTGTGAGCAGATTCTTAGTCTCGCTTGAGCTCGCTAGAATGACGAGATCTTTTGATTTAGGTGTTGTCACAGTGGTCGTCATTCTATACAAAAAGCCCAGAAACAAGGTTCTGGGCTTTGGTAAAATAGATTGCGATTAAAGAATAAAGCGGCTTAGATCTTCATCTTCAATCGTGTCGCCTAGGCGCGCTTTCACGTAAGCGGAATCAATAACGAATTTAGCGCCAGATTGCTCCGCTGCGTCGTAAGAGATTTCATCCATCAAGCGTTCCATTACGGTGTGTAAGCGACGAGCACCGATGTTTTCTGTGCTTTCGTTGACCGTCCATGCCGCTTCCGCGATTTGCGTGATACCGTCTTCTGTGAATTCGATGTCCACATCTTCCGTTTTCATCAACGCAACGTACTGCTCTGTTAGAGAGGCTTTTGGTTCTGTCAGAATGCGTTTGAAGTCGTTGCTGCTTAGTGCTTCTAGCTCAACACGAATTGGTAGACGACCTTGCAATTCTGGGATCAAGTCAGATGGTTTTGCCACTTGGAATGCTCCAGATGCAACAAACAGAATGTGGTCTGTTTTTACCATGCCGTGCTTGGTTGATACCGTGCTGCCTTCAATTAATGGAAGTAGGTCGCGCTGAACACCTTCGCGTGAAACGTCTGGGCCTGAGCTCTCGCCACGTTTACAGATCTTGTCGATCTCATCGATAAATACGATGCCGTTGTTTTCAACGTTGAAAATCGCTGCTTCTTTCAGCTCTTCTTGGTTAACCAGTTTCGCCGCTTCTTCTTCCGCTAACGCTTTCATTGCGTCTTTGATTTTCAGCTTACGTTTTTTCTTAGTGTCGCCTGCCAGGTTTTGGAACATGCCTTGCAGCTGGTTAGTCATCTCTTCCATACCAGGAGGCGCCATGATCTCTACGCCCATTTGTGGTGCGGCTACGTCGATTTCAATTTCTTTATCGTCTAGTTGGCCTTCACGCAGTTTCTTACGGAAGATCTGGCGAGTGTGAGAAGACTCTTCCGTTTGCTCTGCTTGACCCCAGCTATCACGTGCTGGTGGCAGTAGCGCATCAAGAATGCGTTCTTCTGCTTGCTCTTCTGCGCGGAATTTCACTTTCTCCATCGCTTGTTGATGCGTCATTTTCACAGCAACATCTGTTAGGTCACGGATGATGGTTTCAACTTCTTTACCAACGTAACCCACTTCGGTGAATTTTGTCGCTTCAACTTTGATGAAAGGGGCATTTGCTAGTTTTGCAAGGCGTCGTGCGATTTCAGTCTTACCAACACCAGTAGGGCCAATCATCAAGATGTTTTTTGGTGTCACTTCGGCACGCAAGCTTTCTTCAAGCTGCATGCGGCGCCAGCGGTTACGAAGTGCAATCGCAACCGAACGCTTGGCTTTTTCTTGACCGATAATGTGGCGGTTCAATTCATGAACGATTTCGCGAGGCGTCATTTCAGACATATTCTTTCCTTACTTCGTTACGATTACGCGGTTGGTTTTTCAGACTCTACTGTTGAGTCTAGCTCTTCTACCGTGTGGTGATGGTTAGTGAAGACACAAATATCACCCGCGATATTGAGAGCTTTTTCCGCGATCTCACGAGCATCTAGATCTGTGTTTTCTAGTAGGGCGGTTGCGGCAGCTTGTGCGTAAGCACCACCAGAGCCAATCGCAATCAGGTCGTGTTCTGGCTGTACGACATCACCATTACCGGTAATGATTAACGACGCGGTTTCGTCGGCAACGGCAAGTAAGGCTTCGAGCTTGCGCAGAGCACGATCGCTACGCCAGTCTTTGGCTAGCTCAACTGCCGCTTTGGTTAGGTGACCTTGGTGCATTTGCAGTTTGCTTTCGAAGCGCTCAAAAAGGGTGAAGGCATCCGCAGTACCGCCGGCAAAGCCCGCTAGTACTTGGTTGTTGTATAGGCGGCGAACTTTGCGCGCATTACCTTTCATTACGGTATTGCCTAGAGATACTTGGCCATCACCCGCGATGACGACTTTATTATTTCGACGTACAGATACAATGGTAGTCACAGTCGACCTCTTGATTATTTCTCTTTGGATTTAATTCAGTATATGGGGGAGGAGAAATGGGGATTCAAGGGGGCAAAAAGAAAGGCCCTAGGATCTTAGCTCCTAGGGCCTGAGTTTAAAGATTTTCTTTCCAAATCGCACACGGCTCGATTTTCGCGCGTTGCAGTTTATGACGGTCACGTTCTGCATCACGTTTGAACTTATACGGACCTAGCACCACGCGATACCATGAACTGCCTTCTTTCTTACGAATCTTGCTCGACATCCCTTGGAACGCGATTGCAAGCTTGCGCTCTTCGGCTTGTGCCTGAGTTTTGTACGCGCCACACTGCATGATGTAAGGAATTTTAGAAACTTCAATTTCTTTGGCCACAACTTCAACTTCACGTTTCGGTAGTGACTCAACATATTCCCATTTTTCTTCTGGTGGTGGCGGCAAGTCTTTTTTCGGCTTTGGTTTGCTTACAGTGGTTGTTGGCTGCTTCACGACTGGTTGTTTAGGTTCTGGGTCGCTACTCAAAAGGTAAAGACCATAGCCAAAACCGCCCACGAGCAAGATAGCGAGCAGGCCACTGCGCCAAGGTTTTTTTCTTCTCGGCGGCTGTTTTTTTGTCGACTTTTTTGGGGCGCCTCGCCCCCGTCTTACATAATCTCTATTTGCCACGGTTATTTCTGGTCATCAAGGATTCTTGCAAATATGTTAATCCAGAACGAGTTGAGAAAACACCCTATTGATAGAATCTTGATAGCTAAAGCGCGACAACGCCCGAGTGTAGGAGTGTGTGTCTGTTCTCGCTTATATTTATTCGGGGATATACAAAAAGCAGGAGGGGTAAATAAAAAAGCGGCGCCTTAGCACCGCTTTGGGGATGAATACCTAATCTTTAGGTTAAGGTCGCTGTGGTGGCGCTGCACTTCCACGAATGACGAGATTAGTTTCAAGCAGACGCGAGCCTGAATGCACGTCGTGGCCTTTTAACATCTCGAGCATCATTAGCATCGCTTGTCGACCAATCTCATAGCGAGGTTGAGAGATGGTGGTCAACGGTGGATCGCAGTACTGAGCGAAGTTAATGTCATCAAAGCCCACAACAGAGAGATCTTGCGGTACTCGTAAGCCAAGCTTTTTCGCTTCTTGAATTGCGCCGATGGCCATTGTGTCACAGTGACAGAAAATAGCCGTTGGTGGTTCTGGCAATTCGAGCAGTTTACGAACGGCTTTTGCTCCGCCATCAAAAGAGAACTCAGTAATGACACTATATTGTGGATCTTTATTGATGCCGGCACGGCGCAGGGCTTGTTGGTAGCCTTGCTGGCGGAACTGACACAATATTGCTGTGTCTGGTCCAGAGATTTGAGCAATGCGTTTATGACCTAATTGGGTCAGGTAATTCACTGCTTCAAATGCTGAGGTCAGGTTATCAATATGTACTGTCGGAAGCTCGAGCTCTGGCGCAAATTCACACGCCATTACCATCGGAGGTAAGTTCTTTTGCTCTGGCTTACTGACATCGAATGGTAGATCTGTACCAAGCAGTAGCATTCCATCTGCCTGCTTAGTAAATACGAGGTTAACGAAAGAGCTTTCGCGTTTCTTCTGTTGTCCGCTATCGCCCAGCAGGACTAGATAGCCATGTTCCATGGCTGCATCTTCAATACCGCGAATAATTTCAGAAAAATAAGGATCACAGATGTCGGGAACGATAGTAACAATGGTTTTTGATTCGTTTCTACGTAAGTTACGCGCTAATGAGTTTGGAGAATAACCCGCTTCAAGTACGGCATCTTCTACTCTCTTTCTTGTAGAAGAAGAGACTTTCTCTGGATTCATTAAGGCTCGAGATACCGTAGCCGTAGACACTCCCGCAAGCTGGGCAACATCCTTCATTGTCGCCATAGTTTTTAACCTCTCATTTATTTTTTGCCAAGATGACGTTATTCCGGTTTGAAATCAGAGTAATCAAACCGAGTTAGAGCTGTATTTGCTCTTCGCTCAGTTCGTGTTAACGAGTGGGAAAATGGATTCTTCACCGCGATATCAATTTGTGGGAATAGTCATTGTTTTAATCTAAGCCTGTGCAAACAAGTCACTTTAGACTTTTCTAATTTGGATAGTCTATTCATTTCTAAAGTGAAAGTTACGGTCTGTTTAACAAAAATTGTAATCTTGGTGTGATTCTGGTCACATTAAATGGTAATTCATTACATAGTTAAACGTTTGCTAGCTGAGATCTTGTGGTTCTATGTCTAAATTCCAGCGTACTTTCTTAGCGTTTGGCAACAACTCAATAGCAGGTTTGGCACTGGTTAATAACTTTTGCATCAATGAACGATGCTGAGTTTGCAGTAATAGTTGCCAACGGTATTTACCAGCCCGCTTGGCCAAAGGTGAAGGAGTAGGGCCTAACACCATGCAGGAATCATCGAACAGAGGGTGTGACTCTAACGTAAAGCGAACTTGACGCAGGAAGTCTTCAACTATCTCACTTTGGTTCGCCTCTGCTTTAAACAGAGTCAAGAAACTATAAGGCGGAAGCTGAGCCAGTTTGCGTTCTTCCAGAGCTGTCATAGCAAAGTGGCGATAGTCTTTTTGAAGCAGGGCCTGCAGCAAGCTGTGCTCAGGATGGTGGGTTTGTAGGATAACCTCGCCAGGTTTACTTGCGCGGCCGGCACGACCTGCGACTTGAATAAACAACTGCGCTAGTCGCTCGGAAGCGCGGAAGTCACTACTATAAAGAGAGCCATCAACATCCAAAAGAGCAACGAGCGTTACATTTGGAAAATGGTGCCCCTTAGCCAGCATTTGGGTGCCAATCAGAATTTGATGTTCACCTTTACGAATCGATTCAAGGGCATCTTCCAAACTACCTTTGCGACGTGTGCTGTCTCTGTCGATGCGAATGGCTTTGTATTCTGGAAATAACTGAGCCAATTGTTGTTCGAGTTGTTCCGTTCCTACGCCGACGGTAACCAATTGAGTTGAACCACACCCCTGACATTGATGAATTACCGGTTGTTGTGAGCCGCAGTGATGGCAGCGTATTTCGTTGCTGTAATGGTGGAACGTATAGTACGCATCACAGCGTTTACATTCTGCAATCCAACCGCATTCATGGCACATCAAAGCGGGCGAAAAGCCTCGGCGGTTAAGAAACAACATTACTTGATTGCCAGCTTTTAAATGCTTGCGCATTTCGGCAATCAGTTGGGCAGATAAGCCACTTTCTAAATACTGACCTTTTACATCTAACACTTTATTGGTGGTTGGTACGGCAGAGCCAGCTCGTTGGGTTAGTGTTAAATGGTGATACTTGCCTGACAAGGCATTGTGCAATGTCTCCAGTGCAGGTGTGGCTGAGCCCAGAACAATCGGAACTTGTTCTTTATGAGCGCGCATTACAGCAACATCGCGTGCATGATAACGCAAGCTATCTTGCTGTTTGTAAGAGGTGTCATGTTCCTCGTCCACAATGATAATCCCGAGATCAGCAAAAGGCGCGAGTAGGGCTGAGCGTGTGCCGATAATGATTCCGGCCGCTTTGTCGCGTGCAGAAAGCCACGCATTCAGACGCTCCGTCTCGTTTAACCCGGAGTGGATGACGTCAACTGGCACATTAAAACGGCGTTTAAAGCGGTTGATGGTTTGGGGCGTTAAGCCAATCTCTGGTACTAAAACCAAGGCTTGTTTCCCTTGCTCTAAAACTGGCTTGATAAGGTTGAGGTACACTTCTGTCTTACCTGAGCCCGTGACGCCTTCTAATAAATAGGAGGCAAAACCTGTTTGGCTATTTACACTCGCAATAGCCAGCGCTTGTTCGTGGTTGAGCTTTGGCTTTTCGACGTCGCATTCAACGTGCTGTCCCCACGGGGTGATTACAGGCTTCTTCTCGATACGTTCAATCCAGCCTTTCTCTTCTAAAGACTTTAGTACTGTTGAGGCTATCTCTTGGTCGACAAATTCCTGGTGAGGCAAAGCGCCGTTAACCAACATTTGCAAGACCTTCTGTTGTTTGACCGCTCGACGATCAAGCCCTT
This sequence comes from Vibrio sp. 2CM40D, assembly GCF_023161825.1. NCBI lineage: Bacteria > Pseudomonadati > Pseudomonadota > Gammaproteobacteria > Vibrionales > Vibrionaceae > Vibrio > Vibrio sp. 2CM40D. Next base: position 233,771 of record NZ_JALNTL010000005.1, read on the forward strand.
GCATCAGCTTGTCTTTACCGGATTCGGTAATTTGCCACTCTTGTAGCGTCGCAAAATCTGCAGGCTTTCCTTTACGTAGAGCTGCTGGCATCGCATTGTGTAGCGTATCTCCAAGTGGGTATTGGTAGAACTGGCTGCACCAAGTCAGCAACGAATAAAGCTTTTCAGACCATATCGGCTGAGAATCAAGAACTGCTTTGATTGGCTTGAGTTGATCTTTGGGAAAGTCCGAGTGATTAACCATTGCGGTGACGATGCCGACTAAGGTTTGGCGTCCAAAAGGCACGGAAACGCGTCCACCAATGATCGGAAACAGGTGCCCCGGAATGGCGTAATCAAATTGTTTGTCGAGCGGAACGGGTAATGCCACTCTAGCAATGGTTGGACGCATAAATTCTTAGCTATTAAAAAGAGGGAAAGGAAATGAGAGTCTATTAAAATCGGTATGGAAATTCGAGTAAAGCTATGCGATTCAGCGTGAATCGTGCCTCTATGATTAGTCTGGCTAAAAAAGTGGCGAAAAAGTTGCCAAATGTGTTGATCCGAGCAATGTGATTCTTTACTATATCGCGCCTTGAGATATGGCTTCGGCAATTAGTTGATGCGGTATCCCATTTTATTATTAATTGCGTGTGGTGTGCGGCTTAGATTCGTATAGCGACACGGCCTACTATTGAGGTTATCCCATGAAAGCTGGTATCCACCCAGAATACAAAGCAGTAAAAGCGACTTGTTCTTGCGGCAACTCTTTTGAGTTCAACTCTACTCTAGGTAAAGAGTCTATCCACCTAGACGTATGTGACAAGTGTCACCCATTCTACACTGGTAAGCAACGTATCGTTGATACAGGCGGCCGTGTTGATCGCTTCAACAAGCGTTTCGGTGCACTATCAAGCGGTAAGAAATAATAGCAGCCGCTATTACGATTACAGTTTAGAAAAGGACGCTTCGGCGTCCTTTTTGTTTTAATGGCTACCAAGCGAAGAGGAATGTATGGGGTTTGGAATATTCCCGATTATTTTTCACTCAGCGCTTGCAACCTAAAGTGTGATCTGTATAATGCAGCGCACTGGTTAAGCCAGTTGTGAACCAATGAGCAGTGAGGAGCGAGCAAATCTAAGGATTTGCGAGGTAATGTATACTCAGCTTATGTTCGCGGTTAATACAATTAGCTATCTTTTCTTCGGAAAAACTATCCTCAAAGGTGACTTTGGCATATAGGGATAGTTAATCGAAAATTAACTGACAATGCGTCCTAATCTTGGATGCTACGGTTTCACATAAATCAATCGGCATTCTCTCGTCTTGACGAGTTTGAGTGGCGATATTGTTTGTGTAATTTATTAAATTTGGAGCTCTGTCTCATGCAGAACCAACGTATCCGTATCCGCCTAAAAGCTTTCGATTACAAACTAATCGATGCTTCTACAGCGGAAATCGTTGAAACAGCTAAGCGCACTGGCGCACAGGTTCGTGGTCCAATCCCACTGCCAACTCGTAAAGAGCGTTTCACAGTTCTTATCTCTCCACACGTTAACAAGAAAGCACGTGACCAGTACGAAATCCGTACTCACAAGCGTCTAATCGACATCGTTGAGCCAACAGACAAGACTGTTGATGCTCTAATGCGTCTAGACCTTGCTGCGGGCGTTGACGTTCAAATTAGCCTAGGTTAAGGGAGATTAGAAGTATGATTGGTCTAATCGGTCGTAAAGTGGGCATGACCCGCGTATTTACTGAAGAAGGCGTTTCTATCCCAGTAACAGTTGTTGAGGTTGAAGCTAACCGTGTTTCTCAAGTGAAAACTCTTGAAACTGACGGCTACGCAGCAATCCAGGTTACAGCTGGTTCTAAGAAAGCTAACCGTGTAAACAAAGCTGAAGCAGGTCACTTTGCTAAAGCTGGCGTTGAAGCTGGTCGCGGTCTTTGGGAATTCCGTTTAGAAAACGGCGAAGAGTTCGAAGTTGGTTCAGAACTAACTGTTGAACTATTCAACGAAACTAAGAAAGTAGACGTTACTGGTACATCTAAGGGTAAAGGTTTCCAAGGCGCTGTTAAGCGTTGGAACTTCCGTACTCAAGATATGACTCACGGTAACTCATTGTCTCACCGTGCTCCTGGTTCTATCGGTCAATGTCAGACTCCAGGTCGCGTATTTAAAGGCAAGAAAATGGCAGGTCACATGGGTGCTGAGCGTGTAACGACTCAAAACCTAGAGATCGTACGTGTTGACGCTGAGCGCAACCTGCTTCTTATTAAAGGTGCAGTCCCAGGCGCAACTGGCGGCAACGTGATCGTTAAACCAGCTGTTAAAGCATAACGTCTCAGGAGTAAGTAATGGAACTAATGGTTAAAGGTGCCGATGCACTAACTGTTTCCGAAACTACTTTCGGACGTGAGTTTAACGAAGCTCTTGTACACCAAGTAGTTGTTGCGTACGCAGCAGGTGCTCGTCAAGGTACTCGTGCTCAAAAAACACGTTCAGAAGTTTCTGGCGGTGGCGCTAAGCCATGGCGTCAAAAAGGTACTGGCCGTGCGCGTGCTGGTACAATCCGTAGCCCAATCTGGCGTACAGGTGGTGTTACTTTTGCTGCGAAACCACAAGATCACAGCCAAAAAGTAAACAAAAAAATGTACCGTGGTGCTATGAAGAGCATTCTTTCTGAGCTTGTTCGTCAAGAGCGTCTAATCGTTGTTGATAACTTCTCAGTTGAAGCACCAAAGACTAAAGAGCTAGTTGCTAAGCTCAAAGAGCTTGAGCTAACTGACGCTCTAATCGTGACTAGCGAAGTAGATGAGAATCTATTCCTAGCTGCTCGTAACCTATACAAAGTTGACGCACGTGATGTTGCTGGTATCGATCCAGTATCTCTAATCGCGTTTGACAAAGTTGTAATGACTGCAGAAGCAGTTAAGCAAGTAGAGGAAATGCTAGCATGATCACTGAAGAGCGTATCCTAAAAGTTCTACGTGCACCGCACATCTCTGAAAAAGCAACTATGGCAGCTGAGAAAGCGAACACTATCGTTTTCAAAGTAGCTAAAGATGCGACTAAAAAAGAGATCAAAGCAGCTGTAGAAAAGCTATTTGAAGTTGAAGTTAAGTCTGTAAATACTCTTATCACTAAGGGTAAGACCAAACGTCAAGGTCTACGCCAAGGTCGCCGCAGCGACGTTAAGAAAGCGTACGTTACTTTGAAAGAAGGTCAAGATCTTGACTTCGTTGGCGGCGCGGAATAACAGGAGTAGTTAAAAATGGCTATTGTTAAATGTAAGCCGACTTCCCCTGGTCGTCGTCACGTTGTTAAAGTTGTTAACGCTGACCTACACAAGGGCAAGCCATACGCACCTCTTCTAGAGAAAAACTCTAAGAACGGTGGTCGTAACAACAAGGGTCGTATCACAGTACGTCACATCGGCGGTGGTCACAAGCACCACTACCGTGTAGTTGACTTCAAACGTACTAAAGATGGTATTCCAGCGACAGTTGAGCGTCTTGAATACGATCCAAACCGTAGCGCAAACATTGCTCTAGTTCTTTACAAAGACGGTGAGCGTCGCTACATCCTAGCACCTAAAGGTGTTGTAGCTGGTGATGTTATTCAGTCTGGTGTTGATGCACCAATCAAAGCTGGTAACACTCTACCAATGCGTAATATCCCAGTAGGTTCAACAGTACATAACGTTGAACTTAAGCCTGGTAAAGGTGGTCAGCTAGCTCGTTCGGCTGGTGCTTACGCTCAAATCGTTGCTCGCGACGGTGCGTACGTAACTATCCGTCTACGTTCTGGCGAGATGCGCAAAGTTCTTTCTGAAGGCCGTGCAACAATCGGTGAAGTTGGTAACTCTGAGCACATGCTACGTGAACTTGGTAAAGCAGGTGCATCACGTCATCGCGGTATCCGTCCAACGGTTCGTGGTGTTGTAATGAACCCGATTGACCACCCACATGGTGGTGGTGAAGGTCGTACTTCTGGTGGTCGTCACCCAGTATCTCCTTGGGGTATGCCTACTAAAGGCTTCAAGACTCGTAAGAACAAACGCACTGACAAGTACATCGTACGTCGTCGTAACAAGTAATCTATATAAAGAGGAATCGCCATGCCACGTTCTCTCAAGAAAGGTCCTTTTATTGACCTACACTTGCTGAAGAAGGTAGAGAAAGCGGTGGAAAGCGGAGACAAAAAGCCTATTAAGACTTGGTCCCGTCGTTCAATGATCATCCCTACGATGATCGGTTTGACCATCGCTGTCCATAATGGTCGTCAGCACGTACCAGTATTTGTAACTGATGAAATGATCGGTCACAAACTGGGTGAATTCGCACCAACACGTACTTACCGCGGTCACGCTGCGGATAAGAAAGCTAAGAAGCGCTAAGGAGTAGATAATGGAAGCAATTGCTAAACATAACTTTGCTCGCATTTCGCCTCAGAAAGCTCGCTTAGTTGCGGATCTAATCCGTGGTAAATCTGTTGACCAAGCTCTAGAAATCCTAACGTTCAGCAACAAAAAAGCTGCTGCACTAGTTAAGAAAGTTCTAGAGTCTGCTATCGCTAACGCGGAGCACAACGAAGGTGCAGATATTGACGATCTGAATGTCGCAAAAATCTTTGTAGATGAAGGCCCAACCATGAAGCGTATTATGCCTCGTGCTAAAGGTCGTGCGGATCGTATCTTGAAGCGTTCAAGCCACATCACTGTTGTTGTAGCAGATCGCTAGAGACTAGGAGAGTAAGCAATGGGTCAAAAAGTACATCCAAATGGTATTCGTCTAGGCATCGTTAAGCCTTGGAATGCTACATGGTTTGCTAACACCAAAGATTTCGCTGACAACCTAGACGGCGACTTCAAGGTACGTCAGTTCCTTACAAGTGAACTGAAAAAAGCGTCTCTATCACGTATCGTTATCGAGCGTCCTGCTAAGAGCATCCGTGTGACTATTCACACTGCTCGTCCAGGCGTTGTTATCGGTAAGAAAGGTGAAGACGTTGAGAAGCTACGCGCAGCTGTAGCTAAAATTGCAGGTGTACCAGCGCAAATTAACATCGCTGAAGTACGTAAGCCTGAACTAGATGCGCAACTTGTTGGTGACAGCATCGCGTCTCAGCTAGAGCGTCGTGTTATGTTCCGTCGTGCTATGAAGCGCGCAGTACAAAACGCTATGCGCCTAGGCGCTAAAGGTATCAAAGTGGAAGTAAGCGGTCGTCTAGGCGGCGCTGAAATCGCACGTTCAGAGTGGTACCGTGAAGGCCGTGTGCCTCTACACACTCTACGTGCTGACATTGATTACGCAACTTCTTCGGCTCACACTCAATACGGTGTGATCGGCATTAAAACTTGGATCTTCAAAGGTGAAATCCTAGGTGGTATGCCAGCAGCTAACGCTGTAGAGCCTAAAGGCGACAAGCCTAAGAAGCAGCGTAAAGGCCGTAAGTAAGGAGTCGACAGATGCTACAACCTAAACGTACTAAGTTCCGTAAGGTTCAGACTGGTCGTAACCGTGGTCTAGCTAAAGGTACTGATGTAAGCTTCGGCGAATTCGGTCTTAAAGCTGTTGGCCGTGGTCGTCTAACTGCTCGTCAAATCGAAGCGGCACGTCGTGCAATGACACGTCACGTTAAGCGTCAAGGTAAAATCTGGATCCGTGTGTTCCCAGACAAACCAATCACAGAAAAACCACTTGAAGTTCGTCAAGGTAAGGGTAAAGGTAACGTTGAGTACTGGGTAGCCCAAATCCAACCTGGTAAGGTTATGTACGAAATGGGTGGTGTACCTGAAGAATTGGCACGTGAAGCGTTCCGTCTTGCGGCACGTAAACTGCCTTTCAAAACTACATTTGTAACTAAGCAGGTGATGTGATGAAAGCACAAGATCTACGCGAGAAAAGCGTTGAAGAGCTTAACGCTGAGCTAATGAATTTGCTACGCGAACAGTTCAACTTGCGCATGCAAGCTGCGACTGGTCAACTACAGCAAACTCATACTCTGAAAGCTGTACGCCGTGATATCGCACGTGTGAAAACTGTTTTGACTGAGAAGGCAGGCGCATAATGAGCGAAGTAAAACGTACTCAACAAGGTCGTGTTGTTAGCGACAAGATGGACAAGTCTATCACTGTTGCTATCGAACGTTTCGTAAAACACCCAATCTACGGTAAATACGTAAAACGTACGACTAAAGTACACGCACATGACGAGAACAACGAGTGTGGCCTAGGCGACACAGTTGAAATCGCAGAGTGTCGTCCACTGTCTAAGACTAAGTCTTGGACTTTGGTAAAAGTTCTAGAAAAGGCGAAGATTTAATCTCGTTAATTCTATGAAACTAAAGCGGCTCCAAAATATTTTTGGAGCCGTTTATTTTTTGACTACCCAATCACAAAAAAGGGTGGTACAATTCGCGTCCCTTTTAAAGAGGCAGCCCGACCCGTGATGGGTCTAGTTATTAATATTTAGCGGAGCACTAACATGATCCAAATGCAAAGTATGCTGGACGCAGCTGATAACTCAGGCGCACGCAGCGTAATGTGTATTAAGGTTCTGGGTGGCTCTCACCGCCGTTATGCACATATCGGTGACGTCATCAAAGTTACTGTGAAGGAAGCAATCCCTCGCGGTAAAGTTAAAAAAGGTGATGTTCTGAAGGCGGTGGTAGTGCGCACCCGTAAAGGCGTACGTCGTCCTGACGGTTCTGTCATTCGCTTCGACCGAAATGCTTGCGTATTGCTAAACGACAATACTGAGCAACCAATCGGTACACGTATCTTTGGTCCTGTGACACGCGAACTTCGTGGCGATAAGTTCATGAAGATCGTTTCACTGGCTCCAGAAGTTCTGTAAGGAGCACGTAGAAATGGCAGCTAAAATCCGTCGTAATGACGAAGTAATCGTTCTTGCTGGTAAAGACAAAGGCAAGAAAGGTAAAGTAACTAAGGTTCTAGCAACTGGTAAAGTTATCGTTGAAGGTATCAACCTAGTTAAGAAACATCAGAAACCTGTTCCAGCTATGGGTATCCAAGGCGGTATCGTAGAGCAAGAAGCAGCTATCGACGTTTCTAACGTGGCTATCTTTAACGCAGCTACTGGTAAAGCTGACCGTATCGGTTTCCGTTTTGAAGACGGCAAAAAAGTTCGTTTCTTCAAGTCTAACGGCGAAACCGTTTCTAACTAATAGAAGTAATTTGGAGTTCTACTATGGCGAAACTGCATGATTACTACAAGTCGTCTGTAGTCGCTGAACTGACCAAACAGTTCGGTTACACAAGCGTCATGCAAGTCCCTAGAATCGAGAAAATCACCCTAAACATGGGTGTTGGTGAAGCAATCAACGATAAGAAACTGCTAGAAAATGCAGCGTCTGATATGGCAACGATCTCTGGTCAAAAGCCACTTATCACAAAAGCGCGCAAATCTGTTGCAGGTTTCAAAATCCGTGAAGGCTACCCTATCGGTTGTAAAGTAACCTTGCGTGGCGAACGTATGTGGGATTTTCTTGAGCGTTTAATTAACATCGCTCTTCCACGTGTACGTGACTTCCGTGGTGTTAGCGCTAAGTCTTTTGACGGTCGCGGTAACTACAGCATGGGCGTTCGCGAGCAAATCATCTTCCCGGAAATCGACTTTGATAAAGTTGATCGAGTACGCGGTCTAGACATCACTATTACGACGTCTGCTGGTACTGATGAGGAAGGCCGTGCTCTGCTGGCTGCCTTTAACTTCCCATTCCGTAAGTAAGGTGAAGGGTTACTGTTATGGCTAAAAATTCAATGAAAGCACGTGAAGCAAAACGTGCGAAGCTAGTAGCTAAGTTCGCTGAAAAGCGTGCAGCGCTAAAAGCTATCATCAGCGATGTAAACGCATCTGAAGAAGATCGTTGGAACGCGGTTCTTACACTGCAATCTCTTCCACGTGATTCAAGTGCATCACGTCAGCGCAACCGTTGCAACCAAACTGGTCGTCCACACGGTTACCTACGTAAGTTCGGTCTAAGCCGTATTAAGGTTCGTGAAGCTTGCATGAAAGGCGAGATTCCGGGTCTTCGTAAGGCTAGCTGGTAATTGCCACTTAATCATTTGGAGTAAATCATATGAGCATGCAAGATCCGATTTCGGATATGCTGACCCGCGTTCGTAACGGTCAGGCAGCAAACAAAGTTGCTGTAAAAATGCCTTCTTCAAAGCTTAAAGTTGCAATTGCTGCACTACTAAAAGCTGAAGGTTACATCGTTGACTTCGCTGTTGAAGGCGAAGCAAAACCTGAGCTAGAAGTTACACTTAAGTACTTCCAAGCTAAACCAGTAATCGAGCAACTTAAACGTGTTTCTCGTCCAGGTCTACGTGTTTACAAGAAGAAAGATGAACTTCCTTCTGTAATGGGTGGTCTTGGTATTGCTATCGTTTCTACTTCCAAGGGTCTTATGTCAGACCGCGCTGCACGTAAAGCAGGTCTTGGTGGTGAAATCATCGCTTACGTAGCTTAATAAGGAGTAGACTATGTCTCGTGTTGCAAAAGCACCTGTCGCTATTCCAGCTGGCGTAGAGGTGAAACTAAACGGCCAAGAAATCACTGTAAAAGGTGCGAAAGGCGAACTAACTCGCGTTCTTAACAACGCAGTTGTAATCGCTCAGGAAGAAAATAACCTGACTTTCGGTCCTAAAGAAGGTGTTGCTAACGCATGGGCTCAAGCAGGTACTGCTCGCGCTCTAGTTAACAACATGGTTGTTGGTGTTACTGAAGGCTTTACTAAGAAGCTAACTCTTAAAGGTGTAGGTTACCGTGCTGCTATCAAAGGCAACGCTGTAGGTCTAACACTAGGCTTCTCACACCCAGTTGAGCACGAGTTGCCAGCGGGTATTAAAGCTGAATGTCCAAGCCAAACTGAAATCGTGATCACTGGTGCTGACAAGCAACTAGTTGGTCAAGTTGCGGCTGACATTCGTTCTTACCGTGAGCCTGAGCCATACAAAGGCAAAGGTGTTCGTTACGCAGATGAAAATGTGCGTACTAAAGAAGCTAAGAAGAAGTAAGGTAACACTATGGATAAGAAAGCATCTCGCATCCGTCGTGCTACACGTGCACGTCGTAAGATTGCAGAACTGGGTGCGACTCGCCTAGTTGTACACCGTACTCCTCGTCACGTGTACGCACAGGTTATCGCGGCTAACGGCTCTGAGGTTATCGCAGCAGCTTCTACTGTAGAAAAAGCGATCCGTGAGCAAGTGAAATACACTGGTAACGTTGATGCAGCTAAAGCAGTGGGTAAAGCTATTGCTGAGCGCGCTCTAGAGAAGGGCGTAACTGCAGTTGCATTTGATCGTTCTGGTTTCCAATACCACGGTCGAGTAGCGGCGCTAGCAGAATCTGCTCGCGAAGCTGGTCTGAAATTCTAAGGTAGGGTTGGAAGATGGCTAAAGAACAACAAGTTCAAGCGAATGATTTGCAAGAAAAGCTAATCGCAGTTAACCGTGTTTCTAAAACGGTTAAAGGTGGTCGAATCATGAGCTTCACTGCACTAACAGTAGTTGGTGACGGTAACGGTCGTGTAGGTTTCGGTTACGGCAAAGCTCGTGAAGTACCTGCAGCGATTCAAAAAGCAATGGAAAAAGCGCGTCGTAACATGACTACGATCGCTCTAAACGAAGGCACTCTTCACCACCCAGTGAAAGGTCGCCATTCGGGCTCTAAAGTTTACATGCAGCCTGCTGCAGAAGGTACTGGTGTTATCGCAGGTGGTGCGATGCGTGCAGTACTAGAAGTTGCTGGTGTACACAACGTACTATCTAAAGCGTACGGTTCTACGAACCCTATCAACATCGTTCGTGCAACGATCGATGCACTAGGTAGCATGAAGTCACCAGAAATGGTTGCTGCTAAACGTGGTCTAACTGTTGAATCTATTTCGGAGTAAGAACACCATGGCAACTATTAAAGTAACTCAAACTAAAAGCTCAATTGGTCGTCTGCCAAAGCACAAAGCTACTTTGCGCGGTCTAGGTCTTCGTAAAATCAACCACACAGTAGAACTTGAAGATACTCCGTGTATTCGCGGTATGATCAACAAGGTTTACTACATGGTTAAAGTTGAGGAGTAATCAGAATGCGTTTGAATACTCTAGCACCGGCTGCTGGCGCGAAAACTTCTGCGAAGCGAGTAGGTCGTGGTATCGGTTCAGGCCTAGGTAAAACTGGTGGCCGTGGTCACAAAGGTCAAAAATCACGTTCTGGCGGCAGTGTTCGTCCAGGTTTCGAAGGCGGTCAGATGCCTCTGAAACAACGTCTACCAAAATTCGGTTTCACTTCTCGTAAGAGCCTAGTGTCTGCTGAAGTTCGTCTAGCTGAGCTAGCGAAAGTTTCTGGTGACGTAGTTGATCTAAACAGTCTTAAAGCTGCTAACATCATCACTAAGAACATCGAATTTGTAAAAGTTGTTCTTTCTGGTGAAATCAACAAAGCAGTGACTGTTAAAGGTCTACGTGTGACTAAAGGCGCTAAAGCTGCAATCGAAGCTGCAGGCGGTAAAATCGAGGAATAATCTCGAGGAACGAGGTACAGATGGCTAAGAAACCAGGACAAGATTTTCGTAGTGCTCAGAGCGGCTTAAGTGAACTAAAGTCGCGCTTGTTATTCGTAATTGGTGCACTTTTAGTATTCCGAGCCGGCTCTTTTGTGCCGATTCCTGGTATTGACGCTGCTGTACTTGCCGATTTGTTCGAACAGCAAAAAGGTACCATCGTTGAAATGTTTAACATGTTCTCCGGTGGTGCTCTTGAGCGTGCATCTATATTAGCATTGGGCATCATGCCGTATATTTCGGCATCTATTGTTGTCCAATTGCTAACTGTAGTTCATCCAGCGTTAGCTGAACTCAAAAAAGAGGGTGAAGCAGGCCGTCGTAAGATAAGCCAATACACACGCTACGGCACGCTTGTACTTGCAACCTTCCAAGCTATAGGTATTGCAACTGGCCTACCAAACATGGTCGACAATCTGGTTGTTATCAACCAAACCATGTTTACGCTAATTGCTACCGTAAGTTTAGTAACCGGTACCATGTTCTTGATGTGGTTAGGTGAACAAATTACAGAGCGCGGAATTGGTAACGGTATTTCGATACTGATTTTTGCAGGTATTGTTGCTGGATTGCCTTCTGCAATCGGTCAAACAATCGAGCAAGCGCGTCAAGGTGAATTGCATGTACTTCTTCTGTTGCTAATCGCGGTATTAGCTTTTGCAGTAATTTACTTCGTTGTTTTCATGGAACGTGGTCAACGCCGAATCGTCGTTAACTATGCGAAACGTCAACAGGGTCGTAAAGTGTTTGCTGCGCAAAGCTCGCACTTGCCTCTTAAAATTAACATGGCAGGTGTAATTCCAGCGATTTTTGCATCAAGTATTATCTTGTTCCCAGGAACATTGGCTCAGTGGTTTGGTCAAAACGGTGAGAGCAGCGCGTTCGGTTGGTTAACTGACGTGTCTTTGGCTCTTAGCCCTGGTCAACCGTTGTATGTAATGCTTTATGCAGCAGCAATTATCTTCTTCTGTTTCTTCTACACGGCGTTGGTTTTCAACCCGCGTGAAACAGCAGATAACTTGAAGAAGTCTGGTGCATTCGTACCCGGTATCCGCCCAGGTGAGCAGACAGCGAAATACATTGATAAAGTAATGACACGTTTAACCCTTGCTGGTGCACTGTACATTACCTTTATCTGTCTGATTCCCGAGTTCATGATGGTCGCGTGGAACGTACGTTTCTACTTCGGCGGTACATCGCTACTAATCGTAGTTGTTGTAATTATGGACTTTATGGCACAGGTACAGACTCATCTGATGTCTCAACAGTATGATTCTGTGTTGAAGAAAGCGAATCTGAAAGGCTACGGCCGTTAATCCGGCGGTAGACTCAGTTTCATTTACGGAGTTTAGCAATGAAAGTTCGTGCTTCCGTTAAAAAAATCTGCCGTAACTGTAAAGTAATCAAGCGTAACGGTGTCGTTCGCGTGATTTGCAGTGAGCCAAAGCACAAACAGCGCCAAGGCTAATTAGCAGAAATTTTTACTTGAAAATGAAGGTTGGGTCGAGTATATTCCTCGGCCTACCTTTTGCGTGCAAAAGAAGTAGTATTCCGCAGCGTATCCATAACGGGCTTTGCTGCGGCTAATTCTTTTATAGAAACACTTAGGAGTGAATAATGGCCCGTATAGCAGGCATTAACATTCCTGATCAGAAACATGCAGTAATCGCTCTAACAGCGATCTACGGCATCGGTAAAACTCGCTCTCAAGCTATCCTAGCTGAAGTGGGTATTGCTGAAAATGTTAAGATCAGTGAACTAACTGAAGAGCAGATCGATCAACTGCGTGATGGTGTAGCTAAGTACACTGTAGAAGGTGATCTACGTCGTGAAGTATCTATGAACATCAAGCGTCTTATGGACCTTGGCTGTTACCGTGGTCTTCGTCATCGTCGCAGTCTACCACTACGTGGACAGCGTACTAAAACCAACGCTCGCACCCGTAAGGGTCCGCGTAAGCCGATCAAGAAATAATCGGGAAGGTAGAGTACAATGGCTAAACAACCAACTCGCGCTCGTAAGCGCGTACGCAAGCAAGTTGCAGATGGCGTTGCGCACATCCATGCTTCTTTCAATAACACAATCGTAACCATTACTGACCGTCAAGGTAACGCTCTTGCATGGGCTACTGCAGGTGGTTCTGGTTTCCGTGGTTCTCGTAAGTCTACTCCGTTCGCTGCACAGGTTGCTGCTGAGCGTTGTGCTGAAATGGCTAAAGAATACGGCCTAAAGAACTTGGAAGTTATGGTTAAGGGTCCTGGTCCAGGTCGCGAATCTACTGTTCGTGCACTAAACGCCGCTGGTTTCCGCATCACAAACATCGTTGATGCTACACCAATCCCTCATAACGGTTGTCGTCCACCTAAGAAACGTCGCGTATAACGTTTCTAGGACAATTGGAGAAGAATCATGGCAAGATATTTGGGTCCTAAGCTGAAGCTTAGCCGTCGTGAAGGCACTGACTTATTCCTTAAGTCTGGTGTTCGCGCGATCGATACCAAGTGTAAAATTGATAACGCACCAGGTGTACACGGCGCTCGTCGCGGTCGTCTATCTGAGTATGGCGTTCAGCTTCGTGAGAAGCAAAAAGTACGTCGTATGTACGGCGTTCTAGAAAAACAATTCCGTAACTACTACAAAGAAGCTGCTCGCCTAAAAGGCAACACTGGTGAAAACCTACTTCAGCTTCTTGAAGGTCGTCTTGATAACGTAGTTTACCGCATGGGCTTTGGCGCAACTCGCGCAGAAGCACGTCAGCTAGTTAGCCACAAAGCTATCCTAGTAAACGGTAAAGTTGTAAACGTTCCTTCTTTCAAAGTAGCGGCTAATGACGTTGTTTCTATTCGCGAGAAAGCTAAACAGCAAGCTCGTATCAAAGCAGCTCTAGAAGTTGCTGAACAACGTGAAAAACCAACTTGGATTGAAGTAGATGGTGGCAAGATGGAAGGTACATTCAAGCGTATGCCTGAGCGTTCTGATCTATCAGCTGACATCAACGAACAATTGATCGTCGAGCTTTACTCTAAGTAAGGTTTAAACTAAAGAGAGGACACAATGCAGGGTTCTGTAACAGAATTTCTTAAGCCACGTCTAGTTGACATCGAACAAATCAGCTCGACTCACGCAAAAGTAACTCTTGAGCCATTAGAGCGTGGCTTTGGTCATACTCTGGGTAATGCACTTCGCCGCATCCTTCTATCTTCTATGCCAGGTTGTGCTGTAACAGAAGTAGAAATTGAAGGCGTACTTCATGAGTACAGCACGAAAGAAGGCGTTCAAGAAGATATTCTTGAAATTCTTCTAAACCTTAAAGGTTTGGCTGTGCGCGTTGCCGAAGGCAAAGATGAAGTGTTCATTACTTTGAACAAATCAGGCTCGGGCCCTGTGGTTGCAGGTGACATCACCCATGATGGTGATGTAGAGATCGCTAACCCTGAACACGTAATTTGTCACCTGACGGATGACAACGCTGAGATCGCAATGCGTATCAAAGTTGAACGTGGTCGTGGTTATGTTCCAGCTTCTGCGCGTATCCATAACGAAGAAGACGAGCGTCCTATCGGTCGCCTACTAGTAGATGCTACTTACAGCCCAGTAGACAAAATTGCCTACGCTGTAGAAGCAGCTCGTGTAGAACAGCGTACTGATCTAGACAAGCTTGTTATCGATATGGAAACAAACGGTACTCTAGAACCTGAGGAAGCAATCCGTCGTGCAGCTACAATCCTAGCTGAACAATTGGATGCATTCGTAGATCTTCGTGATGTACGAGTTCCTGAGGAGAAGGAAGAGAAGCCAGAATTCGATCCGATCCTACTGCGTCCTGTAGACGATCTTGAACTAACAGTTCGCTCTGCTAACTGTCTGAAAGCAGAAGCGATTCACTACATCGGTGATCTAGTACAACGTACTGAGGTTGAGCTACTTAAAACGCCTAACCTTGGTAAAAAATCTCTTACTGAGATTAAAGACGTACTTGCGTCACGTGGTCTGTCTCTGGGCATGCGCCTAGAAAACTGGCCACCTGCATCAATCGCTGAAGATTAATCGATACTAGTTAGAAGGATTAGGTCATGCGCCATCGTAAGAGTGGTCGTCAACTCAACCGCAACAGCTCACATCGCAAAGCGATGTTCAGCAACATGGCTAGCTCTCTAGTACGTCATGAAGTTATCAAGACTACTTTGCCAAAAGCAAAAGAGCTACGTCGCGTAGTTGAGCCTTTGATTACACTAGCTAAGACTGACAGTGTTGCTAACCGTCGTCTAGCATTTGCACGTACTCGTGACAACGAAGTAGTTGCAAAACTATTTAACGAACTAGGTCCACGTTTTGCTGCTCGTCAGGGCGGTTACACTCGTATCCTAAAAGCTGGCTTCCGTGCTGGTGATAAAGCTCCAATGGCTTACATTGAGCTTGTAGATCGCCCAGCTGCTGAAGAAGCTGCTGAGTAATCAGTTCGTAAGAACGAGAAAGCCGAGCATTAGCTCGGCTTTTTTGTATCTGTAATTCTGTAAACCTTTATATCCAGCCTGCATTTATTTCAACCCATGCAGACTGGCAATTTAAAAAGTGATTATCACTTACGCTTATTTACTAGTATTCCACAACCCGCCCAACGAACTTAGAAGCCCTTCGCTAGCGCCTTGCTTGTTCAAGTAATCCAAGATTACTGGAGCAAACTGACTGATCATAGATGGGTCTAAACCTAACGTATCGAATGCACTTTTTACTGCACTGATATTCTCAATATTTCCTAGTAAGCTTTGTGCTCCTTGCAAGTTTGAAAGTCCAGGAATCAAAGACTGTAATTCACTACTATTTTCTTGCGAAAGCTGGCTTTGAGCCAAAGCGAGTAGCGCACCACTGCCTCCGGCTGCTTGCTCAGTGGATACTGGTAATTGGCTAGTTAGCATGTCTGTTAATGGAGATGACTCGGTGTTCAAGCTGCTGCCGACCATGTCCATCAGACCACTTTCTTTACTTTTTTGAGTGACTGAATCTAAGAATGCGTGCGCACTACCAATGTTGATTGATAGGAGTGCTAGAGTTAGGAGTGTTTTACGCATAGTACCTCCAAAGGTTGAGCGTTTTTTAAAAGTGATTTTATTTTTAAAGGCTATCAGAGTGAAAGGTTCAGAGGTGAGAAAGTCTATTCAGTTTAGACAAAAAAACGGCGCTAGTGCGCCGTTTTATTTAATCATAATTGAAAATGGTTTCAATTAGATAATATCTAATAGTTCTACTTCGAAAACTAAAGCTGCAAATGGAGGGATAGCCGCACCAGCGCCACGCTCACCGTACGCAAGATCTTGTGGTACGTATAGCTTCCACTTAGAGCCAACAGGCATTAGTTGTAGTGCCTCTACCCAACCTTTGATCACACCTGTAACAGGGAATTCAGCAGGTTGACCGCGAGATACAGAGCTATCGAATACAGTACCGTCAGTTAGCTCACCGTGGTAGTGAACGCGAACTGAGCTTTCTGCTGTAGGAACTGCACCAGTACCTTCAGAAATGATTTCGTACTGAAGACCAGAGTCTAGAACGTTAACTTCAGGTCGTAGAGCGTTGTCTTTTAGGAACGCTTCGCCTTCTGCTGCCGCAATTTTTGCTGCTTCTTGGCGAGCTGTTTCTGCACGAGTGTGAAGTTCTTGTAGTGCTTTGTTGATTTCATCAATTTCGATTGATGGCATGTCACCAGTTAGTGCTGTTGCAATACCCGCTGCGATAGCATCAACGCTAAGACCTTCAAGACCAGAGCCTGCAAGTTGCTGACCCATTTGCAGACCAATGCCGTAGCTTGCTTTTTGTTCTGCAGTTTCAAATTTAATTTCAGACATGAATGTCGCTCTTATTAGGAGTGATAAAGGTAACAGGATATCAGTTTCGAGCTTAGGTTTAAATGATTGCGACTGAATGCTTAATTGAGGCGGCCAGGTTGTGACTTATCTCTTACTCCAAGTGAAATTTCTGCTAATTTAATCCCAATTCCATTTTAGTTTGGTGAAAAACATATACTCTCCGCGTCGGTATTTTTATACTGGCCGTAGAAGTATTAAGGGACTCATTACAATGAATCGTCGCAGAAAGAAAAAGCAGCAAGTCGACTATGTCGAGTTGGTTAAACAAAAATTCGCTGCTATCGACTGGAAGCAGCCGTTCAACAAAGAGCAATGGTTGGAGCGTATACAGCCTGTTAAGCAGTTTTGGTTGCGCCTGCCTAAATTTCATCAGCGTGCTTTGATGGTCTTAGTTCCATTGATTCTGGTACTCCTTGTTATTCCTTTGCCGAATAAAACAGACCAGCCAGTTGAGCAGACTGAGGTCGATCATCAACGCGTAGCGATTGAGCTGAACGCGCAGAGTTTAAGCCAGCAGCGAACCTCTCAGAACTCTGGACCGAAATCTGAAGACTGGAAAGAGTACACGGTTAAAAATGGTGATACATTAGCGCAGGTTTTCAGAAGTAATCAGCTCTCTATGGCGGATCTTAGCGCTCTGGTCAAAATAGAAGGCAGTGATAAGCCGCTAAGCCAAATAAAGCAGGGACAATTGATTCGCTTTAAGCTTAGTGACGAAGGCGAGTTAGATATGCTACAGCTGGAAAAAAGCGGGCGGTCCGTTATGTTTTTCCGTTTATCGGATGGGACCTTTGGACGTAACAAGTAAACGCTTCAAATGAAAAGACGCGAAGATATCGCGTCTTTTTAGTCAGTTTTTCATAGCGATTAGTTTTCATAGTAACCAATCGAGTTGAAGCTTATAGCGCTACGGATTCTTTCCGCATATCCACATGAGGGATACCATCTTCAAGATAGCACTCTGAGATAACCTTGAATCCATGACTAGCATAAAACTGGATGAGGTGTTCTTGAGCACCTATATCTATTGTCTGTCCTGGCCATAATGTTTCGCATTGTGCCAAGGCCTTGTCCAATAACTTATGACCTAAGCCACCGCCTCGCGCGGTCTGCTTTGTCACCACTCGACCAATACTCACATTGTCATACGTAGTGCCTGCGGGCAGTAATCTTGCGCAAGCAACCAGTTCATCACCGTGATAGCCTATTAGATGATAAATGCCTTCCAGCGTGTCCTTACCATCAAGTTCAGGGTAAGGGCAGGTTTGTTCAACAACGAATACATCCACACGCAATTTCATCATTTCATACAGCTGCGTGGTTGTTAGCTGAGCAAAGGGCAAAGTAATCCAAGTGAGCATGTTGTTATCCGTAATGAGAATAGAGTGACTGACTTTACTTTGTTTTGAGCTCATACTCATTAACAAAGGTTAATTAGCACTGGTTTTCCCACCAAATCTGGTGATAATGTGCCCTCTTTCCATCTCACCTGAGGATATCCCCGTGAGCAAACAAACATTCGATCAAGTTGGGCTTAACCCAGCGTTACTCGCCACACTTGATTCCCTGAACTATACCCACATGACGCCAATTCAAGCTTTGAGCTTGCCTGCAATCCTAAAACATCGTGATGTCATCGGGCAGGGTAAAACGGGCTCAGGTAAAACCGCTGCATTTGGTTTAGGGGTTTTATCGAACCTCAACGTCAAACGCTTTCGTGTCCAGTCATTAGTATTGTGTCCAACACGTGAGCTTGCAGATCAAGTAGCGAAGGAAATTCGTACTTTAGGTCGCGGCATTCATAATATTAAAGTGCTTACTCTCTGCGGTGGGATGCCAATGGGGCCACAAATTGGTTCGTTAGAGCATGGTGCGCATATCCTAGTTGGTACTCCTGGTCGTATTTTGGATCACCTTGAAAAAGGCCGAATTGATCTTAGCGAACTGAATACCTTGGTGCTAGATGAAGCTGATCGCATGTTGGACATGGGTTTCCAAGACGCATTAGATGCAATCATCGATGCAGCGCCAAAGCAGCGCCAAACTCTACTTTTCAGTGCTACTTTTCCAGAGAAAATTGAGCAAATTGCGCAGCGTATAATGCAGACACCGGAAGTGATTAAGGTGGAATCGACGCATGATACCTCAAGCATTGCGCAGTACTTCTATAAAGTTGAAGGCTCGGAAGCACGTGATGAAGCATTGGCGAATTTGCTGCTGACTCACCAACCAGAGTCCGCGGTGGTTTTTTGTAATACCAAAAAAGAAGTTCAAAGTGTCGCAGATGAGTTGCATCACAAAGGATTCAGCGTTATCGATATCCATGGGGACTTAGAGCAGCGTGAACGCGACCAAGCATTGGTGCAGTTTGCTAACAAGAGTGTGTCTATCCTTGTTGCAACAGACGTTGCGGCGCGTGGTTTGGACGTTGATAATCTTGATGCTGTCTTTAACTTTGAGCTATCGCGCGATCCTGAGGTTCATGTGCACCGTATTGGTCGTACAGGTCGTGCGGGTAGTAAAGGTTTAGCGTTCAGCTTTTTTGGTGAGAAAGACGGTTTACGTGTAGCTCGTATTGAAGAATACCTAGAGATGGACGTGGTACCAGCAACATTGCCTGCCAAATCAAATCAGCAGCCATACCAAGCGAAGATGGTGACGATTAACATTGATGGCGGTAAGAAACAGAAAGTACGACCGGGTGATATTTTAGGTTGTTTGACAGGAAAAAATGGTATTCCAGGCTCTCAAGTCGGAAAGATTCACCTGTTCCCTGTACGCGCTTATGTTGCCGTCGAAAAGTCTGTGGCTAAAAAGGCTCTACAGACCATTAGTAACGGCAAGATGAAAGGGCGCCAATTCCGGGCGCGAATTCTTAAATAGCTCAAATAGCAGAGAAAAAGCTCTTCGTTTGAAGAGCTTTTTTCTTTTTTGAGTTTATTTGAGAGTGTGATCTTTGGTTAAGCGCGCTTTGATTCGGCTCAAACTGATTGGCGTAATGCCGAGGTAGGCCGCAATTTGACTATCGGTAATACGTTGCTTTAAATCTGGGTAATGAGCGCAAAATAATTGATATCGTTCTTCTGGAGAGTAGAGCAACATAAAGCGTTCTTTGTTCTCTTTATTAACCAGTTGGTTTTCGAGTAGCTTTAAGTAAATGGCGTGCTTTTCTGCTCGCCAGTGATGCAACGTTTCAATTGGCAAGCAAAATAGCTGACAAGCGCTCAGCGTTTCCAATAAGTAAGGCGAAGGTTGGTCCTTTATTATGCTCTCAAACCCGATAACCCAGTCCTTCTCCCAATAAAATTCTTTACTGAATTCTTTGCCGTGCTCAGTAAGATAGCTTGCGTGGCATAACCCCTCAATGATGAAGTAAAGGTGTGAGCTAAACTCCCCTTGGTGATCAAGAATGTGGCGTGTAGGCAGTTCGAGCAACTCACCATTTTCAATAAGTTGGTTTGCTTCTGTCTCTAAAAAGCCATGTTTGACTAAGTCTGAAAAAAGATCGCTGTGCATGTGATAACTCAGAAACGGTTTTCTTTATTTTAACGGGTTTTATTGATAACAAAAAAGCGGCTCATGAGAGCCGCTTAGTGTTGCTGTCAAATCAACCTTATTTATTCAGATCGATTTGATAAATTGCGAAACCAATGTCGTCTGTTGACACGCGTTTCATTGGGTATTGTCCTTTCTCTTTGATGAACTGCGCCGCTTTATCGCTAGGGGAGGTTTCGAAACGAATATCTAGCTTGTTATCGGACTTAATCGGTGCGAAAGACCAGTTGTTGTCAGCGCTTGGTGTCACTTCTCCTTTTTCTTCACTCACGCGAGAAATATAAGTGGCGACGACAGAGCGGTTTTCATCTGGTGCGTCAAACGCAATGAAATCTGGGCCTGTACCAGGGAAAGTATTGCTATAAGCACGGTAGTTATTGGTTGCGATGATGAAATCTTGCTTCGGATTGACAGGCTTACCATTGAACGTCAGATTCACAATACGCTGAGAATCTGGATTAATCACTTTACAATCCGCATCGTACTTCGGCGGTTGGGTAACGTCGATTTGGTAGTTAACCCCATCAATAACATCGAAGTTGTACGTACGGAAATTATCCCAATCAATCAAAGATTGCGGTTTAGGATTGTTGATGTCGATGTGGTTGAATTGACCCGCACTGCACTCTAGCCATTCGCGAACTTCTTTACCTTTCACTTTCATCGCAACCAAGGTGTTTGGATATAAGTAAAGATCGGCCGCATTACGGAAGGTGAGCTGACCGGATTCTACTTCTGTAAAGTTATTCGGATCGTTCTTACGACCGCCGACTTTAAATGGTGCTGCCGCACTCAGTACTGGAATGTCAGAAAGGTCTGGGTCGCCTTGAATAAAGCGTTCTACGTAGTCTTTCTGAGCAAGGTTAACGATTTGAATGGTGGGGTCGTCCTGCACTAATGCCAAGAAGCTGTACATGACATCATTTGCTTTGCCGATTGGTTGGTTTACAAATTCACGAGTGCCTTTGTGATCTTCTTCTAACGCTTTCACAATATCTGCATCGGCTTTAGCTAATGACTTCTTATTTACTTTATCGAAGATAGGGCGTGCTTCTGCTTGGCCTTCGACGACTTGCCATCTGCCGTCTTTCTCTTTCAGCATCAAATCCATCACACCTACGTGACTTCCCCAGCGGCCCGGCATCACGGACGTTACACCATTGATGGTCCCTTTATCTATATCAACACCAGGTAGGTTTGCGAAGTCTTTCCCAGGGAAGACGGCGTGAGAGTGGCCAAAAGCAATCGCATCAATACCTTCAACTTCTGTGAGGTAGTAAACAGAGTTTTCAGCGCCTAGTTTGTATGGATCAGTAGAAATGCCCGAGTGTGGAATCGCCACAATCACGTCTGCGCCTTCTTTCTTCATTTGAGGAATCAGTTTCTCTGCTGTTTCCTTAATGTCTTTAGCAAAGACTTTGCCTTCTAAGTTCTTCTTATCCCATACCATAATTTGTGGTGGTACAAAGCCGATGTAACCCACTTTTATTTGATGCGCTTCGCCGTCTGTGTCTTTAAATGTGTGAGTTTTGATGAGGTAAGGCTTGAAGTAATGCTCACCGGTTTGTTTATCAAATACGTTTGCATTGATGTAAGGGAAGTTTGCCCCCTTCAACGTCGTTTGTAGGAAATCTAAGCCATAGTTGAACTCATGATTGCCAATATTACCCACATCGTAGTCTAGCTTGTTCATCGCTTTGTAGACTGGGTGCACGTCGCCGGGATTAATCCCCTTTGCTGCCATGTAATCGCCCATTGGGCTGCCCTGAATTAAATCACCGTTATCTACTAGTACCGTGTTTTCTGCCTCGGACTTAGCTTGTTTCACTATTGTCGCAGCGCGACTTAAACCGATTTGCTGTGATGGTTGGTCTTTGTAGTAATCGTAATCCATCACGTTGGTGTGAATGTCGGTGGTTTCGATAATACGAAGCTTGATGGTATCGGCCATTGCTGGGCCAGCAAGCGTTAGCATGCCACTTAAAACTGCGAGGGAAATAGGATGAACTGCCACTTTCATTTGGTGCTCCAATTCAATGATAAGGGGAAATCGTACTGCGTAATGTATCAAATACAGGTGCAACTCGATGATAAAGATACAGAAAACTGTGAACATTAATCAGTTTACTGAACCTTATTCATATTAACCGCCGACTTTTTCACGCTTTTGAATGAGACCAAACAAAAACTTCTTAGCAGATTTTTGAATAAAAAATGAAATTTTAGAATTTCAGGTAATATAAACGCCCCGCCATAATGCTTGCATAACGATATCAATGGACGATGAGCAAGCACATGGCAACGAACGATTCAGTCACTTCTTTCCCTAAACCAAAGCCCCGGTTAGTTTCTGACAACCCAGTCGCTGGTGTTACTCGTTTTGCAAAGCAATCGCTACAGCCTGGTGAAGTCGCCTTAGTAGGTGCAGGACCAGGCGATCCTGAACTTCTGACGGTGAAAGCACTGAACTGCTTGCAGCAAGCTGATGTGGTTTTGTACGACTACTTGGTGTCTGAAGAAATCATGGCATTGATTCCAAGCGATACGATTTTGGTGTGCGTTGGGAAGCGAGCTGGGCATCACAGTGTGCCGCAGGAGAAGACGAATCAGCTTTTGGTGGATTTTGCCAAGCAGGGCTACAAAGTAGTGCGCATTAAAGGTGGGGATCCGTTTGTATTCGGTCGTGGTGGTGAAGAGTTAGAAGTGCTTGCTGATGCCGGCGTTCGTTTTCAAGTTGTCCCTGGCATTACCGCAGCAGCTGGCGCAACCGCTTATGCTGGTATTCCACTGACTCATCGTGATTATGCGCAATCGGCCATCTTTGTGACTGGCCACTTGAAAGAAGAAAGTGATGAGATGGATTGGTCCACGTTGGCGCGTGGGAATCAGACTTTAGTGATCTACATGGGGCTGATGAAATCACACTATATTCAGAATCAACTCATTAAGCATGGTCGTTCAGCGTCGACTCCGATTGCCATTATTGAGCGTGGCACGCAGATTCAACAAAAAGTATTTACGGGAGAACTCTCCCAACTCTCTGATTTATCGAAGGAAGCACAGTCGCCATCTTTGATTGTTGTCGGAGAGGTAGTGCGACTGTCTCAAAAGTTAGACTGGTTTTTGTCTAGTACTGAATTCAACAAAAGTGCTATTGCCAACTCCATATAATTTCAGACCAAAGATTAGAGACGTAATGCGCCTTCAAGCTTAAAAAGGAAATACAAAACATGGACCAACAACGTTTAACTCACCTTAAACAACTCGAAGCGGAGAGTATCCATATTATCCGCGAAGTTGCGGCTGAGTTTGATAACCCAGTCATGATGTATTCGATTGGTAAAGACTCATCAGTGATGCTGCACCTAGCGCGTAAAGCTTTTTACCCAGGTAAGATTCCATTTCCATTGCTGCATGTCGACACCGATTGGAAGTTCCGCGAGATGATTGAATTTCGTGATCGCACCGCGGCCAAATACGGTTTTGAGCTTTTGGTACATAAGAATCCAGAAGGTCTAGCCATGGGCTGTAGTCCGTTTGTTCATGGTTCTTCTAAGCACACTGACATCATGAAGACTCAAGGCTTAAAACAAGCGCTGAACAAGTACGGTTTTGATGCGGCCTTTGGTGGTGCGCGCCGCGACGAAGAGAAATCACGGGCGAAAGAGCGCGTGTATTCATTCCGCGATAAGAACCATACATGGGATCCTAAAAACCAACGTCCTGAGCTATGGAAGACGTACAACGGCCAGGTCAATAAGGGTGAGAGCATTCGTGTATTCCCGCTGTCTAACTGGACTGAGCTTGATATCTGGCAATACATCTATTTAGAAAACATCGAGATCGTGCCGCTTTACCTCGCGGACAAACGCCCAGTTGTTGAACGCGATGGCATGCTGATCATGGTTGATGATGATCGTATGGAGCTTCAACCGGGTGAAGTGATTGAAGAGAAGAGTGTGCGCTTCCGTACCCTTGGTTGTTATCCATTGACCGGGGCCATCGAGTCTGAAGCAAACACTTTAACTGGCATTATTGAAGAGATGCTGGTGGCAACGTCGAGTGAGCGCCAAGGCCGAGCGATCGACCACGATCAGTCAGGATCGATGGAGCTTAAGAAACGTCAAGGTTACTTCTAAAGGATCTAAGGAAAGATAATGAACAGTGCAGTTGAAGCTCAATTAGCCGAGCTTGGTATCGAAGGCTATTTAACACAACACCAGTACAAGTCGTTACTTAGATTCTTGACTTGTGGCTCGGTGGATGACGGTAAAAGTACATTAATCGGTCGCTTACTCCATGACTCAAAACAAATTTATGAAGATCAGCTAGCGGCAGTGCACTCAGACAGCCAACGTGTGGGTACCACGGGTGAAAAGCCTGACCTTGCGTTGTTGGTCGATGGCTTACAAGCTGAGCGCGAGCAGGGGATCACGATTGATGTGGCTTACCGCTATTTCTCGACGCAGAAACGTAAATTCATCATTGCAGATACTCCTGGACACGAGCAGTACACACGTAACATGGCTACAGGTGCATCGACATGTGACTTAGCTGTGATTCTGGTTGATGCACGTAAGGGCATTCTCGATCAAACTCGTCGTCACTCTTTCATTTCCAACCTGTTGGGTTTGAAGCACTTTGTTGTGGCGATCAACAAGATGGACTTAGTGGATTACTCCCAAGAGCGCTTTGAAGAGATCCGCGACGAGTATTTGAAGTTCTCTGAGAATCTGACAGGGGATATTGATATTCAAATCATCCCGATCTCAGCGCTTGAAGGGGACAATGTGGTGGATAAAGGCCAAAACCTGACTTGGTTTAAAGGCCCATCATTGCTTGAGCTTCTTGAAACGGTCGATGTGGATCAAGAAAAAGGCGCGGGTGAATTCCGCTTCCCTGTGCAATACGTTAATCGTCCTAACCTCGATTTCCGTGGTTTTGCGGGGACCATTTCTTCTGGTTCGATCAAAGTCGGTGATGCCATTAAAGCATTGCCATCGGGTAAAACGTCAACTGTGGCTCGTATTGTGACCTTTGATGGTGATATCGAAGAAGCTCGTGCCGGATTAGCTGTCACTCTGACGCTAAGCGATGAGATCGATATTAGCCGTGGCGACTTAATTGTTCTAGATAATGCTCAAGTGGAAACCACAAACCATTTGCTTGCCGATGTGGTGTGGATGACAGAGCAACCCCTGCAACCGGGTCGTGACTATGACATCAAAATCGCAGGTAAGAAAACCGTAGGTCATGTTGAAGCGATTCGTCATCAATATGACATTAATAATCTCTCGACTCATAGCTCGGCAGAGCTGCCATTGAATGGTATTGGTTTGTGTGAATGGTCTCTTAATGAGTCAGTCGCGCTGGACAATTATCAAGACTGTGCAGATACCGGTGGCTTTATCATTATCGATCGTCTGACAAACGTGACGGTTGGTGCTGGCATGGTTAAAGAGAGCCTCGCCGTGGTTGAGCGCGATTTGACGGACATCTCTGCGTTTGAAGTTGAGCTTAATGCGCTTGTCCGTAAACACTTCCCACACTGGGAAGCAAAAGACGTCAGCCAGTTTCTGAAAAAGTAACTGGCTTACCCAAGTACGATAATTTCAGGCTCTGTCTGCTGTTGTACTTGGGGCGTCGCTACCTAACTGAATTGCGAAATGTCGTTAGGTATTCTCCTAATACCAGAATGCTTCGGTGGAGCCCAAGAAAACCGAGCATTCTGATGTTCTTTTCGCTTGCGCTGATTTTTGTCTGTTTACTCGTTTGTCGGTGTTTCATGGATAAATGAGTCGTTGTTGTGCCCTTTGGGGCTATTTGGTAAGGAAAGGCTATGTGGGAACAAGGGTTTGTGTTAGCGATTTTGCTTGGCATTATCACTTGCTTGCTTGTCACGAAAATTAAGCCTAGTTACGTCTTTGCGGGTGCCGCTTTTATTGCATTCATGGCTGGGATGATGGATTCAGCCACTATCGCATCCAATTTTACCAACTCTTCATTGTTAACCCTGGTTCTATTGATTCTTGCATCCTGTGCTCTAGAAAAAACACTGCTGATCAGTTGGGTGAGCCGAAGTATCTCTGAGGGTCAGTTAGGCAGCGTGATTGCTAAGCTCGGTGTGTCGACCGCCTTGCTTTCTTCATTTACGAATAATACCGCTGTGGTTGTCTCATTGATTGGGGCGATTAAGCGTAATCAGCAGCATGCACCTTCGAAATTACTTATTCCCTTGTCTTACGCCGCCATTTTTGGTGGCACGTTAACTTTGATTGGTACGTCGACTAACTTAATCATCAACAGCTTTGTCGAAGACGCAGGCTTACCGAGCCTGAGCTTTTTTACACCTACGATGATAGGTTTGGCTGTGCTGGTGGGAGGGATGCTGATTCTTATCCCGCTCAGCTACTTGCTACCGAATTATGATGATCAAAACCAAGAAGATTTACCTTACTTTCTTGAGTCTCGCGTTGAGCCAGGCTCACCGCTAGTTGGGCGTACGATCAGCGAGAATAATTTACGTGCTCTGCGCAAACTGTTTCTTGCAGAAGTGGTGCGCGATGGTGTTACTGTTTCTTCTGTGGGACCGGATTTTGTGCTCAATGCAAAAGACCGCCTGTTATTTTGTGGCGATGTTGAGAGCGTCGCGACCCTGCAAGAAATTCCGGGCCTCAAGTTGTTTGGTCAGCAGCACTTAAATGGGCAAAACTTTATCGAAGTTGTGGTGAGCTCGTCGGCGACATTTTGCTACAAAACCCTCAAAGAGAGCCGATTCCGCGACCGATTCGATGCCGTTGTTGTGGCGATTCGCCGAGGCCACGAACGCCTAGAAGGTGGCTTGGGTAGTATTACCTTAGCGCCAGGGGACACGTTAGTTCTGGTTCCAGGCAAGCGTTTTGAGTCTGAACGCCGAGCTCATCGTAAAGAGTTTGTCTTAGTGCATGACTTGGACTCTAGCGCTCGGCTTGATACCAATAAGTCTTCCATTGTATTACTGGGCTTTGCAGCCGTAATTGGATGCGCTCTATTAGAGTTAGTGCCAATTATTAAAGGTCTAGCTGCGTACCTTATCGCGCTTATTGCGTTTGGTATTGTGCAGATTTCAGAACTGCGCCGCCGTTTTCCGATCGATATCGTCGTGATTGTCGGTTCCGCTTTGTCTATTGCTCAACTGATGATCTCTTCTGGATTGTCAGAAAGAATGGGAGTGATGTTTATTGAAGCGTTTAATGGCTGGGGAGTATTTGGTGCCTTGGTGGCGACTTATATCATGACATTGGTACTCACTGAATTGGTGACAAACAATGCCGCGGCTGCGCTTTCTTTTCCTATCGGCTATAGCATGGCGGTGGGTTATGGCGTGGATCCGATGCCATTCATCATGGCGGTTTTGTTCGGCGCGAGTGCGAGCTTTATCTCTCCCTATGGTTACCAAACTAACCTGCTGGTGTACAGCGTAGGAAATTACAAATTGACCGACTACGTGAGAATTGGAGTGCCAATTTCGATTGTGTACTCTGTATTAGTACTTACTTTGATCCCGGTCTTTTTCCCGTTTTAATTCCGATATTTACAAGGATACGTTATGACTGCCGAAACGACGGTAAAAGATGAAAACATTGTTTGGCACCAGCATTCGGTTGATAAACAGTTTCGTGCTGAATTAAAGAAGCAAAAACCTGCCGTATTGTGGTTCACTGGTTTATCTGGAGCGGGTAAATCAACCGTAGCTGGGGCGTTGGAAAATCGCCTTGCAGCATTGGGTTACCACACCTATTTATTGGATGGTGACAATGTACGACATGGTTTGTGTAGCGATTTAGGTTTTTCTGAACAGGACCGTCGCGAGAACATTCGTCGCATTGGTGAACTGGCGAAGTTGATGGCAGATGCGGGTTTAATTGTTCTGTCGGCGTTTATTTCACCGCATCGTGCAGAGCGGAAGTTAGTGCGCGATTTATTGCCAGAAGGCGAGTTTATCGAAGTGTATGTCAATGCATCTCTAGAGGTTTGCGAAGGTCGAGATCCTAAGGGTTTATACCGTAAAGCCCGTGCGGGAGAGATTCCTAATTTCACTGGTATTGATTCGGAATATCAAGCGCCAGAGAACCCTGAAATCGATTTGCCCGCGGGAGAAAAGAGTGTCGATGAGCTGGTGGATTTGTGCTTAATCGATCTTAAACAACGCGGTGTGATCCGATAAAAATCATTTAGATCATAGGTGACCTAAAGCTCTTTGAGCGGCTGGAGAAGTATTTGGATCATAGGTGGTCAAATGCTTCTCCAACTGGCTAGACAGTATGATGAACCGTACTTTTAGCTTCACTATGGACACTAAATCTATGATTTAACAGTGCAAGCATTTGCTCGTAGTATTCGGCATGTGGTTTGTTTCCGAGCAAGGTGCAGAGCTCATTGCCTGTGGGTGTGAAGCGGTAATATAAAAGGCGGACACCTTTACTGTTTACGTGCAGCGACAAGTTTTTACCTTGGTAGGTGAGGACCAACGGTGTCTCGATACTAATTTCGCCAGATTCAAGTTCGGCACTGTGCAGCAGCCCTAATTCAATTAAGAGCAACAAGCTTGAATACGGCAGTTGAAAACTTCCCATATTTAGGCTGTTGGCGACGTCTCGCTTGCCGAAGCTAAATATGCCTCCTTGCGCTTTGTAACCAATCAGCAGTTTTCTGCTGTGATCCCCTCCAAAACTGCACGCTAAAGAGGCGGCTCTTTGCAGAGTTTGTGCTTCCTTTGGTGACATATCTTTGAGGGTTTTCAACGCTTTCATGGACGTTGAGCCCGGATTTGTCACTTCACGCTTCATCACTTGAGCCCATAGCTTTTGCATCGCGCTGTTATGGATGTCTTGAGCCATCTCAAAAAATCGATGCAACCAATCTTGGTCTGGCTCTCCCGCTGTCTCATCTCGGCATGAACTGTGCGCTAATTTTAAAATCTGTTCTAAGTTTTTTTGTCGCTGTTCTTGGCGTCTTTGCTCTCGCAATTGGGCTCTTTCAAACGCAGATTTGGCTGGCGGTTCGGTTTGCAGTAAGGCGTCAAGACCGTGTATTTGGGCTATGGTTTTTACCTTACTAGCACTGTCTTTTATGTAGCCTTGTTTCTTTTCTTGTTGCGTATTTTTTTTTTTGTCTGACTGATGTTCGATGACAACAGGTTGCTTTGTCGGGTCTGCCATTCGTTTTCCTACCAAGAACTGCGCGGTTCGCACGTTTAAATTTACACCTTATCTGACCAAGCGACCAGACAGGAGTTCTCAGTTTTTGAACGAATAGGGCTATTCAAAATGATAATGAGTTGTTAAAATTGTTATCGTTATTTTGGAGGGGCTATGAAGTTCTCAGAAGCAGGTAAACTCAAAAAGCACCTGTCGATAGCGTTTCTTTTGGTTATTTATGTGGGCGTATTAGCGTATTTATCTCGTTATATCGTGTAGCACAAAGCTAAAAAAGGCGCCAGTGTGACGCCTTAGGTGTAGCGAGGCTTATCGACGACTTAAATTACATATCGTCGTAGGCTTCTATTTCTGATCCCTCAATAACGTAAGCCGTTTCTGCCAGTTCGTGGTTTATCGTCTCGGTTTTCAACGTTCCAACCACATATATGACATCCCACAACTCTTGAACAGGCGCGCCTTTCGGAAACTTCACGTAAATGATCTGGTTTGGAGGCGGTGGTGGCACGTGAATACAAGCTCCAAAATATGGCACCAATAAAAATTCGGTGACGGTATCGGCATCACCTTCAAGTGGGATAACAAACCCCGGAATTTTAACTTGGCTTCCGTTCAGTTCTGGTCGAACATTACCAATCTTGGACTGCTGCGCTGCGCCACCACTGTGATCAGATGCAGGCATGCCTATACTGTCGAACAATTTACGCTCTTTTTCTGGAACAAGGTCAATCCAGTCAAGCTTCAATGGTTCTTCGCTGGCCATAACAGGCGCTGTGAATGCGACGACCAGCAAGCAACTTGCGAGTATTTTTTTCCACATTTTATTAAATCCTTATTGTCATTCCGTCACTCAGTGACTGTCGGTAGGCGCGGAGTGCGGGAATGAAACCAATCACAATACCAGCGCATTGTACGAAACCTAATAGCATCCACTCATAAGTAGATAAGATGCTTAAGGTGAGATGTATTCCATAGTGCTGTTGGATGATCGGCTGCGCGATAGCAAGAATGGCATACAGCCCAGTAACGCCAGTAATAATACCAGCAGCAGTAAGCAAGCTGGCTTCACTAATTAAGAGTGAGAAAACATGACGAGGCCTTGCTCCCATGGCACGCAAAATCGCCATTTCACGGCGGCGTTCCTGTAGGCTAGTTAATAGACTGCTTAACATACCTAACAACCCTGCGATCACGACAAAACCAGATACTGCCATTAGGGCTTGCTCTGCAACCGACATCATTCCCCATAACTCATGCAACGCAACGCCGGGCATAATGGCGCTGAGCGGCTCTTTGGGGTAGGTGTTAATTTGTCTTTGCAGGGCGAAAGTTTGAATACGAGATTTCAAACCAACGAGCATAGCGGTAATTTGTTTGGGCTGAAAGTCTCTGTTTTTGAGATCTTGTGCCTTGGGTGTCGGGCCCAAACGCGCACCACTTTCCCATCCGACGTGAATGGCTTCGATGGCTTCCAATGATACATGGACAGTTTTGTCGACTGGTGTTCCTGTAGGTGCAAGGATACCGACAACTTTAAATGGCAGATTGTCATGACGGCTAAAGCCAACGTCGCTAATGCCGTGGGCAATGATGATTTCGCTACCGATATCATAACCAAGTTGTTTAGCGACATCAGAACCTAGCACGGTTTCAAATAAACCATGGAATTCTCTACCCTTGCTAAATGTTAGTGGTTGCTTACTTCCAAACTTGTAATGCTCAAAGTAACTGTGATTGGTTCCCATAACTCGGAAGCCTTTATGCGAGTCGCCAAGCGAGATTGGAATAGCCCAATCGACTGAACGATGATTGGCAAACTCTTGGTAGCTTTTCCAATCGATGTTGTTGGTCGCATTACCAATACGAAACACAGAATAGAGCAATAGGTTCACTTGCCCAGAGCGTCCACCAATAATGAGGTCAGTGCCTGAAATTGTATTAGCGAAGCTATCCTTGGCTTGAGTTCGGATACGCTCGACGCCCAAGAGGAGTACCACTGAAATCGCAACGGTCATGATGGTTAGAATTGCCGTCGCTTTGCGGTTCATCAAGCTTTTCCAGGCGAGCTTTACAACAGCACTCATGATATGGCTCCTAGGCTAGATACTTGATTAATGTCGGGTAGATTGAGCGTGCGATCGAATAAGGGTTCGAGTGTTGGGTCGTGGCTAACGAATACCAGTGTGGCATTGGCTTGATTCGCTTGCTCCATAAGGAGCTCAATAAATGCTTTACGATTGTCATAGTCTAAAGCTGAGGTTGGTTCGTCAGCGATCACTAACTCTGGATGTCCTATCAGAGCTCGAGCCGCAGCCACACGTTGTTGTTGACCAATACTCAATTCAGAGACAGGGCGTGTATGAAGCTCGTTTGGCAGGTGCAGTCGTTCTAGTAGGGCCTGAGCCTGTTCATTTAACGTTTGAGATGAGGCACCTAAATGGGCACGGTCACGTCGTATTTTACTGAACTGACATGGCAATAATACGTTTTCAAGTACGTTAAGGTACGGCAATAAATTGAACTGTTGAAAGATGTAGCCAATATGATTGGCGCGAAAGCGGTCTCTCTGACTGGCACTTAAACTAGCAAGGTCAGTATCGAGTACAGATAGAGAGCCTGAAGTTAATGTGTTAATCCCCGTCAACAAAGCGAGCAAGGTCGATTTACCGCAGCCACTTGGACCTTTGATAAACACATGCTCGCCTTGTGTAATGTGTAATTTAGGGATGTGGATGGTTGCGTTGATTGAACCGGGCCAGAAAAATTGGGCATCCTCTAGCTCGACAACATTTGGTGTGGTTTCAGTCATATTAAATCACCAAAGCTTTGGCGTGTAAGTAGGTACTTACACGCCACTCGTGTTATTTGATTACGATTTGGGTGTTATCTTTGCTTAATTTAATTGCTGATTGCATGGTATCAGTGAATATATTGACGCTGATGGACTCTGTAGTTGGGAACTGGTTAAACCAATCGGTTTGGATTTGGCTAAGCTGATTAACTTGTTCGCAACTGAAGCGATATTGCACCGAAAATTCACCGTGACCGCCATGATCGTGCGCCTCATCATGATCGTCATGGTGGTCATGTTTATCATGATGTTCATTATGATCATGGTGTTCGTGCCCTTCATGATCGTGATGTGCATGGTCATCATGGTCGTGCTCACTATGATCATGTTCCTCATGAGTTTCGCTTAGGTTGTGGCTCACGTAAGCTTCTTCAACATTACAATCAGCTTGTGAGTTAATAGCGAACAATGCGTTGCTGTCTTCGAGTGTAGCGACGGCTTGTTTAAGCGCTTGCTCTTGTTGCGCGTTTTCTGGAGCATGTTCGAAACCCACAACATCAGCTCCAGGAGCTGTGATCTCTACTAACAGATCTTTGCCATCTTGGGCGATATTAAACTCGACGTGACCATGCACATGAGCACCATGCTGGCGGTATTCGTTTGCATTCGCTGCTGTCGATAAAGTGAGGCCAATAGCAAGGGCTAAAACGTGTTTTGATGACATTGTATTTTTCCTAATTTTACTGGCATTAACCAAAGGCGGTATTGCTCAGATTCGAGTTTCACTAAGTTATTGTTCCCTGACACACTAGGTGCGGAAATGAACTCAATAATTTTGAGTGTGGAATAGTTTGGAAATTAAGCAAAATAAGGAGGGGCACGAGCAGCGCCAAGAATTTCTTCGCCGTACACGAGATGCAAAAAAACATGATGATGCTGGGCGCGCGTAAAAGTCGGTGTAGAGAGGGTTGGTTGTACCTTTGCTATACCGTGCTGAACCCCAGAAAATAATTGGCAATGATGATGGGTATGATGGTCGGGCGTCAGATCGACTTGATGGAGTACAACCGCAAAGTTCCAAGCGATCAGCAACGCAACACTGAAAAATAAAGCAGTGCGATACCAATATCTTAGTGTTTTTTGCTGGTGGTGGTACATCTGAGCTCCTCTTACCGACTGTTATAATATAACACCCATAATGAATAAAAGTTCACTCTTTTGTTGGCTAGCAGAAAAATTTAACTCCACACATACGTGCCGAAAAATATTGGTAATACTCTCTGTGGAAGTGTCGCACTTATAAAGAGCAGAGTTGTCACTGCCCATGCTTCTAATCAAATTCATATAGCTCCTTACAACAAGAACAAGGAGCCATTCAATGAAGCTAGATGTTCTGTTTAATAAGCTCAATGACTTTTGTTATCTCATCTTGCTCAAGTGCGCCCTCTTTGACAAACAGAACTTTGCCCGTTTTGTCTTGAACAATAATGGCCGAGCTTTCTTCTTTCAGGTCCCAAGTATTAGCAACTACGCCATTTTCATCAAGAACCATGGATGACCAAGGAAACTCTTTTTTGCTGTCTTGAGCTGAAGACTTCACGAACGAGCCTGTCCCCCAAATTGCATCATCTTGGTTGATGATAGTCGTGGTCTGGTAGCTTTCTTGTGGAAAATTTGCCGCTGTTATTGCCGACATTAAAGGGGCATTCATCTCTTTTGAACTGCTACGGCCTGCGATGGCTTGAATAACACGAACTTTGCCTTGCATATGTTGAGTTGCCCAGGGTTGGTATGCAACGCCTTCGCCTTGTAAAACAATCTCGCCGTAAGCGGCAACATTGACAGGAGGAACGCTTTTTCCTACTGACAAGTTGTGTGCAAAGGTCAAGCTTGGCGTTAAGGCCAGTAGTAGAGGTAGGAGAGTCTTAGTTTTCATATTGTTATATTCCGTACGAGGTTTGGAAGCTTCCAGTATATATCCAGATCTTAGAAATTTGTAGGACCGTTTATAACATTTATTTAACGTATGGAGTGGTGTAATCTTGCGTTATATTTAGAATTTGCTAAAATGAGTTCCGTCGCAAATTGCGCATTAAGATTGCAGAGGAAAAATAAGCAATCCGTGTTTTCTCAAAGGAATTGAGGTGAGTTATGCTACGTGAGTTTGCTGTATATCGACCATTACAAGTGGCCCGTTTTGTTAAAACGTTGTTCAAAGGTCAGTTTTTTATTGTTGGGGTTGGCTGTTTTCAGTTCGACAATGGCAAAGTGTTACTACCTGACGTCAACGATCATAAAAGGCTCACCATCTTTAAAGAAGTCAACCAAGTGATAGCATCATTATCGGCTTAGTTAGCTTGGTACCCACTTAGATTTAGAAAAGAGCGACCATATCGGTCGCTCTTTTTGTTGCTAGTTAGGTTTATCCTTGGAGGCTTGGTGGGAAGCAAACTCCCGTTCCTCCGATGCCACAGTAACCATCAGGGTTTTTCGCCAAATATTGCTGGTGGTAGGTTTCCGCAAAGTAATACGGACCTGCTGGTTGTATTTCGGTGGTGATGTTCGCGCGTTGCTCTTCTTGCAGTGCTTGTTGATACAAGAGTTTCGATTTCTCTGCGCTCTCGAGCTGCTCCGTCGAATAAGTGTAAATTGCTGAACGATATTGAGTACCTAAGTCGTTACCTTGACGCATTCCCTGAGTTGGGTCGTGTTTTTCCCAAAAAACAGCCAGTAGCTTTTCTAATGAGATGACGCGTTCATCGAAAACGACTCGTACGACTTCTGTATGACCCGTTTTACCTGTACAGACCTCTTCATAGGTGGGATTGGGTGTGTACCCCCCAGCGTAACCGACCGAAGTAGATACAACGCCGTCGAGTTGCCAAAATACGCGCTCAGCGCCCCAAAAACAGCCCATTCCGAGCAAAATCTGCTGTTGGTGTGACGCCAGAGGCGCCTTTAGGTTAGATTTATTTACAAAATGATGATCGTCAATCTGCATTGGTTGATCTCTACCTGGCAAGGCATCTTCTATACTGATCAATGTTTGTTTGTTGAGCATGGTATTTGTCCTTCAATACGTGTCTTAAATTTGCGAACTTTTTCATTTCGTCTGTATCTGATGCTGTGATGACATAGACCGCGTTAAACCTATTAATATTACAGACTTAGAATCTAATTGGCGTTATCATTATTTACGTTTACTTAACCTCATTCAGCCATAAAAGCATGATAAAAAAAGCTCTCCCCACCATTGTTGGCCTGTTTGCCTTTTCTCATGGTGCCTATGCCGATGTTTCTTTGACTTTGAAAGGCATTGATGGCGCTTTAGAAGAGAATGTCAGTGCGTATCTATCATCTATTCCAGAGAAGGATTACTCCACTTCTCTGCGTTTTCAAGCGAGATTAGATCAAAGTATCACTGAAGCGCTTAACGCGCTTGGGTATTATCATGCAAAAATTTCATACTCTATTCCTGAAGCGAATGATGAGTTAATTGTGCTCATCAAGCCGGGCTTGCCAGTGAAAGTGAAAGTCATGGATGTGGTCATCACTGGAGAGGCCAAGGACGATGAAGAGTTTGCAAAACTTATTGAGCGCTCTCCGCTCAAAGTTGGCCAAGTTTTGAATCAAGGCCAATACGACACCCTTAAGTCAGGCATTCGTAACTTGGCGCTTCAGCGTGGTTACTTCAATGGTGAGTTTACGCTAAGTCGATTAGAGGTTATCCCTGATCTGAACGAAGCTAATGTCCGTTTGCACTACAGCAGTGGCATACGTTTCAATTTTGGCGACGTTTCTTTTATTGGCAACCACATCTGGGAAGACCGTGTCGCATCACTACAACCTTTTAAAGAAGGGGACCCATACAACGTTTCGAAGCTGGGCGAGTTTAACCAGAAGCTATCAAATACGGAGTGGTTTTCCTCAGTTTTTGTTGAGCCTGAATTGGATAGGCTTGATGATGGCCGAGACTTGCCAATTAAAGTGTCTTTATCTCCTGCTTCGAAGAATCAGATCGAGACGGGTATTGGTTACTCAACGGATGTCGGCGTTCGAGGAACGTTGAAGTGGAAGAAACCTTGGGTGAGCTCCCGAGGACACAGTTTCAACACCGCTTTATCCCTATCTAAGCCAGAGCAAACCGTGACTGCTTCTTACAAAATTCCTTTAGAAGATGTCGCTAACGATTATTATCAAGTTCAATATGGGCTTAAAAACCTAGACAACCGTGACACGCAGAGTATCGAGTCTAACCTTGCAGTGGAGCGTCATTGGTTAGCAGACGGTGGTTGGCATAATACCGTTTATGTTCGTCATTTGTACGAGAGCTTTACGCAAGGTTTACAAGATGATGAATTCAACTTCGTACTTCCAGGTGCGACATTTTCTCGGACTAGGGTTCGAGGGGGCAATATGCCAATGTGGGGAGACAAGCAAAGCATCACTATTGAGTATGGTGATACCGCTATGCTTTCTGAAACTAGAGTGCTCCGCTTAATTGGCTCGACTTCTTGGATTCGTGGTATTGGAGAGAATCATCGTGGTTTGTTCCGCTTAGAAGGTGGTGCGAATATTACCGATGAACTTGAAAAACTATCACCGTCGCTGCGTTTCTTCGCTGGTGGTGACAATAATATTCGTGGTTACGGCTATGAATCTATTTCACCTGTGGATGAGAGTGGCGCCCTGACGGGGGGTAAATACATTGTTAGCAGTACATTAGAATACCAATATCGTGTTTATGGAAACTGGTGGGCTGCAACGTTTTACGATATTGGTGATGCGTTTAATGAAACACCAGATTGGAAATCAGGTGCTGGTGTTGGTATCCGCTGGGCGTCTCCGGTGGGCCCTGTTAGTTTTGATTTTGCATGGGGGTTGGATGCAAAACCAGAACGAGAGTTTCGTATCCACTTCTCATTGGGGCCTGAGCTATGATCAAAATGATGTTTAAGTGGACCAAATGGCTGTCGCTCAGTTTGATTGGTCTATTGCTGTTGCTCATCATTATTGTCGCGACAGTTTTATTTACCCACCCAGGCCTCAAATTTGCCTTGTGGGGAGCCGAAAAAGCACTACCACAATTGCAGATTGAAAAAGTGCAGGGTTCATTGTTTCCTCGCTTCGAACTGCATAACGTCAGTTTTGTCGATGAGTCTTTGAATATCGACGCCAAAGTCGAGCGTTTAGCATTGGCAGTGAACTTCCGCTGTTTCTTTGACCCTAAGGTCTGTGTCGATGAGTTAAGACTGCAGGGGCTTGACTTTAAGATGCCAGAGCTACCGCCAGCAAGCGAGGAGCAAGAGGAAACACCACCACTGCGTTCTATCAGTACGCCAGTGCCAATTTTTGTTAATAAAGTCAGCTTTAATGACATCAATGTCAATGTGCTGGGCAATCAAATTGATTGGCAAACATTCTCGACCGCTTTGTCGATGCAGGGTGATCGTTTGGTGATCGCACCTACCGCGTTGAAAGACATTAATGTGGCTTTAGCACCAAGTGAGGCTGAACCTGAAGCGGCTGCCGAGGAGCCGAAAGAAACTGACGTTACGCCGCAAGATATTGTGTTACCCGAAGTATGGATTCCGCTGATGGTGGAAGCGCGTCGTCTTGATATTCATAATTTCAAACTGGCGGGTGAAACGCCAGTGATCGTCAATCATCTTGGTTTGGTTGCAAGAGCAGGCGGTGAACGTGTTGATGTCAAAACGTTAGAGCTCGACATGCCAGAAGTGGAAGGCAAGTTGAGCACACAAGTGACGCTTTCTTCTGATTACCCTATCAAAGCGCAATTGGACGCGTTAGTGAAGCAAGCGGATGCGAAGGGACAAAAACTGTCGCTTTCGGTCTCGGGTTCGGTTGGTGATTTGTCACTAAATGCTACGCTTTCTGAGCTTGTACAAGCGGAGATCAAAGGTGATATTCAACCGCTTAAAACACAGTTGCCGTTTGATGTCGCGATTAAAAATGTACAGGCGCAATGGCCGCTATTTGGACAAAGCGATTACCAGGTTTCTGTACCAAGCTTGGCGGCAAAAGGCTCACTTGATGGCTACGAAGTCGCATTAGAAACCAAAGCTTCGGGCAAAGATATTCCCGCCGTTGATGTCGCACTAAACGGCAAAGGTACGTTAGAGCAAATTGACCTCGAAAGCCTTGTAGTGAAAACCCTGGGAGGCGAACTCTCTGGGAAAGTCATGGCCAATTGGGCCGCGCCAATCAACTGGCAAGCTGACTTAAACCTGAAAAACATTCAACCAGGTTTACAATGGAAAGAAGCCGAAGGGGATATCAGCGGTAATCTTTCGACTTCGGGGTCGTTAACAGAACAAGGCGGTTGGCAAGTCAGTTTGCCTAAGTTAGACATTGACGGCATTTTGCGAGGTTATCCGCTGAATGTTGAAGGGCAACTTGAAGCGTCTGATAAGAACGGCAAAGGCGAAGACATCCAACTTACCACTCAGGGTTTAGCGCTTTCTCATGGCCCGAACCAACTGAGTGCAAAGGGTAAGATCGATAAGCAAATTCTGATGGATGTTGAGGTTAACTTCCCTGATTTTGCGAAAAGTGTTCCGGACCTTGCAGGTAAAATGCAAGGTAAAGTCGCACTACGTGGTAGCTTGAAAGAACCAGACATCAATCTTGATCTCGCTTTAAATCAGATAAACTGGCAGCAACAGGCGAACGTAGAAACGATCACCTTAAAGGGTGATGTGAAGCCTCTGCCAGCACCAAAAGCGAACATAAGCCTAATTGCGAACAACATTACCTATGACGACATAAAAGTTGATAGTGCTGACCTTGAAGTCTCTGGGGATGAAAAACTGCATCAACTGACGCTCGATGTAGTGTCTGACCTAGTGTCGACCAGTTTAGAAATTGAAGGGACATTCCAGCAGAAACCAGAAATGATTTGGGATGGGGCGCTGCGCCGCTTGACGCTGAGCTCGCAACAAGGCCCGTGGGCGTTGCAAAAATCGACCGCGGTGAAGGTCAATATCGACAAACAGATCGCGAACGTTCAAGCGCATTGTTGGTTGCAAGCGGAGTCGAGCGTATGTCTAACCGAAGACATTAGTGTCGGTAAGAGTGGCCAGGCGAAGTTAGCCATCAATGATTTTGATTTTGACCAAATCAAACAATTCCTGCCGCCAGAAACCAAGCTGCAAGGCTCGGTTAATGCACAGGCTTTTGCTAAATGGGCACCAGAGAAAAAGCCTGAAGTAACCTTAAGTGTCAATATGCCAAAAGGCCAAGTTGAACAAGCGCTTGAACAGCCAATTAAAGTCGGTTGGGAAAGCTTCAACTTTAAAGCAGCATTAGCGAAAGACAAGCTTGATGCCGAGTGGCTATTTGATGTGAAAGATAACGGTGACTTGTCTGGTAAGGTTTCTTTACTGAATGTCTCGTCTGAAAAGCCCACTATTGATGGTAAGGTTTCACTCTCTACGTTCCACTTGGACTTCTTGGCACCGTTGATTGGTGAGTACAGCTTGTTTAAAGCAAACATGAATACTGACCTAGCGATATCAGGTGAAGTTATGCATCCGAAGGTGAACGGTCAGTTCTTGATTGACCAAATGAAGCTACAGGGTGAAGTCACACCGATAGATATAAACTCAGGGCAGGTCGTCATCAACTTTAAAGGCCATCAAGCGGACTTGGATGCCGGAATTTTAACCCCGGATGGTGAGTTGAACGTTACCGGTGATGCCGACTGGCAGGACTTACAGAACTGGCGCACTAAAGCGCGTGTATTTGCTAAAGAGCTCAATGTTGATGTGCCTCCAATGGTAAAAATCAAAGTTGAGCCTGACATGACAATAGATGTGACCCCTCAGCTTGCGAAAATTGAGGGTGATATTAATTTGCCATGGGGAAGAATTGTCGTCGAAGAGCTTCCACCAAGTGCAGTAGGCGTATCGAGTGATACCGTTATTCTCGATAAAAACTTGCAGCCAGTGGACGATGTGGCTGCGATGCCGTTTGATGTGGAAACGAACATCAACATTAAAATTGGTGATGACTTCCAACTTGCCGCTTTTGGCTTAAAAGGTGGGTTGAAAGGGAGCCTAAACGTGACACAAAAAGACAAAGGTCCGTTCATCGTTGGTGAAGTGAATGTTGTCGATGGTTCTTATCGTTCGTTTGGTCAGGACTTATTGATTAAAGAAGGTAAGATTCTGATGAATGGTCCACCAGATCAACCTTACTTGTCTATCAAAGCGATTCGTAATCCAGACAATACCCAAGATGATGTCATTGCAGGGGTACAAGTGTCGGGCCCAGCATCTGATCCGAGTATAGAAATTTTCTCAGAGCCCGCGATGAACCAAGCCAA
The DNA here is from genome assembly GCF_023161825.1 of Vibrio sp. 2CM40D. Lineage (NCBI taxonomy): Bacteria > Pseudomonadati > Pseudomonadota > Gammaproteobacteria > Vibrionales > Vibrionaceae > Vibrio > Vibrio sp. 2CM40D. Next base: position 274,095 of record NZ_JALNTL010000005.1, read on the forward strand.
TGCACTTTCTTATCTACTTCGTGGTCAAGATATTGATGGTGAAGCCGGTGGTAATGCAATGACTACTACCTTAATTGGTTTAAGCTTGGCGAAGAGTGGGCGTGTGGTTGGTGAAATCGGTGAAGCCTTTGGCGTACAGGATTTACAGCTGGACACTGCTGGGTCGGGCGATGATTCGCAAGTGACGGTGAGTGGTTATATTCTGCCTGGTTTGCAGGTGAAATATGGTGTCGGCATCTTTAACTCCCTAGGTGAGTTCACTGTGCGTTACCGATTGATGCAAGACTTGTATTTAGAAGCGGTATCTGGTGTAGATAGCGCCGTTGACCTACTCTATCAGTTTGAGTTCGATTAAAGTGCTTTAACCTAAGCATACACAGTCATGACTAAGGAGTGGTTATGCAGCATTTGATTTTTGTCTACGGCACGTTACGCAAGGGAGAGTACAACCATCAGTATTTGCGCTCGGCGCAGTTTCTTGGTTTACATGAAACGGATGCTCAATTTGCAATGTATGACTTAGGCCCTTATCCAGCGTTGTCTGTTGGGCAACGCTCGATTCAAGGTGAAGTGTATCTGATTGATGATGAAACCTTATCTGAGCTAGATAGGTTAGAAGATGTGCCAGTGGAATATCGCCGAGAGAGCATCGCTACGCCTTTTGGCCAAGCTTGGATCTACTTATATCAAGATACTGAGCAATTAACCGAAGAAATCGCTTCCGGAGATTGGTGTCAAAAGGTGTGAGCTATACTGACATTATCAATAGCAACGAGCTAAACACTAAGGAGTCGCGATGAAAGCATTCGTAATTGGAGTAATGGCGTTGCTTCTTGCTGCATGCGCACAAACAACACTACCGACTTCGAATAATGTGACCGATTGGCAAGTGTTTGGTAAGCAGTCAGCTTTAGATGGATTACGGGAGTTATCTGAGGAGCGAATTGCGAAGCTGGATGATGTTAACCATGCGACGCCAGAACTGATAATGGCTTATCAAGCGGGTTACCAGCAAGGCAAACAAGAGTATTGTGAGCAAAGTGCTTATATGCTCGGTGTTATCGGGCGGCCGTATTTTGGCATTTGTGATGATGTTGACCCCTTCTTTCAACATGACTACGACGCTGGACGAATGTCTTCAGCAGGCGCACCTATCTAGTTGACACAGGTAAGATGAAAGCAAAAGAGCTGCCCTAGAGCAGCTCTTTTTAATTTTGTATCAGCAGTGATACTTATTTTTTCTGAGCTCGCTCGTAAGATTCTAGGATTTCAGCTTTGGCGGCAGCAACATCTGCCCAACCATCCACTTTCACCCATTTGCCTGCTTCAAGCTCTTTGTAACGCTCAAAGAATTGCGTGATCTGCGCTTTCAGTAGTTCTGGGATATCGCCCACATCTTGGATGTGCTCGTACTCTTTCGAGATTTTTGAGTGGGGAACCGCAAACACTTTTGCATCTTCACCCGATTCATCTGTCATCTTCAAAACGCCAACAGGACGGCAGCGAATGACTGAACCTGGCATGAGTGGGTATGGTGTTGGTACCAATACGTCGACTGGGTCGCCATCAAGAGACAGGGTATTGTTCACGTAGCCATAGTTGCATGGGTAGAACATTGGTGCAGACATGAAACGGTCGACAAATACAGCACCAGAGTCTTTATCTACTTCGTACTTGATTGGATCTGCATTTGCAGGAATTTCGATAACGACATAGATATCTTCAGGCAGCGACTTGCCTGCTGGTACATGGTTTAAGCTCATTAGAATATTCCTTTTCATTAACGATGAGTCACACAAAAGCGGCTTCATCTGATGATAAATTCGCGTTTCACTTTAGCGACAAAAACGCGGCAGGTAAACACCTGCCGCGTTGGACAAAGGTCTGAAATTATTCTTCGTCGCGGTGCAGTTCAAGGAACTCTTCAACTTTGCGAACCATGTTCTTCGAACCCACAAAGAAAGGTACACGCTGGTGCAACTCAGTAGGCTTGATGTCCATAATGCGATTCACGCCGTCCGATGCAATGCCCCCAGCTTGCTCAATGAGGAATGCCATAGGGTTACATTCGTAAAGCAGGCGTAGCTTGCCTTGTGGGTGGCTTTGTGTGCTTGGGTAAAGGTAGATACCACCTTTCAGTAGGTTGCGGTGGAAATCAGCAACCAGCGAGCCAATGTAGCGAGAAGTGTATGGGCGACCGTCTTCTGGCACGTTTTCTTGGCAGTACTTGATGTACTTCTTCACCCCTTGAGGGAAACGAATGTAATTACCTTCGTTGATGGAGTAGATCTTACCATCATCAGGAATCATCATGTTTTCATGAGAAAGACAGAAGCTGCCGATAGATGGGTCGTAAGTAAAGCCGTTTACGCCGTTACCAGTTGTGTATACCAACATGGTGGAGGAGCCGTAAATTACGTAGCCCGCAGCCACTTGTTTGTGACCAGGTTGTAGGAAGTCTTCTTCAGTTGGTGGAGTACCGATTGGAGAAACACGACGGTAAATCGAGAAGATAGTACCAACAGAGACGTTCACATCGATGTTAGAAGAGCCATCAAGTGGGTCCATCAGTACTACATATTTGGCGTTTTGGTTGAGTTCTTTATTGAACGCAACTGCTTCGTCTTCTTCTTCACTGGCAACGCCACACACTTGATCACGAGCTTCGAGCGCGGCTTTGAACTTATCGTTCGCGTAAACATCGAGCTTTTGCTGATCTTCACCTTGGACATTTTCCGTACCTACAGCACCAGTGATATCACCGAGACCCGCTGCGTTGATTTCGCGGTTAACGATTTTTGCAGCTAAACGAATGGAGGCTAAAAGGGATGATAGATCACCGCTAGCGTGGGGGAAATCCGCTTGTTTTTCGACAATGAACTCGCCTAGGGTGCGCAGTCCTGACATGGTTAATCCTTACATTTTCATTTCATTGGGGGTAGTGCGCAAGTGAGCATCTCTTTATGGATGTTAAACGATTGCGCTGGATGTAAGTTTAAGTCGCAGATCTTTTTAATGGTAATGAAGTAACTGTTTGAGATCTCAATTTATTTGTAGACTTGTTTGAGGGATTCATCAGTAAGCAAGAGGTTGTACAGTCTGTGTTCAACCTTGTCATATTTGTGAAAGGGACTGCAAGAAGAAGGCTAAAGTCACTCGCTTTTCAGGCGGTAATCGCGATAATGAAAGCATTAAAAAACGCATTACAAGGTTTAGTTTATGCACATTCATATCTTGGGTATCTGTGGCACATTTATGGGCGGCGCAGCGATTCTAGCGCGCCAATTAGGACATAAAGTCACTGGTTCTGATGCCAACGTTTATCCGCCAATGAGCACACTGCTTGAGTCTCAAGGTATTGAAATTATTGAAGGCTTTGACCCGTCTCAACTCGACCCTCAACCAGATCTTGTGGTGATTGGTAATGCGATGAGCCGTGGCAACCCTTGTGTCGAGCATGTGCTCAACACTAACATGCGTTACACCTCTGGCCCGCAGTGGCTCAACGAGTTTTTGCTGCATGATCGTTGGGTATTGGCGGTATCGGGTACACATGGGAAAACGACCACGTCGAGCATGCTTGCTTGGATACTTGAAGATTGTGGTTATCAACCGGGTTTCTTAGTCGGTGGGGTACTCGGTAACTTCGGAGTGTCTGCTCGTTTGGGTGAAAGTATGTTTTTTGTCGTTGAAGCGGACGAATATGACAGTGCTTTTTTCGATAAGCGTTCTAAGTTTGTGCATTACCATCCTCGCACTTTAATCATGAACAATCTTGAGTTTGATCATGCTGATATCTTCGATGATCTAGAAGCGATCAAGCGCCAATTCCATCATTTAGTGCGAACTGTACCGGGCAATGGATTGATCTTAGCGCCGAGAAAAGATCAGGCGTTAGCGGATGTATTAGAGCGTGGCTGCTGGACTGAAAAACAGTTCTCTGGTGAGAATGGTGACTGGCAAGCGCACAAATTAGTGCTTGATGGCTCAAAATTTGACGTTGCGTTGCAAGGCGAGAAGGTTGGTACCGTCGAATGGAATTTGGTGGGTGACCACAATGTGGATAATGCGCTGATGGCAATCGCTGCTGCACGACATGTTGGAGTCACTCCGGATCTTGCTTGCCAAGCATTAGGGCGTTTCATCAATACCAAGCGCCGTTTAGAGCTGAAAGGTGAAGAACAAGGTGTGACGGTTTACGATGATTTTGCGCATCACCCAACGGCAATTGAACTTACTGTCGGTGGTTTGCGTAACAAGGTAGGTGAAAAACGCATCCTTGCTGTGTTAGAGCCGCGTTCTGCCACCATGAAGCGTGGTGTACACAAAAATACACTTGCAGAGTCACTACACAGTGCAGATGAAGTCTTCTTGTTCCAGCCAGATAATATCGAGTGGTCTGTGCAAGACATTGCTGATCAATGCAAGCAGCCAGCGTTTGTCGATGCCGATATAGATAACTTTGTGGCTAAAATTGTCGAACGTGCTCAGCCTGGAGACCAAATTCTGGTAATGAGTAACGGTGGCTTTGGTGGTATTCACGGAAAACTTCTTGAGCAGTTAAAACAAAAAGCCTGATTGATATGCAAAACAAAACACAACCCTCTCATAAAAAAGCCATCACGTTGGCATTAACGGGTGCTTCTGGTGCTCCCTACGGCCTTCGTCTTTTAGAATGCTTGGTTGCGGCGGATTATCATGTCTACGTTCTGATTTCTTCGGCGGCTCGTGTTGTGATGGCAACCGAGCATAATCTTAAGCTACCAAGTGGCCCAGAAGCGGCGCAGCAAGCATTGGTAGAGCACCTGAACTGCAATCGAAATAACATCACCGTTTGCGGTAAAGATGACTGGTTCTCGCCGGTTGCGTCTGGTTCTGCTGCACCAAAGCAAATGGTGGTTTGCCCATGTTCTGCGGGAAGCGTTGCAGCGATTGCGCATGGTATGTCAGATAACTTGATCGAGCGGGCCGCTGATGTGGTAATGAAAGAGCGCGGGCAGCTGTTGCTCGTGGTTCGCGAAACACCATTTTCAACGCTACATCTGGAGAACATGCACAAACTGTCGCAAATGGGCGTCACCATCATGCCAGCAGCTCCAGGCTTCTATCATCAGCCAAAGAGTATTGAAGACTTAGTGGATTTTATGGTGGCGAGAATTCTTGACCACTTAGGTATTGAGCAAGGTTTGGTGCCTCGTTGGGGTTATGACCAGCGCTCGTGAGCTGATTGTGTAACCACTCAAATACCTTTACAATCCATCCAACTCATCGGGGAGCAAACCCATTTAGCATTGAGTCAATCAATGCATTGGGGCGCTGAGACCTAAGTGTTTAACTAGGGACCCGTATTACCTGAACCAGATAATGCTGGCGTAGGAATTGAGTCTGGATATTGGAAGTCCTTAATAGCCGCCTCAAACCCTGTGCCGCTCAACTTATTTCTCTGAAATACTCATGGAGAGCGAGCAGTGAAACCCACTCTAAATCTGATTGCCCTAGCTGCAATCACCTCTACTTCAGCGTTTGCCGCTGAAAACACATTAACCATCTATACCTACGACTCTTTTGCCGCAGATTGGGGGCCGGGTCCTAAAATCGAGCAAGCTTTTGAAGCAAAATGTGGCTGTGACGTTAACTTCGTAGCGTTGGACGATGGTGTGTCGATTCTGAATCGTCTTCGTCTTGAAGGCGGTAATAGCAAAGCGGACATCGTATTAGGTTTGGATAACAATCTGATGGCAGAAGCGAAGAAAACCGATCTGCTTGCCGAGCACAATGTGGATACGGCTAACACAGTGTTACCAAACGGTTGGAGTGACACGACGTTTGTACCGTACGATTACGGCTACTTCGCGTTTGTGTACAACAAAGAGAAACTGGCTAATCCGCCGAAAAGCATGAAAGAGCTGGTGGAAACGCGCGACGATCTGAAAGTGATTTACCAAGATCCGCGGACTTCAACGCCGGGCCAAGGCTTAATGCTATGGATGAAATCTATTTATGGCGACGATGTGACGCAAGCGTGGCAGAAGCTAGCGAGCAAAACCGTAACGGTCACGAAAGGTTGGTCTGAGGCGTATTCTATGTTCCTCAATGGTGAGTCCGATTTAGTGCTTTCTTACACCACTTCACCTGCGTACCACTTAATTGCGGAAAACGATTCGAAGTTTGCTACGGCGAATTTTGCTGAAGGCCACTACATGCAAGTTGAAGTAGCCGCCAAAGTGAAAGGGGCAAAAAATTCAGAACTTGCTGATCAATTTATGAGTTTCATTTTAAGTGATGAGTTCCAATCGGCGATGCCAACGGGTAACTGGATGTACCCAGTCACTGACGTTGAGTTACCTAAAGGTTTTGAAACTTTGAGTGTTCCAAGCAAGTCGTTGAGCTTTAGTGCTGATGAAGTGGCAAAAATGCGTAAGTCTTGGATTCGCGAATGGCAAAGCGCATTGACGTTTTAGCTGACGTTTCCATCCTCATCTGAATGAGATAGGTTTTACCTTTGAATTCTGTTCCAAAAATAGGTTTAGGGGTCGCGATGATCATCGCGACCTTTGTTATTTCTGCCCTAGGTGCTTTGATTGTTCAAGCCCCTTCACTTGATGTGTCTGTGGTATGGGGCGACCCGTACTATCAACATGTCACCAAGTTCAGTTTCTACCAAGCGTTTCTTTCCACATTGCTCAGTGTTGGCTTTGCCATTCCAGTAGCGCACGCACTTTCGCGTCGCCAATTTATTGGTAAATCGTTACTGCTTAAGCTGTTTGCATCGACACTGGTTTTGCCGGTTTTGGTTGGTGTTTTTGGGCTGTTAGCGATTTATGGCAACAGTGGTTTGTTGGCGCAGTGGTTGCAAAGTTTCGACACTAAACTGCCATTCTCTATTTACGGTTTGAACGGCATTTTACTCGCCCATGTGTTCTTTAATTTACCTTACGCGGCACGATTGCTTCTGCAAGCCTTGGAGTCTATTCCTGCCGAGCAGCATAAGCTTTGCGCGCATCTTGGGATGAGCCATTGGGATAAGTTTCGCTGGGTAGAATGGCCGCGTTTAAGGCAGCAGCTTCCCCACGTTTGTGGGTTGGTGTTTATGTTGTGCTTTACCAGTTTTGCCACTGTAATGGCGTTGGGGGGCGGGCCAAAATCCACCACCATTGAATTGGCCATTTACCAAGCGATTAAGTTTGATTTTGATTTACAAGCTGGGGCGTTATTGGCGCTGTGGCAGATGCTGTTATGTGGACTGCTTGCTATTGGAGTGCAGAAGTTAACAAGGCCTGTTTCTATCAGTGCTGGAAGCACATCGGTACAGCAATATTTAACGAAGGATCATGGGTGGTCAAAAGCTTGGGATAGCTTTTGGATCATAGGTGCCTTTTTACTGGTAATACCGCCGTTATTGATGGTGTTACTGAGTGGCATCAACCAACAAGTTTGGACAGTATTAACCGATGAGCGTTTTTGGTCTGCGCTATTGAACTCCCTCAAAGTCGCCTGTGTCGCTAGCGCGCTTGCGGTCGCTGCAGGGGTGTCCATACTATTGACCAGTCGCCGTTGGCGGTTGCAGTACAAAAACACGCGAGCCGATCAGATTGAGTTAATCGGCACCGTTATTTTGGTGACTCCAGGTCTGGTGATTAGCACCGGTTTATTCTTACTACTGCGCGCATTTACCGATGTTTTTAGCTTGGCATTTTTTGTCGTGATTTTGGTGAACGGTTTGATGGCTTTGCCTTACGTGATCAAAACGCTAGCGCAGCCAATGCTGCACATTGAACAACAGTATCAGTATGTATGTGCCAGCTTAGGCATGCGTGGCTGGCAACGGTTTAAAGTGGTGGAGTGGCAGGCGCTACGCAAGCCGTTTGCACATGCGTTTGCGATCAGCTTTATGTTTGCGATTGGCGATTTAAGTGCTATTGCGTTGTTTGGCGGACAAGAGTTCCGCACTTTACCTCTGTATTTATTCCAGCTGCTTGGCAGCTATCAGATGGACGCGGCTGCGGTGGTATCGGTGACCTTATTGTTGTTGAGTGTGGGCTGTTTTGCCTTGATTGAGAAAGTATTGAAAACGAAGGAGAGAGCGTAATGTTAGTGTTGGATGATGTGCAGTACACCTACCAACGTGAACTGTTTCTTTTTGACTTAACGATTGAGCAAGGACAGATTGTGTCGCTGATGGGACCAAGTGGGGCAGGGAAGTCAACCTTGCTGGCGTTGGTGGCAGGATTCATCCATCCTGACCGTGGTGATATTTGTGTTGATGGTGAGTCCATTGTGCGTAAAGAGCCTTATCTGCGTCCGTTCTCTATGTTGTTCCAAGAGCACAATTTGTTTGCTCACTTATCGGTGCGTGACAACATCGGTTTGGGCTTACACCCAGGGCTAAAGCTTACGGTGGACCAAAATCGTCAGATTGAACAAGCCGCGCAGCAAGTTGGTGTTGCAGAGTACCTCGACCGTTTGCCAGAGCATCTTTCTGGTGGCCAGCGTCAACGTGTTGCCTTAGCGCGTTGTTTTGTTCAGCCTCATCCCATGTGGCTATTGGATGAGCCGTTCTCGGCGCTTGATCCGGTGTTGCGTGAAGAGATGCTGAGCTTGGTAAAAAAACTCGCAGCAGAGCGGGGAATAACCGTATTGATGGTCACGCACCATTTAAGCGATGCCAAAGCGATTGCCAGCCACTTTGTGTTTGTGGCAGATGGTAAAGTGGAAGCCGCGGGTGATATGTCTGCATTGAGTGAACAGCATGCTAGTGAGAAGCTTGCGGCATTTATCCGAGCAGCATGCTAGTGCCTGATAGTTGCTAGGTTATGCTTCTCCGCAACACAAACCATGCCTAGGGCCAAATTCAAATTGAGATCTTAAGCTCATGATATGGTCAATCATTGCTTGTACACGCCGTGGGCGGTTTGCTCCAGGACGATAGACTAAATAAATAGGCATTGGTACCGTGTGCCATTGCGGTAACACTCTGACTAAGGTGCCACTTTCTAGCTCTTGCGTCATGTTCTGCACAGGTAAGTTCGCGATGCCTAGTCCTTTAAGTGCGCCTTTTAATATTGCTTCTACAGTTGTACTTGAGAAGTTACTGGTTATTGAAACATTGACGGTATTATCGTGTGAGATCAGCGTCCAAGGTCCTATTTCTGAAACATATTGATACCTCAAACAGTTATGTTTTGTCAGGTCTTCTGGCGTTTCAGGTACGCCGAACTCAGCTAAATACTCAGGGCTAGCAGCCAGGACTCGAGTGGTATAGCCTAATTTTTTCGCGATTAATCGATCATCAACTATCTGACCGACTCTAATTGCCATATCAAAGCCGTGTGAAAACAGATCAACAAAATCGTTCGATGCTTCTAACGCAATTTGTACTTTTGGCCATTGTTTTAAAAATGGCAAAAAGATGTGTTCCGCCATATACGCATCCAACGCTGGTGGCGCGGAAATACGCAGCCGGCCTTGGATCTGTTGTTCCATCTCCTGTACGTCATGGCCAATTGAGTGGAATTCCTCAACTAAGCTTGCAGCACGCTCTAAAACCATTTGGCCAGCTTCGGTGATCACTAACTTTCGGGTTGTGCGCTCTAGGAGTTTGGCTTCAAAGTGTTGTTCGAGTTTGGTTATGGCTTTACTAACAGTAGATTTCGGTAGGTTTAACTCCAGCGCGCACTTGGTTAAGCTCAGTAGTCGACAGCTTGTGACAAAGATAGAAAGCGTTCTAAAGTCAATTGTTTCTAAATTGCGAACAATCACTTTCAATTATCCATATTGTTTCAATATTAATCTGATTATAGTCTGGCACCTCATCCTTAGCCATCAAGTTATTGTCATTTGAGGTAAACAACATGTCCAACTCTGTAGACTTATTTTCTCCTATCGAACTCGGTCAATTATCATTAGATAACCGTGCTATTATGGCGCCTTTAACGAGAGCTCGTGCTGGCGCAGACCATATTCCTAATGACCTTATGGTTGAATACTACGCTCAACGTGCGAGTGCCGGACTTATCATTGCTGAATGCACCATGGTGATGGAAGGTACGTCTGCTTTTATGGCAGAGCCGGGCATTTACAACGAAGAGCAAATCGTAGCTTGGAAAAAGGTAACGGATGCGGTTCATGAGAGAGGCGGTAAGATTGTACTGCAAATTTGGCATGCGGGACGAGCTTGTCATCCTGATTTGAATGAAGGCAAAACACCTGTAGCGGCGAGCGCATTGTCCATTCGTGATGAATTAGTCCATACCCCTTCGGGTAAGCAAGCATATACGGTACCACGAGCACTCGAAGTTGATGAGATAGCTTCCATTGTTGCGGCGTTTAAACAAGGTGCAGAAAACGCCAAGAAAGCCGGCTTTGATGGGGTCGAGATACATGGCGCCAATGGTTATCTTATTGATAACTTCCTTCGTGACGGTTCAAATTTACGTACCGATGAATACGGTGGCTCGGTTGAAAATCGTGCTCGATTTTTACTTGAGATAGTGAAAGAAGTCGTTGAGGTGTGGGGACCTGGAAGAGTCGGTCTGCGTACATCTCCGCTAAATGGATTTAATGACATGAAAGACAGTGATCCAGTTGGTTTGGTGCGTTACTTAGCAGAGCAACTTAATTCTTTCGATCTTGCTTATTGGCACGTGATGCGTGCGGATCTGAAAGGCGTACAAAAAGCAGATGTTCTCAAGCCAGCACGCGAAAACTATCAAGGTCACTTAATGGCGAACGTGGGCTACAGTGCACAAGAAGCGGCAACAGCAATTGCAGAAAACAAAGTTGATGTGGTCGCATTTGGCGTTCCCTTTATCGCAAACCCAGATTTAGTTGAGCGATTTAAGAAAAATGCACCTCTTAATGAGGCGAAACCAGAACACTTTTATTTGGGGGGAGCAGAAGGTTATACCGATTACCCAGTGATGGCATAACCCTTACTTGTTTCATATAAAAAGGACGCTAATGTTAGCGTCCTTTTTCGTTTCTGTATTTACTTAGCCTTGCGGTTTTACGACCATCACATTGATTGGAGAATATTCCACAACCTTACTCGCGACAGAGCCAAGCATTACTTTATTGATTTTAGAGCGCTTGTGGCTTGGCATAATGATGAGATCAGCGCCTAAACGTTCTGCATAATCAAGAATGGTCGCGTAGGCCTTGCCTTCAGCAACATGCACTTGGTAAACCACATCTTCAGCAATATGCTCATTAGCGAAAGTTTTTAGTTGCTGCTTCACGTCTTGCTTCATTTTGGCCGCAGCATCTTTCGGAAAGTATGTGGCAACCATCGACATGTGAATACCAGGTAGTACCGTCAGAAGATGGATTTGAGCATTTGCTTGCTTTGCCTGCCAAACCGCTAGTTCAACCGCTCGGTCTGAAAAGCCTTGGTCATTTAGATCAACCGGAACAAGAATTTGTTTGTACATTCAATGTCTCTCATTAAGGCCCCTTTATCCTCGGGGCCAAATCGGTTATGCGCTCAATTGTTCCTTACGAGCACGACGTTTTTGGTTCATGGCAAGCACCAGCAAAATCATTAAGCATGGTACAAACACCCACTCTTTCATCGGACGGTCTGCATCCTGGATAACCCACTTGATTTCCCAATCAAAGTCGATACCTGCGGACTCTGCTGGACTACCAAATTCAACCATATCGACAATCATTTTGTTGTCACTTTCGGTCAGCATCAGACCCATAGATGAAATACGTGCGTCTGCTGTTGTCGCACTGTCTTCGAATGGAAGACGAACCGTTTTCTCAATGTAGTCGCCCTCAAGGTTTTCACCGGCAACACGTAACTCCAATGATTCTCCTACATTTAGTGTTTCCGTGATTTGAGCTACCTCAACGCCAGGAGAAAGAACTTTCGCTGGGTACAGCATGTCCCACCAAAAACCTGGACGGAAAAACGAAAATGTCAGTACTAATAATAGGACTGTTTCCCACCACTTGTTACGCGTGAACCACCACCCTTGAGTTGCCGCAGAGAATATCAGCATTGCAATGATCGATGAGATGACTGTGAGTGCCAAATGCCACCAAGAGTCGATCCCCATTAACAATAGCTGGGTATTGAACACAAACATGAACGGCAAAATAGCGGTTCGAATATCGTAAGTAAAACCTTGGATACCAGTACGAATTGGATCTGATTTCGCAATTGCTGCTGCTGCAAAAGCCGCAAGGCCTACAGGTGGGGTATCGTCGGCCAAAATACCAAAGTAGAAAACGAACAAGTGCACCGCTATCAACGGAATAATTAAGCCATGCGCTGCGCCGAGCGTAACAATAACCGGCGCCATTAGCGTAGAGACCACGATGTAGTTCGCCGTTGTTGGCAGACCCATCCCCAGAACCAAGCTAATGATGGCGGTAAACAGCAGCATAAGAATGATGCTGCCACCAGAGATAAACTCGACGAAGTCGGTCATCACTAGGCCGATACCCGTTAGTGTAACAACACCAACAACGGTGCCCGCTGCCGCGGTTGCAACGCCGATACCAATCATATTGCGCGCACCAGAAACTAAGCTCTCGGCAAGATCGACAAAGCCATCTTTGGTTTGCTGAAGCATGTCTCCTTGCTTTGACAGCAGTGCAATCAACGGACGTTGAGTCAGCAAAATGAAAATCATGAATACCGTTGCCCAGAATGCCGAAAGGCCAGGTGAGAAACGTTCGACAGTCAAACACCAAACCAATACGACGATAGGGAGTAGGTAGTGCAAGCCTGACTTAACGGTTGGGCCAGGATCAGGTACTTCTGTTAATTCTGCATCAATCTCAATTGCGCCATCTTGCACGTGATTTGCTGAGACTTTCACCAACCCAACGTACGCGATTAATAGTGCGACGGTAACAATTGGTGTCGCGGCATCACCAAAGACGTCCTTTGTCCAACCCACTCCGTAGTAAACCAATGCGCTGATCACACACAATCCTAAGATTGTGCCAGTAAAGGACAGCAGACTTTGTACTAGTGTTGGATTGTGGCGACGAGGAAGGCCTGTCATGCCTGCTTTACATGCTTCAAGGTGAACAATGTAAATTAAAGCAATATAAGAGATTAGCGCTGGAAGTAGGGCAGCTTTAATCACCTCAACGTAGGAGATACCGACGTATTCCACCATCAAAAATGCTGCTGCACCCATGATTGGCGGTGTTAACTGACCATTGGTTGAAGCCGCTACCTCTACCGCACCCGCTTTTGTGCCGGGAAAGCCAACACGCTTCATCAGTGGAATGGTAAAGGTGCCAGTTGTTACTACGTTTGCGATTGAAGAACCAGAAACCAGACCAGATAAACCTGATGCAACAACGGCCGCTTTAGCTGGGCCACCTTTCATATGGCCAAGCAACGAGAAGGCAACTTTAATGAAGTAAGCACCAGCACCAGCGCGTTCCAGCATTGCTCCAAACAATACAAACAAGAAGACAAAAGAGGTAGAAACACCTAGCGCAACTCCAAATACGCCTTCAGTTGTTAGCCACAAGTGAGACATGGCCTTGTTCAAGCTTGCCCCTTTGTGCGCGATAACGTCAGGCATGTAAGGGCCTGCAAAGGTGTAAGTAAGGAAAACAGCAGCCACGACCATTAATGGTGGACCAAGTGCTCGGCGTGTTGCTTCTAAAAGGAGGAGCATACCGATAACAGCAACAACGATATCAACTGTTGTCGGTGCGCCTGAGCGTCCTGCTAGCTCAGTATAAAAAAGGTATATATAGGCTGCTGAAAAGCTGCCTGCCAACGCGAGTATCCAATCAACAAGAGGGATATGATCGCGAGGAGAATTCTTCATCGCTGGATAAGCAGTGAAAGCCAAAAAGATCGCGAAAGTAAGGTGGATAGATCGCGCTTCCGTGTCGTTCAGTACGCCAAAATTGAAAATAAATGGTAACGGGGATGCGTACCATAATTGAAATAGTGACCAACACAGAGGAACAAACCAAAGGATTCGTCCTTGCATTCCCGAAGGGCTACGTGCACCTGTGTCTGCCTGAGCCACCATTTCTTGCACATCTTGTGACGGAGCTTGATTCGTCGCCATGTACTTTTTCCTTATTATTGATGGTCCTGTCTGATTTTTATCGAGAACCACACTTCGCCTCTATCAGTGTAGTGAATGGAGCGAAGTTTGCTTTCGAGTATTTTGCTGCCTGAACTCAAAGTGTTGATTGTTGGATACTCTGTTAGGCGGCGTTTAAGTTTTCTTGGGTATGAGCTCGCAGTTTTCAGAAGAAAACTGGCGAATGAAGCATACAGTTAGAACGTGCTACAACCTGTATGCTCAAACAGGCAGAAAATATTCTTTCCTGCCTGTATGTAGAGTCTGAGGTAATTACTTAATTAGACCCATTTCTTTGTAGTATTTTTCTGCACCTGGGTGAAGAGGAATAGAAAGACCAGCTTTCACCATGTCTTCTTTCTTCAAGTTTGCGAATGCAGGGTGTAGACGTTTGAAGGTATCAAAGTTTTCAAACACAGCTTTTGCCACGTTGTAAGCGACATCGTCTGAAACATCAGAGGTCGTTACCATTGTTGCTGCAACACCAAAGCTGTTTACGTCTTTGTCTGTACCGCGGTACATACCAGCCGGTACTGAGCTAAAGGCGTAGTATGGGTTGTCGGCAACAATTTTATCGATTTTAGGGCCTGTTGCTGAAACTAGCTTCGCATCACATGATGTGGTTGCTTCTTTGATTGAACCGTTCGGGTGGCCGACCATGTAAATGAAGGCGTCAATTTTGTTATCACAAAGTGCCTGAGAGCGTTCAGAGCCTTTTAGCTCAGACGCCAATTTGAAGCTGTCGTTTGTCCAACCCATCGCTTCCATGACAACGCCCATCGTTGCACGGTCACCAGAGCCTGGGTTACCGATGTTTACGCGCTTACCTTTCAGGTCTTCAACATTTTCAATACCTGAATCTGCACGCGCAATGATGTTGAAAGGTTCTGTATGAAGAGAGAACATTGCGCGTAGCTTCTTGTACGGGCCTTGTTCTTCAAACTTGCTCGTACCGTTGTAGCCGTGGTACTGCCAATCCGATTGCACGATACCAAAATCTAATTCGCCTGCACGGATAGTGTTAACGTTGTAAATTGAGCCACCAGTTGATTCTACTGAACAACGGATGTTGTGGTCTTTACGACCTTTATTTACCAACTTACAGATAGCACCACCAGTTGGGTAGTAAACACCAGTCACAGAGCCAGTACCGATGGTAATAAACTCTTGAGCGTTAACTGCGCCTGCGCCCATTACGGCTGCAGCGATAGCGCCTACTTTGAGAAGTTTGTTAAATGCCATGAATTTCCCTTCCTTATATTCATTATTTACCCGGAAATAACCATAAATCACTTCTGGAGTTTCCTATTTGGAAACGGCACCTTTTTCAATCCAATCGTTTGAAAAAGCGAGCGAATCATAACAAAAATTTGGCAGAAAATTATCCAATTGTTAAATGTTATAGTTGATAAGTCTGAATTTTGTATCAGGGGATAGGATTCAATTTGTGATTTAATTCTTTTTATAACAATTACTTAATTGACGTTTAGTGACTGAAATGAAAAAGATCAATTGCGTGATGTTAATCACAAAATGGGCGGTTAAATAATGAGCGGAGTAAGCAAAAAATTTACATAAATTATGGGCTACAAAATGAGACTTCTTTTATAACCCACAATGAGTTAGCTGATTGAAGCTTTATAGAACTTAACCAGTATATTCGAACAGCTCGCACACTGATTTGAAGAGTTGCTCAGTCGTAATTGCCATGGTTGGCGTAATGAAAATGGTATCGTCACCTGCGACAACGCCAAGAATACCTTCGGATTTACCGAGTGAATCAAGCAAGCGAGCAATCAACTGTGCTGCACCTGGGCCGGTGTGAATTACCACTAACGCTGCATTACGATCGATGTCTAGTACCAGTTCACGCAGAGAGCTGCTGACTGTTGGGACACCTAGCTCAGCAGGAAGACAGTAAACCATTTCCATTTTTGCATTGCGCGTACGGACGGCGCCAAATTTAGTCAGCATACGTGAGACTTTAGATTGGTTGATACTCTCAAACCCTTGCTGTTTGAGTGCGTCAACAATCTCGCCCTGTGAGCCAAAGCTTTCTTCTTTTAACAGGGCTTTAAAGGCGCGAACTAAGTTGTCTTGTTTTTCTGAATTGCGCATAGTCATTACAAATCTCTTATTACGGGTCAGCAATTTTGCATATTCTCGCATATATATTCAGGCGGTGCCAAAGAGTCCCAGGATTATGTTAGATGCGTCACTGTAAACTATATACCACATAGAATTCTTTAGCGCGCTGAAGTAGGGCTGTATCTGTTTTCTTGAATTCCTTGTCATTTCAACAGAATAAAAGAATAATCCAAGCCCCATTTGTAGCACGGTAACAGCGAGTTGCGCGAGGTCGCAAAGCTAGCGTTAATTGATTGTAATCAAGTTGTGATTCCGATAGCTTTATTTAAGTTGGTTACAAACTACCCTACGAATACGTTTATAAGAGAAATACTCTCAAGGAGAACTACATGAAAGTAGCCGTTATTGGTGCCGCTGGTGGCATCGGTCAAGCCCTGGCCCTTCTACTTAAGAACCGTCTTCCTGCTGGTTCTGATCTAGCCCTATATGATATTGCTCCAGTAACTCCTGGTGTGGCCGCTGATCTTAGCCACATCCCTACGCCAGTTTCTATCAAAGGTTACGCTGGTGAAGATCCTACTCCAGCACTAGAAGGCGCGGATGTTGTGCTAATTTCTGCTGGTGTTGCGCGTAAGCCAGGTATGGATCGTGCGGATCTATTTAATGTAAACGCTGGTATCGTTAAATCGCTAGCGGAGAAGATTGCGGTTGTTTGTCCGAAAGCTTGTGTTGGTATCATCACAAACCCTGTAAATACAACAGTGCCAATTGCTGCTGAAGTTCTTAAAAAAGCGGGTGTTTATGATAAGCGTCGTCTATTTGGTGTAACAACGTTGGATGTTATCCGTTCAGAAACGTTTGTTGCTGAGCTAAAAGACAAAGATCCAGGTGACGTTCGCGTGCCAGTAATTGGTGGTCACTCTGGCGTAACGATCTTACCTCTACTGTCTCAAGTAGAAGGTGTTGAGTTTACAGCTGAAGAAGTAGAAGCATTAACGAAACGTATTCAAAATGCAGGTACTGAAGTTGTAGAAGCGAAAGCGGGTGGTGGTAGTGCAACACTGTCAATGGGCCAAGCTGCATGTCGCTTTGGTCTGTCTCTGGTTCGTGCTCTTCAAGGTGAAGAAGGCGTAGTTGAGTGCGCTTACGTTGAAGGCGACGGCGAACACGCGACTTACTTCGCGCAACCTGTGAAACTGGGTAAAGAAGGCGTTGAAGAAGTACTAAGCTACGGCAAACTCAGCGATTACGAAAAGTCTGCATTAGACGGTATGCTAGAAACACTAAATGGCGACATCAACATTGGTGTTGAATTCGCAAAGTAATCTAGAAAGCCTATATAAGAAGAAAGCCGATCATTTTGATCGGCTTTTTTGATCCTTGATTTCTCAACTTCGTAAAAATGGTCGAATAAAACCACGTAGTGAAGGAGAAGATGATGGAAGCGAGTCGAATCCGTAAAGGCATGGTTGTTGAGTGCCAACAAGGCGTCGGTACGATATTAGTGGTCGACCATGAAGCAGAGACGGTATTGTTGTCCAAACAAGGGACTGAACAGCAGCTCGCCGTTAGCTTTGATGAAATAGAAGATGATCCACAACTGCATGGCGGTAGTGACAGATATTACTAGCGCCTCCGGCGTCGTCATTAGGTATCAAACGTAAAAAAGGAAGAGCATGCTCTTCCTTTTTGCTATAAGTCTTGCGTTATGGGTAGCTATTGATTACTTCGTGCGTTGTACTGCGACATGAGCCAGAGTAACAAGCGCTTGTTTGTATTCAGACTCTGGCAACACTGATAGTTCTGCGATTGCTTTGTCTGCTTCTTCTAGAGCTTTTTGCGTTGTGTATTCCAGAGAGCCTGCTTCTTTCATGACCGCAAGAATTTCTTCTAAGCGATCCATGCCATTCGCTTTCTCAATCGCTTCACGAATCATGATTGAGTTTTCTGGTGTGGTATTACGCATAGCATGGAGTAGAGGTAAAGTTGGCTTGCCTTCGGCCAAGTCATCACCCACATTTTTACCCATGTCTTCGCCATCAGAAGTGTAATCCATGACGTCATCAATGAGCTGAAACGCAGTGCCTAGATACTTACCGTAATTTTGCATTGCGATTTCAACATGCTCAGGAGCATCATTTAAGATTGCACCGATTTGAGTTGCGGATTCAAATAAGCGCGCAGTCTTAGAGTAGATGACTTGCATGTAGCTTTCTTCTGTCGTGTCAGGGTCGTTACAGTTCATCAACTGCTGTACTTCACCTTCGGCGATCACGTTTACGGCATTGCTCATTAGTTTAAGGATCTTCATGGATCCTAGTTCTGTCATCATCTGAAATGAGCGTGTATAGATAAAGTCCCCAACTAATACGCTAGCCGCATTGCCAAATGCTGCATTCGCAGTGGCTTTACCACGGCGCATGTCTGATTCATCTACCACGTCATCATGCAGCAAAGTCGCTGTATGGATGAACTCAATAAACGCAGCTGCCATTGTATGACCATTGCCTTGGTAACCAAGTGCACGGGCTGACAGTATCGCTAAAAGCGGTCTTAGACGTTTGCCTCCACCACTCACGATATAAAAACCGAGCTGGTTGATTAAAGAGACATCAGAATTAAGTTGGGCTTGAATTGTTTCATTCACTTTTGCCATGTCATCGGCAGTAAGCGCTTGGATAGTTTTAAAATCCATCGTATATCCGGCTGAAGTTAGACCCTGCAAGGCTTATTCGATTTATATAATTGTCGAATAATACACTAAAAAACGTTGATTAATACATTACTAAAGGGCATGATTGCCGCACTTTTCTTTGGCGATTAGCTTTTCGCCAATTTTTTCAAAATATGGCTTGTCATAGGAGCATCTATTCTGTAGAATCTGCGCCCTATTGATGATTAGTTTAGCGCACACCCTCAAGAAAGGCTGTGCGGAAAAAGCGGAGTAAAATATGTACGCTGTTTTCCAATCTGGTGGTAAACAACACCGTGTAAGCGAAGGTCAAACTCTTCGTTTAGAGAAATTAGACGTTGAAACTGGTGCAACTGTAGAATTTGATAAAGTTCTTCTTGTTGCTAACGGCGAAGACATCAAAGTTGGTGCTCCTCTTGTAGAGGGCGGCAAAATTGTTGCTGAAGTTGTACAACACGGTCGTGGCGATAAAGTTAAAATCGTTAAGTTCCGTCGTCGTAAGCACTCTCGTAAGCAACAGGGTCACCGTCAGTGGTTCACTGAAGTGAAGATCACTGGTATCAACGCTTAATCTATTAGGAGAGTTTAACAATGGCACACAAAAAAGCTGGTGGTTCTACTCGTAACGGCCGCGATTCAGAAAGCAAACGTCTAGGTGTTAAGCGTTTCGGTGGTGAATCTGTACTTGCAGGTAACATCATCGTTCGTCAACGTGGTACTAAGTTCCACGCTGGTAACAACGTAGGTATCGGTAAAGACCACACTCTATTCGCTCTTACTGAAGGTAAAGTGAAGTTCGAAGTGAAAGGTCCTAAGAACCGTAAGTTTGTAAGCATCGAAGCTGAGTAATTAGGTTTTTAACCAAATTACTTAATAGCTTTAAGCTGAATTCAAAAGCCCTGCCGAATCGGCGGGGTTTTTTATTTGTGGCAGTCGACATATCGAAGTTTCTCGCTAAGATCCTAAGCGATTTGAATCTGGGAGCTTAGATCTGTCATCTGCTAAAATTGTCGGATGACATAGTAAGATTTAATCCACGCACGAAGTAGTCGGAGTAAAAGATGAAGTTCGTAGATGAAGCGGTAGTAAAAGTTCAGGCTGGTGATGGCGGTAGTGGCGTTGTCAGTTTCTGGCGTGAAAAATTCATCACTAAAGGTGGCCCTGATGGCGGTGATGGCGGTGACGGTGGTGATGTTTATATCCAAGCTGATGAAAACCTAAATACCCTGATTGATTACCGTTTCCAGCGCTTCTACGAAGCTGAGCGTGGTGAAAACGGTCGCGGTGGTAACTGTACAGGTAAGCGTGGTAAAGACATCGTTCTTCGTGTACCTGTGGGTACGCGCGCTGTGGATATCCACACAAATGAAATCGTGGCGGAAGTTGCTGAACACGGTAAGAAAGTGATGATCGCAAAAGGTGGTTGGCACGGTCTAGGTAACACGCGTTTCAAATCTTCAGTAAACCGCGCGCCTCGTCAGAGAACATTGGGTACAAAAGGTGAAGTACGCGAAATTCGCCTTGAGCTATTGCTTCTTGCTGATGTGGGTATGCTTGGTCTACCTAATGCCGGTAAATCAACCTTTATCCGCGCAGTATCAGCAGCAAAACCGAAAGTCGCTGATTACCCATTCACGACTTTGATCCCAAGCTTGGGTGTCGTAAGTGTCGTACCAGAGAAAAGTTTTGTTGTTGCAGACATCCCTGGTTTGATCGAGGGTGCAGCAGATGGCGCTGGCCTTGGTATTCGATTCTTGAAGCACTTAGAGCGTTGTCGAGTGTTGCTGCACATGATCGATATTATGCCAATTGATCAGTCCGATCCGGTGCAAAATGCATTGACGATCATTGATGAACTAGAACAATACAGCGAGAAACTGGCAAGTAAGCCGCGCTGGTTAGTGTTCAACAAAGTTGATCTAATGCCTGAAGAAGAAGCGAATGAGAAGATCCAAGAAATCTTAGACGCACTAGGTTGGGAAGACGAGTACTTTAAGATCTCGGCGATCAATCGTAACGGTACTAAAGAGCTTTGTTACAAACTGGCTGACTTTATGGATAACCTACCTCGCGAAGAGGAAGAAGTGGCTGAAGAAGATAAAGTTAACTTCATGTGGGATGATTACCATAAAGATGCGATGGCGGGTAAAGACGTTATCACTGAAGATGACGACGACGATTGGGATGACTGGGACGATGAAGAAGATGACGGTCACGTTGTCTACGTTCGTGACTAATCAGAACGGTCAAACAATGCCTGTTTGCCTATAATTCATTAAGCCGCAATTATTTATTGCGGCTTTTTTTGTATCTAAATCATATTTAGGTGATGTGATTTACGGCACAATAACCGATACGTCGTGTTTTTTGAGGGTTAGTTTGGCCCTCGCGCGTATGAATGAGTAACACCCTAAAAGGAATTAGACTTATTTATGACTCTAGAAACCATACCGCCTAGAGAGTTGGCGGTATCTACTCAACGATCGATTTCTCGTCTTGTCGCCCAAGCCGGACAAATGCTACTTGCTCATGGTGCTGAAAGTACTCTTGTGAGCGATATTATGCGTCGTATTGGCCTAGCTTGTGGGGTGAATGAAGTTGCGGTAGCACTATCAGCTAATGCATTGGTTGTGACGACGGTAATGGATGGGCATTGCATCACCACCACCCGAAGCTGCGCTGATCGTGGCATCAATATGCGCGTTATTACGCAAATTCAACGAATCTGTATCATGATGGAGCGTGGTCTGCTCGATGCAACCATGGCGCAGAAAAAGCTGAACGCTATCAGTCCAGAGCGTTATAACCGCTGGTTGGTGGTGTTTATGATTGGCTTGTCTTGTGCGGCATTCAGTCATCTAGCTGGTGGTGATTGGGGAGTCTTCATCATGACCTTTTTAGCTTCAGCTGGTGGCATGATCGTTCGCCAAGAAATTGGTCATCGTCATTTCAACCCTCTATTGAACTTTGCTGCGACCGCTTTTGTGACTACCTTAATTTCAGCACAGGCGGAAATTTACCAAATCGGTAATCTACCTACCGTAGCAATGGCATCGTCAGTATTAATGCTTGTACCTGGTTTCCCACTCATTAACTCTGTCGCAGATATGTTGAAAGGCCACATTAATATGGGCATTGCTCGATTTGTGATGGCTAGTTTACTAACGTTGGCGACATGTTTGGGGATCGTTGCTGCGATGAGTGTAACTGGAATTTGGGGGTGGGCAATCTAATGAGTTTATTTGAATTGATGTTTGGCCTGTTGAATGACATGTTTTTTGCGGCGATTCCCGCCGTAGGATTTGCATTGGTTTTTAACGTGCCACAAAGAGCTTTAGTGTATTGCGCTGTTGGTGGTGCGATTGGTCATGGTAGCCGCTACTTGATGATGCAGTTTGGCATTCCTATTGAGTGGGCAACCTTTTTTGCCGCGACGTTAGTTGGGATGATTGGTGTGTACTGGTCTCACCGTTTTCTCGCGCATCCAAAAGTGTTTACTGTGGCTGCTTTGATCCCGATGGTGCCGGGTGTGTTTGCGTACAAAGCAATGATCGCTATGGTAGAAATCAATCATGTTGGCTACTCACCCGAGCTTGTCGCAACCTGTATGGAAAACTTTCTTAAGGCCATGTTTATTATTGCAGGTTTAGCTGTTGGTCTTGCGGTTCCAGGGCTGTTATTCTATCGCCGCAGACCAATTGTATAAGGACCTAACATGATCATTAGTATGATTGCCGCGATGGCCGACAATCGCATCATTGGCAAAGACAATCAAATGCCTTGGCATCTTCCCGCCGATTTCGCTTGGTTTAAGCGTTGTACCATGGGTAAACCGGTTATTATGGGACGTAAAACGTACGAGTCTATTGGTCGCCCTTTACCTGGTCGCTTGAATATTGTTATCAGCCGTGATGAGACACTAAAGATCGAAGGCGTCACTACCGTAACATCGATTGAGCAAGCTTTGGACGTGGCTGGTGACGTGGAAGAAGTGATGATCATTGGTGGTGGTGCGATTTACGCATCTTGTCTGCCTATGGCCAATAAACTGTATGTAACACACATTGAAGCGGCCATTGATGGTGATACTCAGTTCCCAGATTGGGGAGATGAGTTTAAGGAAACTTACTCAGAAATGTATCAAGCCGATGAGAAGAACGCCTACAACATGCGTTTTACGGTGTTAGAGAAGTAATTCGAGATTAAAACGGGGTAATGCCGTTCGTATAGCAGCGAGCGGTCATCCCAACCTACCGTCATCCTGAAAAGCGACGAACGAGCGAGGTTCAGGAGCCTCTATACGAGTACTTTGTTGTCAAAGGTATTTCTATCTATTCGCAGCGCGAGGATATTAGATTCCTAGTCTCGTTAAGGCTCGTTGGAATGACCCTACAGGAGGTGTTAAGTGACAGGTATTCCTCCTACTATGGATTATCGACTGTTATTCAGTGTTTAACTTAACGCATCCTGAGTAAAAATTTTCTTATCTTCCCAACGGATCATGGTTAGGCTTCCGCCCCAAACACAGCCAGTATCTAGCCCGATGACTTCGTTGTTCATATAACCTTGCAGTGCAGCCCAGTGCCCAAAGAGCACCGCTTTGTTTAAGTGGATACGTTTAGGCACCTCAAACCATGGAATAAGTTCGTTACCGGAAACTTGTTGCGGTGGCAATTTACAATCCATATCCAAACGACCATCAGGGAAACAAAAGCGCATCCGCGTAAAAGCATTGATAATATAACGGTATCGGTCCAAACCCTGTAGAGAGTCATCCCAGGAATCAGGTTGATTGCTGTACATGTTTTTTAATAGCCAAGGCAGCTCTTCACTTTGGATGATGCGCTCAACTTCACGGGCACACTTTCTCGCTGTTTTTAGATTCCACTGCGGTGATATGCCAGCGTGACACATCACGAACTCGTCATGCTCGGCCAATAGAGGTTGCTGAGCTAGCCATGTCAGTAGTTCCTCTTTGTCAGGGGCCGTGAAAATAGGTGCGGTTCTATCTTTGTCTTTGACCTTTTTTATCCCGTGAGCCACTGCGAGAAGGTGAAGGTCGTGATTACCAAGCACCACGATTGCGCTTGCGCCAAGTGACTTCACAAAGCGTAACGTTTCTAGTGATTTAGGCCCTCTGGCGACCAAATCACCAGCAAGCCAAAGTTGGTCTTTTTTCGCAGAGAAAGATACTTTTTCTAGTAATCGCTGCAATTCATCAAAACAGCCTTGGATGTCACCAACAATATAGGTAGCCACTGAATCTCCAATTTACTAATTTAAAACATTTGGAACAGCCAAGCGAAATGGTTCGATTTCGGTGATGAACTCTTGCCCTTTCTCATCCAGCATTTTGTAGTGTCCTTGCATAACGCCGACAGGGGTTTCTAACGCGGTTCCGCTACTGTACGTGTATTCATCATTGCTTGGAATAAAGGGCTGCTGGCCTACCACTCCGTCACCTTCAACCGTCATTTGCTTGCCATTCGAGTCTGTGATTAGCCAGCGGCGGCTCACTAACTGTACGGTTTGTTGGCTAAGGTTTTTGATGGTGATGATATAAGCGAAAACGTAGCGTTGTAGCTCTGGGTTGGACTGTTCTTCGATGTATTTGGTGTGAACTTGAATTTTGATGCAAGGTTGAATGACGTCCATGTGCACTCCTCAGAAACGTAATATCCCAATAATAATAAGCCAAACCTACAAGGGTTTGGCTTATTGTTTGAGTTCTTAGTGCTGCGGGTTATCCGCAAGCCAGTTCGCCATTGCGACGAATTGTTCTAGCGTCAGGTTCTCTGGACGCATGCTTGGATTAACACCTAGCTCTTCTAGTACTTCTGTGCTTAACAACGATTTGTAGCAGTTACGAACTGTTTTACGACGTTGGTTAAAGCCTTCACGACAAACGCGATCGAGCAAACGCAGATCTTTCGCCGGGCATGGCAGCTCTTCGTAAGGCACTAAACGAACAACGGCAGAATCCACTTTCGGTGGTGGAACGAATGCCGTTGGCGGTACTTCCAGTACCGGTACTACTTTACAGTAGTACTGAGCCATTACCGTTAAACGGCCGTAAGCTTTGCTGCCAGGGCCGGCGGCTAAGCGGTTTACCACTTCTTTTTGCAGCATAAAGTGCATGTCTTGAATGTCTTTATGGAACTCAAAAAGGTGGAACATCAATGGTGTAGAGATGTTGTATGGCAAGTTACCAAAAATGCGCAGCTTGTTGTTTGGCTTCACTAATTGAGTGAAGTCAAAACGCATAGCGTCACCCTCATGGATGGTCAACTTATCCGCCAGTTCAGGGTGAGTACGTAGGCGTTCTGCCAGATCGCGGTCTAATTCGATAACTGTGAACTTATCCACTTCACGACCTACCGGCTCAGTGATTGCACCAAGACCAGGACCGATTTCAACCAGGTTTTGACCTGGTTTTGGGTTAATCGCTGATACGATTCCATCAATAATGTATGGATCGTTCAGGAAGTTTTGACCAAAACGTTTACGCGCTTTGTGTCCTAAATGGACATCATTTCTCATTGTTTCTTCTCTACCAAATCTATCGCATGCGTGAGCGCTGTTCGGAAACTCCCTGTATCCGCTTGACCTGTCCCTGCCAGATCTAATGCAGTACCGTGGTCCACCGATGTTCTAATAAAAGGTAGACCAAGAGTAATATTTACTGAACGACCAAAGCCTTTGTATTTTAATACTGGCAATACTTGATCATGGTACATGCCTAAAACAGCATCAGCATCATTTAAATATTTTTCATTGAAAATGGTATCAGCCGGCAGAGGGCCGATCAGGTTGATACCTTTTTCTTGTCGAATTTTTTCCAGTGTCGGAGTGATGGTCTCGATCTCTTCACGACCTAAGCAGCCATCTTCGCCAGCATGAGGGTTAAGCCCGCAAACGTAGATGTTTGGTTGTGCGATAGCAAACTTTTCTACAAGGTCTTTATGAAGAATATCGATGATTTTTTCTAATCGCTCTTCGGTGACTGCTTTGGACACATAAGCTAAAGGAATATGTGTTGTAACCAGAGCCACGCGTAGTCCTTCCGTTGCTAGCATCATTACGACTAGCGGCGTTTGTGACTTCTCGGCGAAAAATTCAGTATGACCACTGAATGCAACACCTGCGCGATTAATCACCCCCTTATGAACAGGGCCGGTGACAATAGCATCAAATTCATCATTCATACAGCCTAAAGCCGCTCTTTCTAGCGTTTTTAATACATAGTGGCCATTCGCTTCATTGAGCTCGCCTGCGACCGCAGGTTCCGATATTTGGATATGGTCAACGATAAGCGTGCCCGATTTTTGTGCTTTAGGTGTTTCTTCTGGATTGTAATCAGACAGTTGGACTTCGATGCCAAGCTGCTTGGCTCGCTCCGTCAGCATATTCTTATCGGCACAGACGACAATTTGGTGCGCCCAATCTTCTTTCGATAGGGCAAGCACTAAGTCTGGGCCGATACCCGCAGGTTCCCCTGCGGTTACGACAATTCTACGAATTGTATTAGTTGTCATTGTTGTCATCCACGATTTCAACAAACGCACTTGCGCGTAGCTCTTGCATCCATGCGCCCGCTTCTTCATTAAATTTACGGTTAAATAGAATACGGTAAGCTTTGTTCTTCATCGCTGAGTCAGTACGGTCAACTTGGCGACGATCCAACACTTCAACGATATGCCAGCCGTGAACGGTTTTGAACGGTTCGCTGATTGAGCCAACTGGCAGAGTTTCTACTTGGTGCTTGAATTCTGGCACGTAAAGATCTGGTGTTTGATAACCTAGTTCACCGTCTTGTGCTGCCGAGCCAGGATCTTGACTGTATTGTGTTGCCAATTGAGCGAACGTTGCTTCACCGGCTTTGATGCGGCGTACAAATTCATTCAGTTGCTTCTTCGCCCCTTCGTCGCTCAGAATCACGGTTGGTTTAATCAAAATATGACGCGCATTTACTTCCGTTACCGCAACCGTTTCTAGGCCTTTTACATCCTCTATTTTTAGGATGTGGAAACCAACGCCACTACGGAATGGACCAATAATGCTGCCTTTGTTTTGCATCTTGATCTGATCAGCAAAGATGGTTGGCATCTCTTCTTTACGCATCCAGCCCCAATCACCACCTTGTAAAGCTTTAGGACCTTTAGAGTAGGTGTAGGCCATCTCCGTAAAATCTGCACCTTCGTTTAGCTTTTTCGCGAGCGCTTTAGCTTCTGCTTCTACAGCAGATTTTTCTTTATCGTCAGAGAAGCGCAGTTGAATGTGCCCAATTTTGTATTGAACAGTCGCATTGGTTTCTTGTGATAGTTGCTCAGCAAGGCTATCTACCTCTGCTGGAAGGATATTAATACGGCGACGAACCAGTGCATTGCGGGCTTCTGATGCGGCGATTTCCTTACGAATTTGTTCGCGGAATTCTGGGTAACTTAAACCTTCACTTTCTACAGAAGCGGCGAGTTGTTCTACTGTTTGCTCATTATTACGTGCGATCTCTGCAATCGCTTGGTTTAAACGGTTGTCGTCAATACGCACACCAATACGGTCTGCTTCTTGGCCTTGCAACGTGTCAATAATAAGTTTTTCAACAACTTGTTCTTTTAATACGCTGGTAGAAGGTAAGCTCTTTCCACTTTGACGTGCGTTGGCTTGCAGCGTTTTCATCGCTGTTTCGATGTCGCTTTGTAGAACTACACCGTCGTTCACGATGACCGCAACCTTATCGATCTCTACTGGTGCTGCAACCGCTCCGCAAGAGAGTAGGGTCGTGAATAAGATTGATTTCCAAATTTTCATTTAAAATTCCGTCAGTATTTTTGAATAGGCGTCTTATTCATTTAAGACGCCTATTTTGATTAATTGTTCAGATAGAATGGGCGGCCGTACTTAATCGCGTTGTCAGAACCATCCAGTTCTTTGACAGCAGTGTCTTCACGCTGGTTGGTCGCAAAGCCTTGAATACCGAAGTTAACGCTGAAGTTATTTTCGTATTCAGGTGATGCCCCGGTGCTGCCGATAGCTTGGTCTTCCCAACCAAGCAATTGGTTTGAGTAAGTGACGCCAATGTACCAACAGTCAGATTGGTAACGTAGGCTCGCTAACCATTCTAGGTCCGCATTTTCATTGAGGTCGTAGTAGTATTGACCACTCGCAGACCAGTTCGGGTTGAACTCGTAGGCCGCTACAATACCTGCTTGAGAAATACCTTTACGAGTAATTGTGTCTAGGTTTTCGAGAATGATCGTATCTTCGATGTATTCACGCGTAACGTAGCGATAGTTACCCTGAATAAAGCCGCCGTTGAATTGGTATTCCAAGGTACTGTTTGCCAACTGCATGGAGCTCAAATCAATATCGTATTGAATTCCACCGTGATAGAACAAGTAATCGTTGTAGTTGAAATCAGCTTCAATTGCCCATGATGAGTAATTGGTTGTCTCATCCGGAAGATTTGGGCTGTTGCTCAGTTTGGTCTTTTTATCGAAGTAGTAAATCTGACCAAATGAAACGTTAAGACGCTCTTTATAGTCATCATCAAAGAAGCGAGTACTCGCACCGTAGCTTAACTGGTTCGCCGAGGCGATTTTATCAATGCCACTGTACTTACGACTGCGGAATAGCCCGTAGTAGTCGGTTTGTAGCAAGGTGGTATCGTAGTTGTAGATGTTGGTTTGATCTTCTTCAGGTACGTACAAGTACTGCAGCTGAGGCTCCAGTGTTTGTGTGTAGCCCTTGATCCAGCTTGTATCTCGCTCTAAGTAAAGTTGCGCATGCGTACGGAACTCAGGAATAACACGAGAAACTTCATCATCCAACTGGTTTTGCAAGTTTACATCTGTCAAACCCGTTAAGTCTTGAGAGTAATACGTAGAGAGCACACGCGCTTCTGTTGTCCACGTTGCCCATGAGTTTGAGAGTGGTAATGTAAGCCCTGGTTCAATGTGAACACGGGTCGCATTTGGTCGCGCAGCATCGCTCGTATCGAAGCGGCTGACTTGGCTCTTCACGTCAAAGTTAAGGTAGTCTCCCCACAACGGCGTGTAGTAGTTCAAGTCTAACTGAGGAAGCAGGCGATAAGGGCGGTTCTCTTCTTTCAATAAGATTTGGAAGTCACGAACGGTTAACGAGGCATCCCAGAAGTCAGAACGATATTGTACTTGTCCTTCTTGAACCAGTTGACCATCTTCACGGTTACCAATGTCGGAGTCGAGATCGAGGAAGTAATCAATATCACTCACTTTTGAGTAATCGACTTTGACTATCCACTGTTTATTGATGATACCGTCGTGTTTAACTTGGTAGCCCCAACGAGACTCGTCCTGATATTTGCGATCACTATTGAGGTATTCGCCTTTGATTTCTCCATTTCCCCAACCATCTGTTAGGTAGCGGAAGTCAGTATCGAGTTTTGTACCACGTTGCTGCATATAGAGCGTGGTGAGTGTCATGTCATATTGAGGCGCGATGTTCCAATAGAATGGCACCTCGACTTCCATACCATCACTAGAACCGTACGATAAAGAAGGGAAGAGGAAACCCGTTTTACGCGTATCTCCAATTGGCATGGTTAGATACGGCACATAGAAAACAGGCACATCTAACACTTCAAATCGAGGATGGTGCAGCGTCGCTGTCTCTTCATCTTGGTCAACATCGATGCCTGACGCAACCAATCGCCATGAATTATCGCCTTGAGGGCACGATGTGATAGAGCCATCTTCGAGTTCATAAACCGACTGACCTGTGCGAGCGATATAGGCTGCAGTGCCTCGGCCTTGTTGGCAAAGGAACTGATAATCGGTGTTCTCAAGTGAAAACGTATCTTGATTAATGTCGTTAGTAACACGATCAGATCGAGCTTTGACTTGGCCGTCATTGAAAGTCACGTTGCCTTCGGCAACCACGACGTTGTCTTGTTGGTGCAGCGTTACGCTATCTGCGGTAATTTTCTTCTGGCCTTGGGTGACTTGTACATTACCTGAGTACTGAGCTTTGTCACCATTGATGGCTTGCAGGGTGTCAGCTTCTACCACTACTGGGGTATTAAGAGCGTCCTCCTCGCCACTTGTATCGACCAAACATTGATCTGTGGCGGGCATTTCCTGCACACTATCATGGATATTCGCTTCAGCTTGAGTGGTGGGTACAAACAAGGCGGTGCTGATAGAGGCCGCTAAAAATGTGCGGGAGAAATGTTGCATTGAATTGAACTTTCCTGTGTCACTACTACTCGATGGCTATAGGGCTTGTTGTACCCTAGCGTAATAGCCAAATGAATCAACTATAGTCGCATTTATCCCAGCGTATTGATTCACTGTGGCATAATGACGACAAAATAGCTGCAAAGATAAGCAGGCGAAATGGCCTAGCCGAAATAAAACTAATTCCATTATCATAAAGGAAATCGTTGCATCCGGCACTATAAGACCGCCGTCGTCGATAAAAATTCATTGATAGAGAACACATAATGCATATTTTTGGCAAAATTCTGGGTGCCTTTTTTGGCTTGTTACTTGGCGGGCCGCTAGGTTTACTCTTTGGCTTATTTATTGGCCATCAATTCGATAAAGCACGTCGCTTGAGTCAAGCCGGGTTCTCTACTGGCGGCTTTGGAAAAGGGCCAAGTCAAGCTCAACGCCAGGAAGAGTTTTTTAAAGCGGCGTTTGCGGTAATGGGACATGTGGCAAAAGCGAAAGGCCAAGTCACCAAAGAGGAAATCCAACTGGCTTCTGCCATGATGGACCGCATGAATTTGCATGGCGAACAGCGTCGCGCAGCGCAAGACGCGTTTCGTGAAGGTAAAGACAGCGACTTTCCGTTAGAAGATGTTCTTGTTCGTGTGAAAATTTCGACAGCTGGTCGCTTTGACTTGTTGCAATTTTTCTTAGAGCTGCAAATCTCGGCGGCCTTTGCAGATGGCTCAATCCACCCGAGTGAACGAAATGTACTACACAAAATTGCACGTGGTTTGGGTTTCTCTTCTGAGCAATTAGAGCGTCGTTTGCAAATGCAAGAAGCCGCATTTCGTTTCCAAAGCCAGGGCGGTTTTCATGGTCAGCATCAAGGCCAATCTTCTGGTGGTAGCTGGCAACAAGCTTCACAAGCAGATCAACTGGCTGACGCGTACAAAATTCTGGATGTGTCTTCAGATGCAGACAGTAAAACCGTTAAGCGTGCTTATCGTAAACTGATGAACGAGCATCACCCGGACAAATTGATGGCTAAAGGCTTACCACCAGAGATGATGAACGTCGCGAAAGAGAAATCTCAAGAGATTCAAAACGCTTACGATCTTATTAAGAAGGTTAAAGGCTTTAAGTAGTCGGACGTTTTCTATCAAACATTTGGATGTAAAAAAGGGCACTCAGTGCCCTTTTTTTTCATGTCTTAGTCTTTGAGTTGCCGGTGTCTTTAGCTTTTGGCCTATTATGTCCCTAATGCTAATTGACCTCACATCCCCCAGTTTAGTTGGCTTGATTCAAGTCCCAATCGTATTCGTATTTCACTTTGCCAGAGAAGTTTTTGTATTGCGGTGCGTACTTTGCGATGTGTTTGAAGATTTGTTTTTCTCCACCAAAGTCCGTTGCAAACCAATCATAAATAGAAGACAGCTGTGCCGTGTTACCTTGGATAGATACG
The DNA here is from genome assembly GCF_023161825.1 of Vibrio sp. 2CM40D. Classification (NCBI taxonomy): domain Bacteria; kingdom Pseudomonadati; phylum Pseudomonadota; class Gammaproteobacteria; order Vibrionales; family Vibrionaceae; genus Vibrio; species Vibrio sp. 2CM40D. Next base: position 305,598 of record NZ_JALNTL010000005.1, read on the forward strand.
CCTTTGCTGCTGTTGATAAATGTTTTGGCGGCACTATCCAGTAGAGCTTGCGTGTTGTCAGCAGTGAATGCTTGAGATTGCAGATTAGGGCATCCTAGGCTGGCACAGTTAACCGCGTAATGCGTTCTTGGGTCATTCCAAATTGGACGCAAAATTCGATGTTCAATATCGTTTAAAGTTAGATCCTTCCCATTGACCACGACCACATCGTCTCCCCAAGGACCAAAGCTAAATAAACCACCTAGCTTGGTGATTGATTCGACTGGATAGTTATCCAAAATAAGATCTACCGTGATGGCGTTGTAAAGGTTTACCCAATAGGCATATTGCTCTGCTTGGTTGTATTGTAGAGGGTCTAGTTTTGCCAAACGCTGGATGTATTGTTTCAGCTTAGTTTTATCGACAGAGGAGACTTGGCTATAACGAAACAAGGTATTCTCGCCTTGTTCAACTAAATAAGTATCGAGCAGTTGTTGCCATTCTTGATGAGAAATTTGGGTTTGGTTGGCTTGATTCGATTGTTTCCAATATGGCCATAAGTCGGATTTAGGCGCGGACAATGTCGAGAAAGAAACCAGAGCACACAACAGCAATAACAGACGCTTCATAGAGATACCTTTGAATGAGATATTGTTGATAGTGTAGACCAGTTTAGTGCTTGTTTTCTTTCAGTAATCAGTGGCCTTTATTCGCTGTCATTCCGAGGAGCATAAGCGATATCAGGAATCTAATACCCACAAACTCTTGAGTAAAGACAGTATGAATCTGTACAGTGCGCTCTGGTAGTCGATCCTGAATCACGCTCCTTCGTCGCTGTTCAGGATGACGAATTTCAACAGAGGCGTTCGGTATTCTGTAAGCAAAGCGATATGAGATCAGTCACCCAAAACAAATCAAGGGCCGACAATTGCCAGCCCTTGATTTGTGTATTTACTAACGCGTCTTAACGCAAGAAGCTTGGAATATTCGCTTCGTACTCAGCAATCTTATCTTCGTGTTGAAGGGTTAGGCCAATGTTGTCCAAACCGTTTAGCAAGCAATGACGACGGAACGAATCGATTTCAAAACCATATTCTTTGCCGTTGGCACGAACGACATTCGCTTCTAGGTCGACCTCGACTTCTGCACCTTCATTTGCCTCAACAAACTGGAAGATTTCATCCACTTCTTGTTCAGTCAAACGAACTGGCACCATTTGGTTGTTGATCGAGTTGCCGTAAAAAATATCGGCAAAGCTTGGTGCGATCATCGCTTTGATGCCGTAATCCGCTAGTGCCCACGGTGCGTGCTCACGAGATGAGCCACAGCCGAAGTTTTCACGAGCCAGCAAGATAGACGCGCCTTGGTAGCGAGGTGCGTTCATCACGAACTCTGGATTTGGCTGTTCGCCAGCATCGTCTAGGAAGCGCCAGTCATGGAATAGGTGCTTACCAAACCCTAGGCGGGAGACCTTTTGTAGGAACTGCTTTGGAATGATGGCATCAGTATCAACGTTCGCTGCATCTAGAGGAACAACTAAGCCTGTGTGTTGTTTAAAGCCTGACATTGGTTTGCTCCTTAGTCTAGTTCACGAATATCTACAAAGTGACCAGCAATTGCTGCTGCCGCTGCCATCGCAGGGCTCACTAGGTGGGTACGGCCATCACGACCTTGGCGGCCTTCAAAGTTACGGTTTGAAGTAGACGCACAACGTTCATGTGGGCCCAAACGGTCATTGTTCATTGCTAGACACATCGAGCAACCTGGTAGGCGCCACTCAAAGCCCGCTTCTTTAAAGATAACGTCCAAGCCTTCCGCTTCTGCTTGCGCTTTTACTTGCTCAGAGCCAGGAACGATCAGCGCTTGAACGTGAGGCGCGACTTTGCGACCTTTCGCTACTTCAGCGGCTGCGCGCATGTCTTCGATACGTGAGTTAGTACAAGAACCAACGAAGACTTTATCGACGTTGTAATCAGACAATGACTTGCCCGCTTCTAGACCCATGTAAGCCAATGCTTTTTCTGCCGAGGCTTTTTCTACTGGGTCCGCAAAGCTCTCTGGTGCTGGGATCGGCTGGTCTACCGCGATTACTTGACCTGGGTTTGTGCCCCAAGTGACTTGTGGTTTGATGTCTGCACCGTTCAGCGTTACTACGGCATCAAACTGAGCATCATCGTCAGTTTTTAACGTCTTCCAGTATTCTACTGCTGCATCAAAGTCCGCACCTTGAGGGGAGAATTTACGGCCTTTAATGTATTCGAATGTGGTTTCATCTGGTGCAATCAAACCGGCTTTTGCACCTAACTCAATCGCCATATTACATACGGTCATACGACCTTCCATTGAAAGGTCAGTGATCGCTTCACCACAGAATTCAACTACGTAACCGGTACCGCCTGCTGCTGTGGTTTCACCGATGATTGCTAGCACAATGTCTTTCGCAGTAATGCCCGGAGCTACTTTGCCTTTCACTTCGATCTTCATCGTTTTAGCGCGCGCTTGTTTTAGCGTTTGAGTCGCTAATACGTGCTCAACTTCAGATGTACCAATACCAAAAGCTAGCGAGCCGAATGCACCGTGTGTAGCAGTGTGTGAGTCACCACAAACAATGGTCATGCCCGGTAGGGTAATACCAAGCTCTGGGCCCATAACATGCACAATACCTTGGTATTTGTGGTTGATGTCGTAAAGCGTAACGCCAAACTCTTCACAGTTTTTCGATAGCGTTTCCATCTGGATACGAGCCATCTCACCCGATGCGTTGATGTCTTTGGTGGTTGTCGAAACGTTGTGGTCCATGGTGGCAAAAGTTTTGCTGACCTGACGCACTTTACGACCTTTTTCACGCAAGCCGTCAAATGCTTGCGGAGACGTCACTTCATGTACCAAGTGACGGTCGATGTACAAGATTGGGTTTTCCCCTTCTGCTGCGACGGCAACGTGTGCGTCGTAGACTTTTTCGTATAATGTTTTGCCCATTGTTTGCTTCCTTTCCTCGTTATCCTTGTTGCTTTGTTTTAGCACCAATGACTTAGAGGTAAGTCATTGGTGGATAGAGGATTTAGTATTTATTATGAATCTGTTTTGTATTAAGAGTTTAAGATGTACTCAGCGATCTTATCGCCCATCTCAGACGTCGAAAGTGCAGGGTTGTCACCAGCAAGGTCACCCGTTAGCTCACCCGCTGATAGTGCTTTTGAAACTGCCGTTTCGATGTCTTGTGCCGCTGTTTCCTCACCTAGGCTATAACGCAGCATCAGTGCAGCAGATAGGATTTGTGCCACAGGGTTAGCGATGTTCTTACCTGCGATATCTGGTGCACTGCCGCCTGCTGGCTCGTACAGACCGAATTTGCTTTCGTTTAGACTTGCTGATGGCAACATACCCATAGAGCCTGTGATCATCGCGCATTCATCAGAAATGATGTCGCCGAAGATGTTTGAACACAGCATTACGTCGAACTGAGCAGGGTCTTTGATAAGCTGCATAGTCGCGTTATCAATGTACATGTGTGACAACTCGACATCTGGGTAATCTTTTGCGATTTCTTCGACTACTTCACGCCATAAGATAGAGCTTTGTAGAACGTTCGCTTTGTCGATAGAGCACACTTTCTTGCGACGTAGACGAGCAGATTCAAAAGCGATTTTTGCAATACGTTCGATCTCAAAGCGGTGGTACACCTCAGTGTCGAACGCTTTCTCTGTTGCGCCTTCACCTTCACGACCTTTCGGTTGGCCGAAGTAGATACCACCCGTCAGTTCACGGACTACCACGATGTCAAAGCCGCGACCCGAGATGTCTGCACGTAACGGTGAGAAAGCTTCAAGACCTGAGTGAATTTGTGCTGGGCGTAGGTTACAGAACAGTTGGAAGTGTTTACGTAGCGGCAGTAGGGCACCGCGTTCAGGTTGGTCATTTGGTGGTAAGTGCTCCCACTTAGGGCCGCCAACCGAGCCGAATAAGACTGCATCAGACTCTTCACATGCTTTTATTGTGCTCTCTGGAAGTGGACAACCGTGATTGTCGATCGCGATACCACCTACATCATGCTCGTCACGCTCAAACGCAATACCATGTTTCTTTTCGATTGCATCCAATACTTTATGTGCCTGCGCCATTACTTCCGGGCCAATGCCGTCACCGGGTAGGACGGCAATTTTGTACGATTTGTCTGTCATGTTAATCCTTTAAGTTTTCTAATTTTGAGCTTAATTATTTCAACGAGCGTGTTCTTTCCTGAGCCGTGTAGCCCGGTTGTTATTACACAGTCGCAATCTTTTTCTGCTTCATTTCTTCGATTTTATCTGCACGATGAATGCTGTTAATAACGTGCAATAATGCTTGGCCGGAAGCCTCAACGATGTCGGTGGAAACACCCGTACCGTGGTATTTGCGACCTTTGTAGTTGGCAATGATGTCTGCTTGACCCAAACCATCTTCACCTTCACCTTTCGCGGTTAGGTCGAATTTATCCAGAACGATGTCGTAGCCTGTCACGCGGTAGATACATTGGTATAGCGCATCAACTGGGCCATTACCGACCGCTGCTTCACACATTTCTTCATCACCGCATTGCATTTTGATGCTGGTGGTAGCCATTACGCTGCCAGACTGCACGCTTAGGTAGCTCAATTTGTAGAAGTCATCTTCTTCACGCAAGTTCGAGAAGTGCATTAGGGCTTCTAGGTCGTAATCGAACACTTGGCCTTTGCGATCAGCAAGTTTCAAGAAATCCGCATACAGCGCGTCTAGGTTGTACTCGTCTTCGTTGTAACCCATGGTATCCATATGGCTCTTCACGGCAGCGCGACCGCTGCGGCTGGTTAGGTTCAGAGCTTGGTTTTTTAGGCCAATAGACTCAGGGGTCATGATTTCGTAGGTATTCTTATTCTTCAACATGCCATCTTGGTGGATGCCTGAAGAGTGGCTAAACGCATTTGCACCCACAATTGCTTTGTTGCTTTGAATAGGCATATTGCATAGCTGGCTAACCAACTTACTGGTGCGGTGAATTTCATCATGCTTAATGCCAGTGTGAACGCCCAAAAACTCTTGACGAGTCTTGATGATCATTGCGATCTCTTCAAGTGAACAGTTACCCGCTCGCTCTCCAATGCCATTGATCGTGCCTTCTATCTGACGTGCGCCAGCTTGAACGGCGGCAATAGAGTTGGCAACTGACATCCCCAAATCGTCGTGACAGTGAACGGAGATGATCGCTTTATCAATGTTCGGAACGCGGTTAAATAGGGTTTCAATAATCCCACCAAACTCACTTGGTACGGTGTAGCCAACGGTATCTGGAATGTTGATTGTACTCGCACCTGCATTGATGGCGGCTTCTACCATGCGACATAGGTTGTCGATTGGAGTACGACCAGCATCTTCACAAGAAAACTCGACATCATCAGTGTAGTTACGTGCATGTTTAACGGCGTTGACTGCCATTTCTAGTACATCGTCGTAGCTGCGGCGTAGTTTGTCTTCTACGTGAATGGTGGAAGTGGCTAAAAACGTGTGAATACGGAATTGGTCAGCCACTTTTAATGCTTCAGCGGCAGCATCAATGTCTTTCGCAACGGCACGCGAAAGGGCACAAACTCGACTGTTTTTTATGTTTTTTGCGATGGTTTGTACAGACTCGAAATCACCTGGTGAAGAGATTGGGAAGCCAGCTTCGATAACATCAACGCCGAGTCTTTCCAGCGCATAGGCAATCTGCAGTTTTTCTTTAACCGTCAAGCTTGCTGACAACGCTTGCTCGCCATCACGCAATGTGGTGTCGAATATAATGACCTGATCGTTCATGTTTGCTTCCTTCCTGATTTCTGCACTTTTGCGCAAGTGAATCGTTTACTTCCAGTATTTAGATATAAAAAAACCCGCATTCTCATGCGGGTTCTTAGAAATTGGTGTGGTTATTTTTCTTCCACAGCCTACCCGCGCGAACTGGTCACGATCAGGAGGAGGCTAAGCAGGATAGAAAAATGAGCTGACATAGTTGTTAAGCTTTCCACAAAATTAAGTTAACAAATTAGTACCGCACTCCATGAAGCGCGTCAACCCTAAAGTCGATTTTTTATTCATATCGGATGAGTCTTTTCGTTTGCTTGAAAAAAATGATGCACTAAGTGAAACGACATGATGCGATAGAAACGTGCTAGAAGAAGTAAGTTCTCATCAAGTTTGCGACGTTTCATTACCAAAACAAGCATCGGGATTGCGACTTGTCACACAAAGGTCCGAATTGTTTGGCAAAAGTTTTGAATGACCATTTATAGTAGTGCAGTTGCACTAGGTAAAAGAAATAAGGGTTAGGGAAAGAATGAGGTTAACAAAACAATTTGGACGTTCAGCCATAGTATTTACTCTGGTCAGCTTGTCGGGTTGTCAGCTGTTTCAATCGCAGACCTATGTGGAAGTGGCTTCCCCCGTTGTTATGAATGATCACTCGCAGAGCGTCATGGTTATCAATGATCAAATGGATCGATTTTTGAGTTATGAGGGACGCGAATCGTTCTTGAATCAGATGCTTGTTGCCCTTGAGTCTGACAGCCGAAATAAGTTTAAAGGTAAAGATCCGGAAACGTATTCTTGGTGGAAGATCCGCGTTCAACCTAGTGAGAAACAGCAAGCGGAAGTTTTCCGACCAACCACTGAAGGTGTCGATACTTCAAACCCAGTAGAGTTTATGGATGTTTCTTACCGCTCTAAGACCACATTAAACCTACGCTCCAAACCGAGTCTTGAAGGGGAAAAGCTTGGCGTATTATCGAAAGGGGAAGTCTTTAATGTGCTAGCAAAAGTAGTTGATCAACCTTGGTTTCTCGTTGAACAGAAAGGAGTGATAAAAGGTTATGTCCATAAGGATTATGCGCGCAGCAATGTGATAAATCGTGACATTTTATCTACACAGCCTAACCCTTTACTAGAGCCTAACTCGAGTAAAACGGAGCAAACGAGTATAGAGCATGAACTGTCGGGAAACTATACTTGCCGCTCACTGAGCTATGAGCTTACAAAAGATGGCGACATGACGACAGGCTCTTTGCGCGCCTGCCGCAAGAAGAGAAAAGTCTGGTATATAGACACCCCTCAACCGCAACCATCAAACCCTTCTTAATGTTCTATTTTTATGGTTATGCCCAATAGATAAATCGTTGGGCACACCTTAATTTGGCCTTTGTCATTAATTGTCCAAACTCCCGTCATGCTGTTGTCACCTAAACCTCCTACTTTTCACACAAAGGCGTTGTCAAAGTAAGGAAAGGTCACATGCGAACCATAGAGACAATTACACAGCCAATTGCAACCATTGCTAAGTTTGATTTAGCGCTCTCTAGTGTTTGTCTTAAGCACCGTTTTAATCAACAAGTCGCCAATATCAGCAAAGGAGTCTCCCACAGTGGTGACGGGCATCTTTACTTGGTGTTGGGTTTATTAGCTTGGTATTTAGATAAGGAGCAAGGAGTCTGGTTTTTACTGGCGGGTTTACTTGCTTTTGCTATCGAGCTACCAATTTATTGGACGCTGAAAAATAGTTTTAAGCGTCGTCGCCCTGAAGAGCTTAATGCACTCCTTCCTGCTTTTATTACACCCTCTGATCGCTACAGTCTTCCTTCAGGACACACTGCCGCTGCGTTTGTCATGGCGACGCTGATTGACCATTTCTATCCGAGCCTAGGCGTTGCTGCATTCTTTTGGGCAAGTTTAATCGGAACCGCGCGAATCTTATTGGGTGTGCACTTTTTTACCGATGTCATCATTGGTGCACTGCTTGGCAGTCTTTGTGGTGGATTAGCGATTGCGATGTTGGGAGGCTAATTGATGAAAATCTTGTACGGTGTTCAAGGGACAGGAAACGGACATATTGCACGCGCAAGGGCGATGAGTCATGCGTTTAAAGAGCACGATGTTGAGGTCGACTTTTTGTTTTCTGGGCGAGCGCCGGAAAAATACTTTTCAATGGAAGCATTTGGCGATTACCAGACTCGCCGAGGCTTCACCTTTATTACCGAAAAAGGCTCTGTAAACTACGCGAAAACAGCATTGAATAACAATTTGGTGCAGTTTTTCAAAGAAGTTAAGCAACTCGATCTGTCGTCCTACGATCTTATCATTAATGATTTCGAACCTGTGACTGCGTGGGCAGCGAGACAACAAAATAAGCCTTCTATTGGTATCAGCCACCAAAATGCTTTCCGTTATCCGGTGCCACTAAAGGGAGCAAGTTGGTTAGATAAATCCGTCATTGAATACTTTGCGCCTTCTCAACACCACCTTGGTTTGCATTGGCATCATTTTGATCAACCTTTGTTACCACCGATAGTGCATACCGTCGATAGCCAAGCAGAAAACGACGACTTCGTGTTGGTGTATCTACCGTTCGAATCGATTGAAGATATCTCGGATTTATTGTTCCACTTTAATCAGCAAGCGTTTATCTGTTATCACCCGGATGTGATCGAATGTGAGCAGGTGGAAAACATAGAACTGCGCCCTTTATGCCACAGCAACTTCCAGCATCATTTGCATCGCTGTAGTGGTGTCATTGCTAATGGTGGGTTTGAGCTTCCTTCAGAAGCCTTGTCTTTGGGGAAAAAATTGTTACTAAAGCCACTCGCGGGTCAATTCGAGCAGCAGAGCAATGTTGCGACCTTAGAAGATTTAGGGCTTGCGATGTCGATGGAGAGCTTAGACATTTCCGCAGTACGCCAGTGGCTGAAGGAGCAACAAGCCGAAAGTGTGAAATACCCAGATGTTGCTCAGGCTATTGTTCATTGGGTATTGCAAGGTGCATGGGATTCAAAAGCAGAGTTATCCAGACAGCTGTGGGAGCAGGTTGATTTTCCAAGTTACGTGTCGAACATTTAAGTACGTTGTTCAGTACATTGTTCCTTCCATTTTTGACACGATTTTGTTGCAGCCTTTCTGTTTGGAAGGCTGCATTTTTATTCTTCCTCTCTCATTTCTATTCAGTGTGTATTTGCTGATAATTTGACTGATAAGTGCAAAATTCAATCAGAGATATAGCTGTCATCTGTTGTTCTTATTCCAACTAATAACTGAGCTAAATGCATGCTTGTGTTGACCGCCTGTCCTATCAATTTGCTAAATACGTCCTCAAAGAATGCATTTTTACGTGTTTTATAGTTTTTTATGTTTTTATCAAGTCTTTGTTATTTAACAAATAAATACCTAATTGGCTAAAATTTACTGATTAAATATCAATCTAGTTGCGAAACCGCAATCGATTAGTTGATAGTACAGTTCGAGCCGGAAGTATCCGGACGATAAATATAATAAAAAGTTAGGTTATCTATTCGTAAAATGATTCGAATCCAGCCGCCGTCTTTTGTGCGAGATGGGATTCTATTCGTTATGAATTTAATGAACAAAGTTGACGATTACAAAAGAGGCGCACTCAATGTTAGAGAAGAAAGACGCGATGAGCGCAATTGCTAGCTACCGTATGGAAAGCACTTTGCGTGGTGTAGATTTAAACCTACTGACTGTATTTGATGCTGTAATGCAAGAGCAAAATATTACTCGTGCAGCACATAACCTAGGCATGTCTCAGCCGGCGGTAAGTAACGCCGTGGCACGCTTAAAAGTGATGTTTAACGACGAGCTATTCATGCGCCAAGGCCGTGGTATTCAGCCTACGCAACGAGCACGTCAACTGTTTGGCCCTATTCGCCAAGCACTACAGCTGATTCGTAATGAACTTCCTAGCTCTGTATTCCAACCAGAATCTTCGACTCGCTTATTCAAGCTTGCGATTTGCAGCCCTTGCGACATGCGTTTTGCTCCGAAGATCATGGCAAAAGTGAATCAACAAGCACCAAACGTTCAGCTTCACCTAGATGCAGAATTTGACCGTTTGTTGTCTGAGCGTATGCGCTACCAAGAAATTGATTTCGTGATCGACTACGCTCGTTTTGATGAGCAAGGTTTCTCAAGTACTGAAATCTTCAAAGATGAATTAGTGGTTATCGCATCAAAAACACACCCACGCATTCAAGGTGGTGTGACGGCTGAGCAACTGCTTAACGAAAAGCATGCGAAGTTATCGAAAGTGCATGGCCAACGTAGTTTCTCAGAGCAAGCGTACCGTGAACTGGATTGCCAAGCGGCGTATGAAGGTTCTAGTTTAAGCAACCTACTATACGTGGTGGGTCAATCTGAGCTTGTGACTATTGCACCACGTTGGATGGCGGAAAATGCGGTAAACAGCGATCAACTGCAAATTCTTGATTTCCCATTTGCGAACAAAGAAATCAGCGGCTTCTTAAGCTGGCATGAATCAAGTGAAAAAGATAAAGGCCACATTTGGCTACGCGATCAACTGATGATCACTTGTGGTGAAGTCGTTGCCGCAAAATAAGATGACGTTTGGTCTTCTCGATTAGACCATATTGGTAATCATCAATTTTTACAATTCATTGGTCCCCGAGCGATTTTTGTCTCTCGGGGCTTTTTGTTTTCGTAATCAACAATCGAAACAGTAAGTTAAATAGAGTAATCATTCAGCAATTTGAGGTACGTTCGCGACGTATAAGTGATAGTTGTCTCTTATTAGTGATAAGTTTGATACTGGTCAGTTGCGTTTTAGCAAGCCGTGAGTACACTTGTTCGCTCAATTAGCTTACGCCTGTAAGCCAAAAGGTAAGTAAAAGAATGGCCAAGTTAGATTTTCATATCGTTAAACGTATTCGTGAACAAATTGCGAACGGTGGTACACGCGTTGCACTCAAGCATAAAGTGGGTGAGGAGTGGCAAGGTATTACGTGGACGCAATTTGGTCAGCAAGTTGATGCTTTATCACTTGCACTTTTGGCTCAGGGATTAGGAGTCCAAGATAAGATCGGCATTTTCTCGAACAACATGCCGCAATGGACGATCGCTGATATCGCAGCACTGCAATTACGCAGCGTGACAGTACCTATTTACCCAACCAATACTGCCGCCCAGTCGGCGTACATCATTAACAATGCAGACGTCAAAGTTCTGTTTGTTGGTGAACAGCCTCAATTTGATGCAGCAGTGAGCATTTTCGACCAGTGCGAACAGTTAGAGCTCATTGTTGCGATGTCTGATGATATAGAACTTGGCGATCATGATTTCGTTATCTCTTGGCAAGCATTTGTTGCCAAAGGCGACGCTACATATCAAGTTGAATTGGACGCGCGTTTAGATCAGGCAAAAGAAGATGATCTACTCACGCTGATCTACACCTCGGGTACAACAGGCCAGCCAAAAGGCGTTATGTTGGACTACGCAAACATTGCGGCGCAATTGGAAGGGCACGATCAGCGCTTGAGCCTTTCTCAAAGTGACGTGTCATTATGTTTCCTTCCGTTGTCACACGTATTTGAGCGCGCTTGGACCTTTTATGTATTGTACAAAGGGGCGACCAACTGCTATTTGCAAGACACCATGCAAGTACGTGATGCACTGAGCCAGGTGCGACCTACCGTGATGTGTGCCGTACCGCGTTTCTATGAGAAGATCTTCTCTGCGATTCATGAGAAAGTGTCTCGCGCGCCGATTCATCGTAAGATCATGTTTACTTGGGCAGTCAACATGGGCGCAAAAATGGCCGCTTGTCATCAAGAAAAACGTCAGCCATCGCTCTTGCTGCGTAAGTCATACGCTTTGGCGGATAAGTTGGTTCTGAGCAAACTGCGTGCGCTACTTGGCGGGCAAATCAACTTTATGCCTTGTGGTGGTGCAAAGCTGGATGAAACCATCGGTCGATTCTTCCATGCGATTGGTATCAACGTTAAGTTGGGCTACGGCATGACTGAAACCACGGCGACAGTATCGTGTTGGGATGATAAATGTTTTAACCCCGACTCTATTGGTATGTCGATGCCTGGCGCACAGGTTAAGATCGGCGAAAACAACGAGATTCTGGTTCGTGGTCCAATGGTGATGCGTGGCTATTACAAAATGCCAGAAGAGACGGAAAAGACCTTTGATGAGCACGGTTTCCTAAAAACGGGCGACGCTGGTTACATTGATGAAAATGGCAACTTGTTCATCACCGATCGTATCAAAGAGTTGATGAAAACTTCAGGTGGTAAATACATCGCTCCACAAATGATTGAAGGTGCGATTGGTAAAGACCACTTCATCGAGCAAATCGCAGTCATTGCGGATACTCGTAAGTTTGTTTCTGCGCTTATCGTGCCTTGTTATGACTCGCTAGAAGAGTACGCGAAAGAGCTGAATATCAAATATCACGATCGCGTTGAGTTGATTAAGCACCACCAGGTGGTCGAAATGCTTGAGAAGCGTGTGAACGATCTTCAAAAAGAGTTGGCAAAGTTTGAACAAGTGAAGAAGTTTAAATTGTTACCAAGAGCTTTCTCTATGGATGATGGTGAGTTAACGCCAACTCAAAAACTTCGTCGTAAAGTCATCAATGACAAATACCAAGATGAAATTGAAGAAATGTATAAGGAAAAGTCCGATAAAAAGTAACTTAAGCTGACTTAGATTTTATATTGATGAAAAAATCCCCAGTGATGTGATCGCGCATTGCTGGGGATTTTTGTTTGTATTGATTTTTTCTGTTCTGCTCGTCAAATAACGCTATTTCGCACCCTGTAGCTAAAAGCTTATGAAATAATGTTCTTTTTTTAAGCGTTAATTTTTTAGGTTGTACTGTGAAATAGGAGATGTGTGGCTGCTATTCCTACTAACATTCTAATTACTAGTATCTTGTTTAAAAAGTAGACCAATCTCTCATTAGACCCTTTGATAATAAAACGTTACATTTGTTGGGTAACCTTGCGGGATGTTATGACGAACGCAAGACATAGCCGAAAACGTGGAAGTATTTCGATTAGGCTACGAATAAGACCTAGACTATGTAAAACCAGACCAATCCGTTGACCTTACGGTGAGGAAACTGGCTAAGGAGAGCAATTATGACAGCAATGTTGTCAGGCGCAGAGATGGTGGTTCAATCTCTGATAGAAGAGCACGTAGAGCAGATCTTTGGCTACCCAGGTGGCTCTGTTTTGGATATCTACGATGCACTGCATGCCAAAACCGATCAAATCAAACACGTACTTGTAAGGCATGAGCAAGCCGCAACTCATATGGCAGATGGTTACGCTCGAGCTACCGGTAAACCGGGTGTCGTACTTGTGTGCTCGGGGCCGGGCGCGACCAATACCATTACGGGTATTGCAACAGCGTATATGGACTCTATCCCAATGATCGTTATCTCGGGTAACGTACCGAATAGCCTAATTGGTAATGATGCTTTCCAAGAGTGTGACATCGTCGGTGTCTCCCGCCCAGTGGTCAAACACAGCTTTTTAGTAAAAAAAGCGGAAGATATTCCTGAAACAATCAAAAAAGCGTTTTATATCGCGACTACAGGTCGACCTGGTCCAGTTGTGATTGATTTGCCAAAAGATGTAATGAACCCGCAAATCAAACTGCCTTATCAATATCCAGAAACGCTTTCAATGCGCTCTTACAAGCCGACAACTTCGGGCCATAAAGGCCAGATTAAAAAAGCGCTTAAATCGCTATTAGAAGCGAAAAAACCAGTGCTTTATATCGGTGGTGGTGCGGTGATTTCTGGCGCCCATGAACATATTTTAGAGCTTTCCGACAAACTGAACCTACCCGTTGTGAGTACTTTGATGGGCTTGGGGGCATTCCCGGGTACACATAAAAACTCACTGGGCATGTTGGGTATGCACGGCACTTACGAAGCTAATATGGCAATGCATGAAGCGGATCTTATTTTTGGTATCGGTGTGCGTTTTGATGACCGTACAACCAACAACCTTGAAAAGTACTGCCCAAACGCAAAAGTGATGCATATTGATATCGATCCGTCATCGATCTCGAAAAACGTGAAAGTGGATTTGCCGATCGTAGGTTCTGCGGAAAAAGTGCTGACAACCATGCTCGGGCTGCTTGCAGAGCAAGGTAGTGGAAATGATCAAGATGCTATCACTGCATGGTGGGATGACATTCAAGTATGGCGTGACCGCAACTGCTTGTCTTATGAAACGTCTCCAGAACGAATCAAGCCACAGCAAGTAATTGAAACGCTGCACAAGCTAACTAATGGCGACGCATATGTGGCGTCTGATGTGGGCCAGCATCAGATGTTTGCGGCGCTGTACTACCCATTCAATAAGCCGCGCCGTTGGATAAACTCTGGTGGTCTTGGCACCATGGGATTTGGTCTTCCGGCTGGTATGGGCGTGAAGTTTGCCATGCCACAAGAAGAGGTCGTGGTTGTGACTGGTGACGGCAGTATTCAGATGAACATTCAAGAATTGTCTACAGCCATGCAATACGACATTCCAGTGAAGATCATCAACCTGAACAACCGATTCTTAGGCATGGTAAAACAGTGGCAAGACATTATTTATCAAGGTCGTCACTCTAATTCTTACATGAGTTCTGTTCCTGACTTTGCAGCGATTGCAGAAGCTTATGGTCACGTCGGTATTCGTATCGAAACGCCTGATCAGCTCGAAGAAGGGCTACAAAAAGCGTTGGATATGAAAGATCGTCTGGTGTTTGTGGACATCAACGTAGACGAAACCGAACACGTATACCCGATGCAAATCAAAGGTGAGGGTATGGATAAAATGTGGCTAAGCAAAACGGAGAGAACTTAATATGAGACACATTATTTCATTGCTATTGGAAAACCAACCGGGTGCGTTGTCTCGTGTTGTTGGTTTGTTCTCTCAACGTGGTTACAACATTGAATCTTTGACGGTATCACCGACTGATGATGAAACCCTGTCGCGAATGAACATTACCACGACATCTGATGAGATGCAGTTGGAACAAATTCAGAAGCAGTTACACAAATTGATCGATGTGCTGAAAGTGCAAGAAGTCACCGAGTATGAGCACATTGAGCGTGAACTGATGATGGTGAAAGTGAAAGCCAGTGGTTTTGCGCGAGCAGAAGTGAAGCGGACGGCAGACATCTTTCGTGGCCAGATCGTGGATGTCACGGCTTCCCAATACACCGTACAACTTGCGGGTACGAGTGAAAAGCTAGATGCCTTCATTCAAGCGATATCCGAAGTGACCGAAGTTGTCGAAGTTGCTCGTAGTGGTGTCGTTGGCATTGCGCGAGGAGAGCGAGCCCTCAAACCTTAACTCTCTGATTGCATATAGAAAAGCCACTTAATCTAAGTGGCTTTTTTGTTTAGAAAATAACAATTAATGATATAATTGTCGTTTTAGTAAGCATGATAGGCATTAGACGTGTGAAAGTACCTAAGCGAGTCGGCACCTTATTGGCGACAGCACTATTTTTTAGTGCACTCACTGCCGCTTACTACTATCAGAAATATCTGACATTGTTAGAAAACAATGTTGAGAACACCGCTCAAGAAGCGTTACATCAATTGGCCTATACTGGCCGTGAATACAGCAATATTCAGGATCAAATCGAAACGATCAGTGACCTACTTGGTCACAGCCAAAGTCTGTATGAATATCTGCGCCAACCTAACCGGGTGAACCGTTCCATCTTAGAAGACATGTGGATCTCGGTCGCAATCAATCAAAAGTTGTATAAGCAAATTCGCTTTCTTGATGTTTCTGGTCGAGAAAAAGTGAGGATTAATTATGAGATTGAAACAGGCGCTGCGTTGCCCGCGATCAAATTGCAAAATAAGTCAGAGCGAGATTACTTTCAATTCGCTAAGAACTTAGACGATGGTGAAATCGCTTCGTGGGGGATAGGTTTAGAACGAGAGTATGGCGAGTTAGTCTATCCCTATAGCCCGTCACTGCGTATTTTGATGCCTATTTCGCTTAACGGAAAGCGCGAAGGGTATCTCGTCCTTAATGTTGATATTGACTATTTATCTTCTCGACTCAACTATTCGTCAGTGCTTGATTTCCATATTGAGCTGATTAAAAGTGACGGATTTTACATTGATAGCCCTAAATCAGCTCGTTTATATGGCCATATAATTCCCGCTCGCTCTCAATTTAATTTTGGCCGGATGTACCCAAACATTTGGCGTAGTTTAAATTCAAAAGATTCGGGCTATGCTTACAATGGTTCGAATTTGGTCGCGTATCGCACCATCCAGTTTGTTTCTAGCGAACCTCTTCATCTGGTTATTGATCTTACCAATGAGCAGTTATTATCCCGAGCTCAGAGGGATATTGATGACTTAATCCAAGAAGCGTTTTTTGTTCTAAGTTTGGTGCTCGGCTTCACTTTGCCGACGGCAGCCCTTGCTCTGCATTATCGGCGTCATAGTATGGAATCGAAGTTGGCTCGAGCTGCTCTTGATGGTATGACTGCGGTGATGATCTCGGATGCTTCACATAGAATCATCATGGTTAATCAAGAGTTTGAAAATATGATGGGTTACTCAACCAAGCATGCCCAAGGTTGGAGTGCACATCATTTAATTCTCTTACCTGAAGATCTCGAAGCAAACCTGAGTATCTGGAAAACACTGAAGAGTGAACACGTATGGGAAGGGGAGATTCGTTGTCGAACTAAGTTTAATCAAGTCTTTACTGCAATAATGCGTATTCAGGCGAATTTAACCAAATCAGGTAAAGTGAGTTATTACATTACGTCGCTGGTGGATATCTCTGGGCAAAAAGAGTTAGAAGAAAAATTACGAAACCTAAGCGAAAAAGATGGCTTGACGGGGTTGTGGAACCGCCGAAAATTTGAAGAGCAATTGGCGCAATATGCGGGGATTATTGAACGCTATCCTGATAGCCCTCCTGCTTGTTTGGCGTTGTTTGATATTGACCATTTTAAACGTATTAATGACGAGCTTGGCCACGACGAAGGAGACAAGGTGATTTGTAGTGTCGCAGAAACCCTCCTAGAAGAAGTCCGCAGCACAGACTTTGTATCTCGTGTCGGTGGTGAGGAATTTGCAGTGATTATGCCGCATACAACACTAGAAGAGGCTGAAATTGTATTGAACAGGCTACGTGTCGCGGTTCAAATGCGTAGTGATAGAGGCATTACTGTCAGTGCTGGGTATAGTGATTTAACCTCTGATCGTACAAGAACGTATAAATGTGCTGATATTGCTTTGTATGAGTCAAAAAGTGCAGGGCGTAACTGCGTATCGCTATGTCATAGTTATGATGATATTGCTTAGTGCTTTTACAAAAACGAAAAAACGGGGATAGACCCCCGCTTTTTAGTCTCAGCGTTATTCGCTAGCCAGTATGCGACATTGGTTGTCGATGGCGGCTTCGATACACTGTATTGACTGTCTCAAATAACGCTCTAGATAACCTAAAGCATCCTGACTCTTTTTGTCTAGCGATGCCTTCATCAGTATTTCTTGCTCATCGAGATTACAGTGCCCAGGGTTCCCTGTGCCTAAAATCTGCATCGCGAAGTATTGGTAGCGTTTAATTTGCGTGAGTAGATCGCGGAAAAACCCAAACATATTGACAGAGCCAGCACCTTCAAACAGCGCAGTAAGAAACTGATTTTGGCGCTCTTCCCATTCCCTCCAGCAAAAGCTTTCGCCAGGTTTTACTCGGGATAACTTGTGATAAGCAGTTAGTACATCCAGTTCCCATTTTTCATCGCCAATCATAATTGCCTTACTGAGTAAGCATGCGGAGACCATTTGCAGGCTTTCGTACAAGTCATGTAACTCATCTTTACATACAGGTGCAACCCAGCAGCCTTTTTGCGGCTCGAGTTTGACGTATTTGCTCCAAGATAATTGCACCAATGCTTCTCGAATGGGTGACGCTCCTAAGTTGTACTTCTCTTTGAGTTCGGCAACCACGAGTTTTTGACCTGGTTTAAGCTCGCCATCGAGAATATCCTGACGGAGCATTCTTAATACTTTGTCGGTAAGAGTGGGACTAGACACATACACCTCATAGAAGAAACTTTAATCGTGACGATAAAATTAAACAGTACGAAATTCTGATAGAGGTGAATAATACAATTAGCCTATTATGAGAGCAAGAAAGCCATATAAAAAAGGAGGGCATAAGCCCTCCTTCTCAAGAAACTGAAGTGTTAAAAGTTCAGTCTTATAGTACGTGTACAGAAGCTGTGTTCGTAGTACCTGAAGCAACTAGAGCGCCAGAAACCATAACAACGATATCGCCTTTGTTACCTAGACCTGATTCTAGAGCAAGTTCTTTACCCGCTACGTAGAATGCGTCAGTGCTTTCGATTGAATCAACAACTACAGGAGTAACACCTTTAGTTAGAACTAGCTGTGCAGCAGTTTTCTTGTTAGTTGTTAGCGCTAGAATGTTTGCAGTTGGGAAGTACTTACGTACTGAACGTGCAGACTTACCGCCTTCAGTTGCAACAACGATAAGTGGAGCAGCTAGTTTCTCAGCTGTGTCTACTGCACCTTTACATACTGCTTCAGTGATGCGTAGGCGTGGGCTGTCTAGACGAGAACCTAGTTCAGCTTTTAGCGCTGAGTCAGTACGGTTCGCGATTTGAGCCATGATAGTTACCGCTTCAACAGGGTATTTACCTTTCGCCGTTTCACCAGAAAGCATTACTGCGTCAGTACCGTCCATTACCGCGTTAGCAACGTCGCCTGCTTCCGCACGAGTAGGACGTGGGTTGTTGATCATAGAATCAAGCATTTGAGTTGCAGTGATAACCATCTTACGTGCACGGTTACACTTCTCGATCATCATTTTCTGAGCGAAGATTACTTCTTCAGCTGGGATTTCAACACCTAGGTCACCACGTGCAACCATGATGCCGTCAGAAAGCTCTAGGATCTCGTCGAAGTTATCAACACCTTCTTGGTTTTCGATCTTAGAGATGATGTGGATGTTCTCGCCGCCGTTTGCAGCAAGTACTTCACGGATTTCTTGAACGTCAGACGCTTTGCGGATGAAAGAAGCTGCTACGAAGTCAACGCCTTGCTCACAACCAAATTTAAGGTCGTTCTTATCTTTTTCAGATAGTGCAGGTAGGTTTACAGAAACGCCAGGAAGGTTAACACCTTTGTTTTCGCCTAGTGCACCGTTGTTAAGAACTTTACATTTAACTTCAGTTTCAGTCTTAGAGATAACTTCCATCTCGATTAGACCGTCGTCTACTAGGATAGTGTTACCTACGTTTAGGTCTGCTGCGAAACCAGCGTAAGTTACTGCAACTTTATCTTTGTTACCTACAACTGAAGTGTCAGTTGTGAAAGTGAATTCTTGACCTGCTACTAGATCAACATCGTTACCGCCTTCTAGCTTGATAGTGCGGATTTCTGGACCTTTAGTATCTAGAAGAATTGCTAGTGGTTTGCCAGTAGCTTCCATTACTTTACGGAAGTTCGCGATACGAGTGCCGTGTTCTTCGTAGTCACCGTGAGAGAAGTTAAGGCGCATTACGTTCATGCCTGCGTTAACTAGTTCAGTTAGCTTCTCTACAGATTCTGTTTTAGGGCCAATCGTACATACGATTTTGGTCTTTTTCATGGAAGATACTCTCCGGTAAGTATAGTTACAATTTGAAAGTCGGTTATTTACTCTGAAGTCAGGACGTTTTTGATGACATTTAGTACCTGTCACCCACCGATTTTTCGTCTCATTATTAGAACTTCAGATTCTGAAAGTCTTTCACCAAGTTTAGTCATTTTATGACTAAAAGATCGGCGATTTTGGTTACCTTTTTGTGACTAATCCCACTTTATATGCAGAAAGTTGCAAAAAAATAGCCTTCAATTCTGTAATTTTTTTTCTTTTCGGTGGCGAATTCTACCACTGAATGAATCCAATATCACTGTTTAAGAATTGTCTTAGGACAAGGTTTTATCGAGAAATATTAATTTTTTGGATCGAAATAAATGGACTTAAAAGTTTCGGTTTGACTATAATAAGTTTCACATCGAAACTTAAAATCAAAACTTAAATGTCGAAACGAAATACTCAATTAAGAAGACACGCCATTTCTAACTTGGTTTCTGAACTAGGAGAAGTCAGCGTTGATGAACTTGCTCAGAAATTCGAAACCTCAGAGGTCACGATTAGAAAGGATTTAGCTTCTTTAGAGAAAAACGGCCAACTTCTACGCCGCTATGGCGGTGCGATTGCTATCCCAAAGGAAGTCATTCACGAAGAATTGGGCGCTAATGTTTCGACTCGAAAGTTAAGCTTAGCAAAAGCAGCAGCATCATTGATTCGCGATCATAATCGCATCGTGATCGACAGTGGCAGCACGACTGCCGCGCTGATTCAACAGTTGAATGATAAACGTGGCTTAGTGGTCATGACCAACTCGTTGCATGTTGCTAACGCTCTTAATGAATTAGAGAGCGAACCGACACTGCTGATGACTGGCGGTACTTGGGATACGCACTCAGAGTCCTTTCAAGGCAAAGTAGCCGAATCTGTATTACGAGCTTACGACTTTGACCAACTATTCATCGGTGCGGATGGCATCGATCTCGAGCGTGGAACCACGACATTTAATGAATTGGTTGGCTTAAGTAAGGTAATGGCAGAAGCGTCACGTGAAGTGATCGTAATGATCGAGTCCGAAAAAATCGGCCGTAAGATCCCAAACTTAGAGCTCGCTTGGCATCAAGTTGATGTGTTGGTGACCGATGCAGATATCCAAGCAGAGCATAAAGTACAGATTGAACAACATGGCGTGAAAGTCATTTGCGCCTAATAATGTAATCAGTTTCATATTTCACTTCCCTCTGGATAAAGGCCTTTGCTTGCTGCCTCTATTTGAAATCATGGCTAGGGAAGGACAAAACTACAAACGGAGATAAACACATGTGTGGAATCGTAGGTGCAGTAGCACAACGAGATGTTGCAGAAATTTTGGTTGAAGGTCTACGCCGCTTAGAGTACCGCGGTTACGACTCTGCTGGCGTTGCGGTTGTTGATGGCGAATCAAACCTAACGCGCGTTCGTCGCTTGGGTAAAGTACAAGAATTGGCTGATGCAGTAGAAGAAGCAAAAGTGATCGGCGGAACTGGTATTGCGCACACTCGTTGGGCGACGCACGGTGAACCTTCTGAAATCAATGCTCACCCACACATGTCTGGTGATATCGCAGTGGTCCATAACGGCATCATCGAAAACCATGAAGAGCTGCGTGAGCTGCTTCAATCTCGTGGCTACGTGTTTGAATCGCAAACGGACACAGAAGTTATCGCACACATGGTTGAGTGGGAACTTCGTACTTCAGAAACGCTATTAGAAGCGGTACAAAAAACAGCAAAACAACTTGAAGGCGCATACGGCACGGTAGCGTTGGATCGCAAAGACCCATCTCGCATCGTAGTAGCACGTTCAGGCAGCCCGATCGTGATCGGTTTTGGTGTAGGTGAAAACTTCCTAGCGTCTGACCAACTTGCATTACTTAACGTTACGCGCCGTTTCATGTACCTAGAAGAAGGGGACGTAGCAGAAATTACTCGCCGTGAAGTCACTGTGTTTGATGCAACGGGTGAGCCAGTTGAGCGTGAAATTGTTGAATCTAATGCAGAGCATGATGCAGGTGATAAAGGCCAATACCGTCACTTCATGCAAAAAGAAATCTATGAGCAACCTAAAGCGTTGATCAACACAATGGAAGGTCGTATCACGTCAGATTCTGTTGTGACAGACGCGATCGGTGTGCACGCGGCAGACATTCTAAGCAAAGTAGAACACGTACAAATCGTGGCGTGTGGTACGTCTTACAACGCAGGTATGACGGCACGTTACTGGTTTGAAGACATTGCAGGCGTTAGCTGTGATGTAGAAATTGCGTCTGAATTCCGTTACCGCAAGTTTGTGACTCGTCCAAACAGCCTTCTTATTACGTTGTCTCAGTCTGGTGAAACTGCAGATACGTTAGCAGCACTTCGCCTAGCAAAAGAGAAAGGTTACATGGCGGCGATGACCATTTGTAACGTAGCAGGCTCTTCTCTGGTTCGTGAATCAGATTTTGCGTTCATGACTCGCGCTGGTGTTGAAATCGGTGTGGCTTCAACCAAAGCGTTCACGACTCAGCTTTCTGCACTACTTATGCTGGTAACAGCACTGGGTAAAGAGCAAGGTCGCATCAGCAAAGAGAAAGAAAAAGAGATTGTTGAAGCGCTACACGCACTTCCTAAGCAAATCAACGCGGCACTTTCTTTCGAGAAAGAAATTGAAGCACTAGCAACGGATTTTGCAGACAAGCACCACACATTGTTCCTAGGCCGTGGCGAGTTCTACCCAATCGCGATGGAAGCGTCTCTAAAACTGAAAGAGATCTCGTACATCCACGCAGAAGCGTACGCGGCGGGTGAACTGAAACACGGTCCTCTTGCGCTGATTGATGCTGACATGCCTGTTGTTGTGGTTGCACCAAGCAACGACCTACTTGAAAAGCTAAAATCAAACGTTGAGGAAGTACGTGCGCGTGGCGGTCTTCTGTATGTATTCGCAGATGCAGACGCAGGCTTCGAAGGCGATGAAACAATGAAGATCATCACGATGCCTCACGTTAGTGAAATCACGGCGGCGATCTACTACACCATCCCAATGCAATTGCTGTCTTACTACGTAGCACTGATCAAAGGTACGGACGTAGACCAACCACGTAACCTAGCGAAAGCGGTAACGGTTGAGTAATTACGCTTAACAGCAAAAATCCTGAGCGGCACATGCGAGAGTATGTGCCGCTTTTTTATTTAAACCCATTTTAAGGTTTGTGAGTTATTGACCCAACTGGTGAGCGGTTAGAATTGCAGAGTAGACATTTTCTGCCGTCACTGGGAATGGCATATTGTGGATGGTTTCTCCCTCGGCCGTTGAGGCTTCGGCGACCTCGCGCAACTTAGCGTGGTTAAGCTCTTTAACGCCCATATCAAATAAGTTGGTTGGTAGACCTACAGAGCGGCAGAATGCAAGAACCGTATTAATCTCTTCCATCGCTGCGTTTTCTAGTACCAGCTGAACTAGTGTGCCGAACGCGACTTTCTCACCATGATAGAGATGATGACACTCTTCAAGCTTAGTTAGGCCGTTATGAATAGCGTGAGCACCCGCTAGACCACTGCTTTCAAAACCGATACCGCTAAGGTATGTATTGGCTTCAATAATGTTTTCTACCGCTTTGGTGCTCACACCATTTTCTACTGCAGCTTTTGCTTTTACACCATCTTCAAGCAAGGTTTCATAGCAAAGTTTCGCAAGCGCTTGTGCTGAACGCGTCGCTAACCCACCAGCCATTGTTGCCTTACCAGAAGTCATGTTGGCACGAGCTTCAAAGTAGGTGGAAAGCGCGTCGCCCATCCCCGATACAAGTAAGCGAACAGGGGCTTTGGCGATGACTGACGTATCCATGATGACCATGTCTGGGTTTTTAGGGATCATCAAATATTCTGCAAATTCACCTTCAGGTGTGTATATCACCGCAAGCGCTGAGGTTGGCGCATCAGTCGAGGCAATCGTAGGAACCACCACGACAGGAATTTTTGTGTAAAACGCAACAGCCTTTGCTGTATCTAACGTTTTACCACCACCAATACCGACAATGACATCGTGTTTCTGAGTGGCACAAATGTCCGTGATGCGTTCAATCTCAACGCGTGAACATTCGCCACCAAAAATGTTCATAGTGAGTGGAAGCTTTTCGTCAGCAAAACTTTGTTTGACGT
Source organism: Vibrio sp. 2CM40D (assembly GCF_023161825.1). Taxonomy (NCBI): domain Bacteria; kingdom Pseudomonadati; phylum Pseudomonadota; class Gammaproteobacteria; order Vibrionales; family Vibrionaceae; genus Vibrio; species Vibrio sp. 2CM40D. Next base: position 329,210 of record NZ_JALNTL010000005.1, read on the forward strand.
CATCACCAACCAGGTTAGTCACGAACTCATCGGCAATTACTAACGGACGTTCACCCAATGTTTTCACATAGTGAGCGATAGATGTAAGTACTTGTTCACCTTGGACGTATTTGCTTGGGCTGATAATAATTTTGTCCATAATTCAAACCTTTAACCTTTTTTATGTGTGTTTTGGACTGCAATGAATATCCATTGTAGGGATAAGGTTTATATTAGGTTTGGTGTGGTAAGTGGTGAAGGATATCTCTGGTTTTGTTCCATGCTTTTATGACCTCTGTGTCAAACCGACTGCCAGAAGTAATAAGAATCAGCATGCTTTATGGCGACGATCACTATTCAGGAAAATTTGTCGTTTTTCGTTTCATATTGAAACAATAATGCCGAAGTTTTTGTTTCAATATGAAACGGATTGATTTTTGTTGAGCACGCATTTTCTCTGTTTAAGATGAATTCATACCCTACATAAAAATATAAATGGAATGAGATAGAACGATGAAAAAGTTAATTAACCAAGTTGATGATGTTGTATTGCAGCAAATGGAAGGTCTGGCTTTATCTCGCCCAGAGCTAAAAGCGAACTACGAACCTCGTTACATGTGGCACGAGGAAACACCGGGGCAAGTGGCACTGGTTTCTGGTGGTGGCTGTGGTCATGAACCTTTGCACGCAGGTTTTATTGGTAAAGGCATGCTGACAGGCGCCTGCCCTGGAGAGGTATTTACTTCACCAACGCCAGATCAAATGTACGAATGTGGCAACCAAGTGAATACTGGTGAAGGCGTGCTATTTATCATTAAAAACTACACCGGAGACGTGTTGAACTTTGAAACGGCTGTGGAGCTGCTTCATACCGATGGCATCAAAGTTGGGTCGGTGTTGGTGGATGACGATGTTGCAGTCAAAGACAGCCTGTATACCGCTGGTCGCCGTGGCGTAGCTGGAACGGTATTGGTTGAAAAGTTAGTTGGGGCTGCCGCGAGCAAAGGTTATTCGTTGGAGCAATGTGAAGCACTGGCTCGTCGCGTTAATAATCACTGTCGTTCATTTGGCGTGGCGCTTAATGCTTGTGTTGTACCCGCAGCAGGTAAACCATCTTTTGTTCTGGAAGATGATGAAGTGGAGTTTGGTGTTGGTATCCATGGTGAACCAGGTATCAAGCGAGTGAAATACACCGATGTCGATACGTTAGTGGATGAAATGTTTGCTGAAGTTGCTGAAAACACACCTTATCAGCGCACATTGCGTATTTGGAATCGTGACGAAGGTGAATGGGATGAAGTGGAATCCAGCATTGAGCCTTTCGCCGCTGAACACGACTACATCGTGATGGTGAATGGTATGGGTGGTACGCCAACTTCAGAGCTTTACGGAGTGTACCGCCGTCTGGCTCATAACTGCGAGCAAGCAGGGTTCCGTATCGTGCGTAATATGGTTGGTAACTTCTGTACGTCACTCGATATGGAAGGCGTTTCGATTACGTTGCTGAAGGCAGATAAAGAGATGTTGGAGCTGTTCGATGCTCCTGTCGATACGGCCGCGATCAAGTGGTAAGAGGGGGGAGCAAACATGCAAATTGAAAAACAACATATCGTTCACTGGCTAGAGTTATGTGCAAAAACGTATCAAGAGAATCAAGATTTTCTGACCGACCTTGATCGTGATATTGGTGACGCAGACCATGGTCTCAATATGAACCGTGGCTTTAAAAAAGTTGCTGAAAAACTGCCGCAATTTGCGGACCAAAATATCGGCAGCATTCTCAAGAATACGGGCATGACCTTACTTTCTAGTGTTGGTGGGGCAAGTGGCCCGCTGTATGGCACGCTGTTTATTCGCACGGCCGCCGCTGTCGGAACCCGAGAGCAACTAACGTTTGAAGAGTTGGTCGATGCACTAAAAAGCGGTGTGGATGGCGTGGTGTCTCGTGGTAAAGCGGAACTGGGTGATAAAACCATGTGTGATGTTTGGTTACCCGTTTTAGTTAGCGTGAAGGCGTCGTTAGAAAATGGCATGAGCGCCGATCACTTACTGAATGAAATGGTTGAGCTAGCAGAAACGAGTGCGGTTGCCACGATTGAAATGTTGGCGAAAAAAGGGCGAGCAAGCTATTTAGGCGAACGCAGTATTGGTCACCAAGATCCCGGTGCAACCTCTTCTTTGTTAATGATTAAAGCACTACAGCAGGCAATAGCAGGTAATTAAGATGGTGGGAATTGTAGTTGTATCTCATAGTCGTCGCCTTGCAGAAGGGGTGGCAGAACTTGCCACCCAAATGACGCAAGGCAAAGCCAAGCTTGCGATTGCGGCTGGGATTGATGATCCAGAGAACCCGATCGGAACTGATGCTATTGCCGTGATGGAAGCGATTGAGCAGGTACAAGATCAACAAGGGGTTGTTGTATTGATGGATCTTGGCAGCGCGTTGCTTAGCACGGAAATGGCTCTGGACCTGATTGATGATCATGTGAGGGAAAATGTCACCCTTATCTCGGCCCCTATTGTTGAAGGAACCATGGCGGCGTCGGTGGCTGCTGCCGCCGGACTACCTTTATCGACAGTAGTCGAAGAGGCACAGAATGCGTTAAGCGTAAAACGAGAGCACCTTGGTGAGCAGCCACTAACATCCGCGGAGATAGTGCCAGTATCAGAGAACTTTGAGCAAGAGCGGACATTTGATTGGGTAGTGCAAAATCCGCATGGGTTACATGCTCGTCCCGCTGCGGCCATTGTTGGTGCACTCGCGCCTTTTGACTGCCAATTATGGTTGAAAAAAGGCGAGCGCCGTGTGAACGCGAAAAGCTTAAACAGCATTGCGAAACTTGGCGTTCGTAGTCAAGAGACGATCACCTTATGCGCACTTGGACCTCAATCCAGTGAAGCAATCAAGGCATTTGAAGCCTTAGCTAGTGAGCACTTCGGAGAAAAAGAGGCGGTTGAGCAAGGCATTATCGAACCTGAAGAAAGTTCAGATACTCTGCTCGATGGCATGGCCTCAAATCAGATTGAAGGTGCTGTTGTTGGTATTCGAGTCAATGACGGTATCGCTACTGCTCCTGCTGTCCTTTTTACTCATGAAATGCCAGCTGTGCCTGAACGTGATTTCCAAAGTGAACAAGATGAAATTGAACGGGTTAAGCGTGCGATAGGCGTGGTTTTTCAACACTTGCAGGAGCAAGCGAAGCAGCCGAAAGGGGAAATATTTTCCGCTCATAGCATGATGCTCAGTGACCCAGAATTATGGGCATCGGTCGAGTCGCGAATTCAAACGGGCATGATAGCCGAGCAAGCTTGGGTAGAATCACTGCAAACGTTGGCCGAAGAGTTTCGCCAGGCAGAAAGTCAGTACATGCGGGAACGCGAAGCAGATGTGCATGATATAGCACGCCAAGTTATGGTCGAAATGACAGGCGTAACGCCTAATGCCATCGACATTCAGGAACCGAGTATTTTGTTGGCCCGCGACCTGATGCCTTCTGATGTGGCCGGGCTTGATAAATCGAAAGTGCTTGGTATCTGTTTGAGTGAGGGAGGGAAAACCTCTCACAGTGCGATTCTTGCTCGTGCGATGGGTATTCCTGCCATCGTTAAAGCTCAGGGCTGCCTTGATGCTGTGCGCGCTAGTCAAGTGGTGACTATTGATGGCTTCCGAGGGCATTTATGGTTCTCTCCTTCAGATGCCGTACAGCAGGAATTAGAAGCTCAGCAAATTGAGTGGCAAAACTCCCGACAGAGTGCACTAGCGAGTGCTCAGCAAGTCGCAGTCACCTGTGATGGTGTCCATATTCCAGTATTCGCCAATATTGGTGGACCGAAAGATATTGATGATGCACTAACATCGGGGGCTGAGGGCGTTGGTCTATTTCGGACTGAGTTTCTATTTCAAAACAGTGATGAGTTGCCGACTGAGGAAGCGCAATATCAAGTGTATCGTGATGTTGCTGCCGCACTTGGTGATAAGCCACTTACGATTCGTAGTCTAGATGTTGGCGGTGATAAGCCTTTAGCCGCTTATCCTATGCCAGCGGAAGATAATCCATTTTTAGGTTTGAGAGGGGTGCGGTTGTGCCTTCAACATGAGCCATTGTTTACTGCTCAACTTCGAGCCATTCTGAGAGCCTTTCACGAGCAACCGAATATTCAATTGATGATACCGATGGTGGCTCAGGTTGAAGAGGTGAGAAAAGTAAAAGCGTTGTTGGCGCATCAAGCGAACCAACTCGGTTTGGATGCGACTCATTTGCCCGTTGGTATCATGATTGAGGTACCCGCCGCGGTGTTGAATGCTGATGCGTTAGCTCAAGAAGTCGACTTTTTCTCTATCGGCACCAATGATTTGACTCAATATGTTATGGCCGCCGATCGAGGTAACGCTGCTGTTGCTGAATTGGTGAACTACTTTGAACCATCGGTACTAAAAGCCATTGAGCTCACGTGTGCAGCAGGCGATCGCGCGGGCATACCGGTTAGTATGTGTGGTGAGATGGCTGGCGATCCAAATGCCACAGAAACATTGCTTCGCGTGGGGTTGCGAAAATTCAGCGCCAGTTCGAGTATGCTCCCGGGACTAAAAGCGCAGATTCGTCAGCTGTCTGTCGATGTTTAATCGAAACCGTATCGTTATTACATCTATACCGGCGTGCTTACGCCGGTTTTACTTTTGTTATAGGAACGCCACTTCTTGGCTTAATACAGTTTCATTTGCTCCTGTAGCCCAAACTTATTAATTTTTCTCCATAAGGTCGTGCGGCCAATTTGCAATGCTTTCGCCATATCATGCATTTTGCCATCACACTGATTCCAAGCTTGAACGATAGCTCTTCTCTCGGCTTCTTCTAACGTGATTACTGGCGTATTTTCTGCGGTATGGCGAGAATTCAGTTTAATGTCTTCAGGAATATCGTTCAGCTTGATTAAGTTGGAACTACGGTTAAGCAAAATTCGCTCAGTTCGATTTCTTAATTCAGAGTTGTTGCCTGACCAACGAAAATTCATCAACGCTTCCAGTGCGACTGGCTCTATCGAGATCGTCACATTGTGGCGGCGTTCATAATGGCTGATAAGTTGCTGGACGAGAAATTCAATGTCTTCTTTACGCTTTCGTAGTGGTGGAATATGCAGCTCGTTCGAGGAGATTTCATAATAAAGTTGCCGACCAAATGAGCGCTGAGTGACATACTCGCTGATCTCTGAAGCGGTGCTCGTGATAAGTTGAAAGTCTACGGGGATCAATCGCAAACTGTCGCTGCGGCTGACGAGCCCAGTTTTTAACAACTTAAGTAGCACGGCTTGTAAATCGGGCGACAGATATTCCACCTTTTCTAAAAAGAGCGTACCGCCATGGGCGAGCTCAAACTTTGAAGGCATGCCTTGTCCTTCATCGTAGCCTAGGGTTTCTTTGACCAGTTGCTCTGTATTGATAGAGCGACAGTTGAGCGTAATGAATGGCCCTTCTTTGTAGGTGCTTTCGTTATGAATCGCCATGGCGAGAGTGGCTTTTCCTACACCTTCTTCACCTGTAATTAGAATCGGTGATTTGGACTTTATGGCCCGTTTTGCCACGGTAATGACATGCTTCATTTTTCGTGAAATGACAGGCAAAGTGCTGAACGTATAGCGCGCACTGCCACCTATTTGTTGTTGAGCAAGTTCGCGAATTTTATCGATAGGGTGCAAGAACAATAAGTGTGTGCCGTCATTGAGTGGACGCAAGGTGATGATCGCTTCAACAAACTCGCCACGAACCTCTACCGTTGTGAGTTTACGGTTTATGCTCGCACCTGACTCAATACTAGTAAGGACATTCGGTGGGAAGCGCAAAACAGAAAAGACTTCTTTATCCAAGACCTGACTGGCTTCAATGTTTAACAAGCGCTCGGACTGGTGATTTACCATGGTTATACGGCTCTCTTCATCCCAGGCCAGAAGGCCGTCATCCATGCACTCTAACGTTGCGTTATGCGCACAAGTGAGGCGGTTCATGTTTTCTTGTTCCGACTGAATGTGGATTTGCAAGCTGACTTCTTTCGCGCTCGACGCGATGATGACTAAGTCTTCTTTCTTATAGCTTTCCGCTTTTCTGAAAAGGCATGTTGTACCGCGTAATTTGCCAAATTGGTCGAAAACAGGCGCCGCTACAGAGGCATAAGAGTGCAAGTGGCGATTGAAATGTTCGGCAGCAAAAACTTCACACGGGATATGAGTATTGATACAGAGATTGACTGCATTTGTGCCTATCTTTCCTTCGGAGAGAAAGCAGCCTTGTTTTATGCCGAGTGCTTGCATCTCTTGTCGCATAGAGTCGTGCCCGACGGTAGAGAGAATACAGCCGTTGCCATCGGTTACCATCAATACCAGGTCTTCGTCCCCTAGCATGTCGTAAGTGTCTTCAAGTACGGTCGTGGCGCATTCGATGAGATGTTCGTTGCGCTTCATTAGAGATGAGAAGGTAAATCCAGAGGCAATATGTGGTTTTGACCAGGTGTAAGGGCTGCATTGCTTTATGCAACGCTCCCACGACTCGAGGACGGGAGTGCGGGAAAATTCTGGAGATACCCAGTGGTGTTTCTGGAAAAACTCCCACTTAGTTTTAGTGTCTTCGATTGAAAGCATGCGATACCGTTTCAATACTAGCGATAGATTGGTCTGATGTTACAGAGACATCGGAATATGGACTGTGATGGCTTTCACGCACGTTGTATAGAAGAATGTGCAAAAAGAGGGGCGAGTTGAGGAGGCTTCCGTGCCAGTTTTTCGATTAAAAAGGGCTGTCTTTGCTGAGCTCATTGCAAATCTCGACAATGGCAAGTGAGAGCCCTGACTTAATGATTTGTTGTTGACGTTGCAGTTGTAGCTGATAAAACTCAAGGTCGATGTCGTCATCTGGTTCGCTGACTTCCAGTTGTACCATGCCCATTTTCTTCACCAAGTGCAGTTTCTTAATTGGTTCTAGAATATTCGGGTCAGTGAATTCGTAATCTGAAGCGTCACTATTGAGTTGGTTTTTGAGTTTGATGATGTCTTCGATGTCGTGGTAAATGTCATCGGGGAGCACTCCCAAGCCAAACAATAACTTCAAACGAACAGACAGATCGCCCAGCGGTCCAGAGTCTTGTAGCAGCGGACCGACAACTGATTGAACAGCGAAGTTATCTTTACGAAAGATTCTTTGCACCAACCCGTCGATCGAATCGTTAAAAACGTCGACTGCTGCAATGAAAAAGCCTCGTACCGATGGTGCGCTGTTTAATCGCTCAATGATCTCGGTTTCGTTGATGTTATCTGCCATATACTGAATACATTTCTAATTATTAGCTATCCCAACTCTTCAAGCAGAGAAGGACATAGAAGGGGAGCCAAGCTCCCCTAGGTAAATCAAAGTTGGTTGTAAAGTGTCTCGATTTGAGCCACTTCATCGCTGTCTTCTGCAAGACCTGTGTATGTCGCTAGCGTCTTCTTCACTCCCACTTCTTTTAATGAGTTTTGTAGCTCTACGGCTTGTGGGTCAGTGTCGTTAGTGTACTTCAACGCAGCGGCAATGCCTTTCAAAAGTGTTTGATTTTCAGTGCCATACTCAATTGTACCGAGTAAAGGCTTCACTAATCTATCGTTTGCACCCAATTTTCGAATTGGTTGACGACCTACGCGATCCACCTCATCCACTAAGTATGGGTTGGCAAAGCGTCCTAAAATCTTCTCGATGTAGGCGTTGTGCATGTCACGGTCGAAGCCGTAACGTTTGATCAGCACTTCACCACTCTCTTGCATCGCCTGTTTTACTTCAGCGTGAATGCTTGGGTCTTCAATTGCTTCACGAATGGTACGATGGCCTTTCAAGCAACCTAGGTAAGCGGTAATGCAGTGGCCTGTATTGAGAGTGAATAGCTTGCGTTCTACGAATGCCATTAGGTTGTTGGTTCTTTCCATGCCAGCTATGTCAGGGATTTCGCCCTTGAATTGCTGCTCATCCACAATCCATTCGCTAAAGCTCTCTACCGTCACTTCTAGTGGGTCATCGTTCGCTGCTTCTGCTGGTGGCACGATGCGGTCTACCGCTGAATCGACAAAGCCAACCAATTCGTCTGCTTTCGCGTGCAATGATTCATCCAAGTGTTTGTACACTTCACCTTTTAGGTGTGTGGTGCCACGAACCATGTTTTCACACGCGATGATGTTCAATGGCTTATCGTTACCTGCTGCAAAGCGCTTAGCAATGCCGGTAGCGATGGTTTTTGCAATGATGTCCAGTACGTTAGGGCCAACCGCTGTTGTGACCAAGTCGGTTTTTACAATGCGGTCAATGACATCTTCACTGGCTGAGTTTACCGCGGTGACGTGAGTTACTGTGTCGATTTGGCACTCAGTACCGACCACTTTTACTTTGTATTCTTGCTTGTGACTCAGTTGGTCGACGAGTGGAGCGTCAACGTCTGCAAATGTGACCTCGACTTCTGCATCTGCTAAGAGTTTTCCGATGAAGCCACGACCAATGTTACCTGCGCCAAAATGAACTGCGTTTTTCATAATTCTTACCTACCAATGTCTAAAATGTTGACTTACGAAACTAGGGGGAGGCCAACCGCATAGGGGGTGACAGCTGACCTCATTTGCCTCAGGAGCAAATTAAAGGGGTAATTAAGCCGCTTGTTGACCGCCAAGGATGTTTAGAATCTCTTCCACATCGTTGGTGCTGGTTAGCTTCTCAATTGCCTCCGGCTCATCGAGCGCGTTCGTAATGGTGGTAATCACCTGGATGTGCTCATCGTTCTTAGCGGCAATGCCGATAACCAGTTTCGCAACATCGTCGTCGTCTTCAGTAAATTGGATACCCGATGGGTATTGGCAGATTACAATGCCGGTTTTCTTCACGCGGTCTTTCGCTTCCACCGTGCCGTGAGGCACTGCGATAGATTCGCCTAGGTAAGTTGGAACCAATGCTTCACGCTCAAACATCGCGTCTACGTATTCTGGTTCTGCGTAGCCAAGTTCGACCAACTTGTTGCCCGCGAAGCGAATCGCTTCTTCTTTGTTGGCAGCTTTCAAACCTAGGTGAATGTTTTCACGCTGGATTTGGAACACCGACGTTTGCTGTGGCTCGAAGTTGTCGTCGTTTGCTGCCACGAGCGACACTTTTACCATTTGGTCGTCATTGGCTGCGGATTGGTTTTGTGCTGCTAGTAGTTTGGTGACTAGCTGGTTGTACATTTCGCTGTCTAGGAAGTTAGTCAATGAAATGTGGTGTGCGTTTGGAGCATGCTTACGTGCACGATCCGTTAAGTCTTTATGAGTAATCACGATATCTGCACTCTCTGGTAAGCTGTTAATGGCAAGGTTGGTTACGTGGATGTTCAGACCTGCGTCTTGAACCTTTTTGCGTAGCATGCTCGCGCCCATTGCACTCGAGCCCATGCCCGCATCACAAGCGACAATGATGCTTTGTACTGTCGCTAGGTCTACGTCACCTTTGCTTTGGCTGTTTACCACCGCATCGTTTTTAGATGCAGATTTCATGTCTTTCATTTGTGATGTTGCTTTCTCTAGTGCTGCTTCATCACCGTCTTCTTCTGTTGACGTTTGTGTCTTCATTAGCAGTGCTGCTACGGCGAATGACACGCCTGTTGCCGCTGCGATAGACGCCAGAACACCAACGATTGAGCCTTTCTGAGTCATCAACAAGATTGCAAAGATTGAACCTGGTGATGCTGGAGAAACGATACCTGCGTTAAAGATAGTTAGTACGAATACGCCAGTCATACCACCTGCGATAGCCGCAAGGATTAGGCGAGGGTTCATTAGGATGTATGGGAAGTAAATCTCGTGGATACCGCCGAAGAAGTGGATGATTGATGCACCACCTGCCGTTTGACGAGCCGTACCTTTACCAAACACCATGTAAGCTAGCAGGATACCAAGACCAGGACCTGGGTTTGCTTCGATTAGGAAGAAGATCGACTGACCTGTTTCAGACGCTTGCTGGATACCCAGTGGAGAGAAAATACCGTGGTTGATCGCATTGTTTAGGAAAAGGATCTTCGCAGGCTCAACGAAGATTGAAGTCAGTGGTAGTAGGTGAGCAGAAACTAGGAAGTTAACGCCTGCCGCCAAGCCACCAGAAAGAATTTTTACGAATGGACCGATAAAGATGAAAGCAAGGATCGCACATAGCATGCCGATGATGCCCGCAGAGAAGTTGTTAACCAACATCTCGAAGCCACTTTTTACTTTACCATCGATGTAGTTATCGAATTTCTTGATAGCCCAGCCGCCCATTGGGCCGACCATCATTGCGCCCATAAACATTGGGATGTCTGTGCCTACAATCACACCCATTGTTGTGATTGCACCGACTACCGCACCACGATCGCCACCAACTAATTTACCACCGGTGTAACCGATAAGTAGTGGCAGCAAGTAGGTAATCATTGGGCCAACCATAGAGGCTAATGTTTCGTTTGGTAGCCATCCCGTTGGGATAAATAGAGCAGTGATAAAGCCCCACGCGATAAACGCGCCGATGTTTGGCATTACCATGTTTGACAGAAAACGACCAAAATTTTGTATCTTGATCTTGGCATCTGGTGATATCATAACAATTCCCCGTTCGATGTTCTGATGAATCTTGTTGTAGTAAACGGTTCGCCAAAACCGTTTGTTTGATTGCTTAGTACCCAATCAATTTACCACACATTTTCCAATTGGAACTGACAACGGGTTTTTAGTGATCTACGCCCGCATTTCTTAGGCTGAGAAACGGTTTTTAAGTGACCAAGTTCAACTTATTAACTTGTAACTTAATAACAAAAAGCCACTTTTAAATCTGTCAATAAAAATATTAGTGATCAATCCGATCTTCTGACAAATTTAAAATCAAAATACTTTGTGACTTTGATCACTTTTGATTTTTTTTGAAATTCGAATTAAATACTTGTAATGATCAATGTCACGTTTTGTGTTGAGTTGTGGTGGATTTAAAGTGTGACCTGGATCTGTTTTTGTTTTTTGTGAAAGTTTGTGACGGAATTGGTGAGATAAATGCTATCTAGATCTTTCGATAGATTGTATCTATAAGAGTCTTTTCGGCGCACTTCACGGAGCACGCCTAATTAGTTGATGAAAGGGTAAATAAAGAGAGTCGCCACACGGTTCTTCTTGTGATTCCCAACTCTCTACTTAATCACTGTTCTTAATCATCGTTGCTATTTAGTATGATAGACGAGGTAGTCATGAGCTTGCTCGCGTCCCATATACCTTGCCAACGTCTTTTCTTGAACATCGCGCAAATCCACCATAATCAATCCATCTAGAGCGTTATTGAATGCAGGGTCGACGTTGAAGCATACCAGCTTGCCATTGAGGCTTAAGTACTGACGCAGCAAAACGGGCACTCCTTTCCCTTCATCGATTCTGGCAATGACACGTGACAATAGCTGTAAATCACCCAGAGCAGTGAGCATGCTGGTGTTCCAGTCACGGTGGTGCTCAGGAAGTGGGTTAGAAGGTGTGACGTACTCTGCGCAATTGTTGTCGTAGTGGTGCAGTGTCATTGATTGAGCCAACAGTTGGCGTGCAGTATCGCTATAGTCGTTGCTAATGCTTACCGGACCAAATAGGTGAGTGTAATCTGGGTTTTGATGCACGAAGGTTGCGATGCCTTTCCACAGCAGCAGCAGCGCGCTCATGCTCTTTTGATATTGCTGCGCAATCACTGAGCGCCCCATTTCGATGGATTTACCCATTTGGTCGATAAAGCGTTGGTCATAGTTAAACAAGGTTCGTGAATAAAGACCTGCTACACCCCGCTTTTCAATCAGTTGATCAACCAGACCTAAACGATACGCGCCCACCAAGCATTGGTTTTCTCTGTCCCACACAAACAGATGCAGGTAATCATGATCGAAATGGTCAATGTCTATTGCTAGTCCCGTCCCTTCACCAACCTGTCGAAAATTGAGCTCACGTAGGCGACCAATTTCATGCAGTAGGGAAGGGATATTCTGCGACTCCGTGCAGTAGACATCGAACTCACCACTTGTTAGCAGCTTGGATTCTTTTGGTAAGTTGTTCAGCTCTTCAAGCAATTCGCCTACGGGTAACCCTGCCGCTATTGGAGAGAGCCGTTCTGATGAGGAAGAGGGTTTCACCGATTGGGTTTCACGATTGAGCAAGTAAGTGTTGAGCCGCAAATAGTTCACCACTTGATCATCGTTAAGTGTGTTGAGCTCTTTGAATTTAATCGCTTGGCCAAAAGACAAGTTGATGGTTTGTGCATGTTTGTTCAGTAGCTCCCGCCCGAGCATTAGGGTACGCAAAAGTGGATGGATTTTCCCTGCCATATAGAAGCGTTTCGAGTTCTGACCACTGATGAATACTGGAACTGTCGTTGCTTTGTTTTTGCGGATCAGGCTACTTACGCTTCGACTCCACGCTTTGTCTTCCAAGCGTTGCTGTTTGGCATCGACTAACTGGGAAACCTCACCGGCAGGAAAGACAAGCAATAAGCCGCCACTTGCGAGGTGTTTATTAGCCGCTCTGAGGGCCTTCATATTTGATTTGACGGCGTCTTTGCCTTCAAACACATCGACACCAATGAAGAGCTGATCTAACTCTGGTACGGTTTTCAGGTATTGATTGGCTAGAATTTGGATATCGTCTCGTACCATCAACAAGAGTTCGGCCAAGATGACGCCTTCCACACAACCAAGCGGGTGGTTCGCCACAATGACGGTAGCACCTTGTTTAGGCACTGAGTCGAGTGAACCATGAGCAATGCGATAATCGATACCTAAAATATCCAACGTGAAGCGGAGAAAAGTTTTGGTATCGGCATTAACGGGGCGTTGAGCGTAGAACTTATCAAGCTGGTTTAAACCGGTTGCCCATTCAGCAACGTTTTCACCAATGCCAAACGGCGTTTTACGAGGGAGACGAAAAGGGGTTGAACTATCCATATTTACCTCAGCGTACAAGTTGCTGATTGGATAGTAGAAATTACAGATGACAGTTAAGAGGCAAAAGCATGAGCCTTTGGTGACAAACCAATGAAGCTTTATTGACTAAAGAAAACGGTATATCACTGTGCTATGAATCAAAACTCGCGTTATGTCTCCCTCTTAAAATAATAGATAGGCTATCTTATCTAGAACAAAGATTAAGCTAAGTTGATATTTATCAGGGGGAAATAATGGAACGAGTTTCCAATAAAGCAGCACTTTGGATTGGGCTAAGTTTGATACTTGGTCTTGGCATACTTGGCTATTTTATGCAGCAGACGGCGGTGAAATACCGAGCCTATGAAAGAGTCGTGACAGTAAAAGGTTTGTCGGAGCGTGAGTATCCTGCTGATACGGTGATTTGGCCGATTCAATTTACTCTAGCGAGTAATGATATGGGAGCCATGTTTGATGAAATTGACCAGCAAACCCGTTTGATTTTGGACTTTCTAAGTGCCAAAGGGCTTCCTGAAACCAGCGTTTCCCTTTCTTCCCCAGCGGTCATTGACAGAAAAGCACAGCAATATGGGAGCGAGCAAGACATTGAGTATCGTTATTTGGCCTCGCGAACCGTTACGGTTTATAGCCAGAGTGTTGATGTTGTTCGAGCGGCAATCAATGAAATAGGTGAGCTAGGAAAGCAAGGCGTTTTGCTTAACCAAGATCCTTATGCAAATCGTGTTGAGTACAGCTTTACTAAGCTGAATGATGTGAAGCCAGACATGATCGAAGAAGCGACTAAGAATGCGCGTGAAGTGGCTGAGAAATTTGCGAAAGACTCACAGAGTTCACTGGGTAAGATCAAACGTGCAACTCAAGGGCAGTTCTCGATTTATGACCGAGACAGCAACACGCCTTACATTAAGAAAGTACGAGTGGTATCGACGGTTCAATATTACTTATCTGATTAAAGTTGCGCTCATATAGTCAATAGTTGGTCGTTCCATCACCTTCTATTTGTAGAGGTATCTATGCTCTGTGATAGGGAAATCAGTCTTCGCTGACGCTATATACAAGTACTTTTTTATAAAACTAAGTTCTTAACAGTGATGAGGTGAGTTTGATAATAATCAAGCTCACTTGTTTCTTATGAGCGTAAGTTAGTATGACTTATTGCTAGAAGGAATTAGTATCATGGCATACAAGCACTTTATTAGAGAACTACTGGGTTTAGCGATTGTTGTCTCTGTCGTCTTTGGCGTATTAGGCGTGATGTTAGAGCTCTTCGCACTGACGGCACTTTGGGAGCATCAGCAAACGATAGCCGATGTTTTCTTCCATGAATCTCTCTACTTCATCGTATTTTTAATCCCACCATACTTCCTCTGGAAGTTGATTAACCGTCCTGAATTGGTTTCTGCTGACCAAGCTTATTTGGCAATGAAGTTAGAGGCTGAAAGTCGACAATGAGTCGATTTAGTGAGTAATGAAAAGAAGAGGCTATGAGAAAACATTAGCCTCTTTTCTATCTGATTCGTGGGCAAAGTATTCGCTGCTTTATTGATTAAAAAGCTGCTTCGATTGTGCCTTTGAAAGTGCGATCGAGATAATCACGAATCGCTTGAGATTGATAAATAGAAACGAACTTTTTATACGCTTCATTATTTTTGTCTGCGTCACGAGTGGCGATGACCATGACTGCTAATGGGGCGTCTTTTGCTTCAAGATAGATACTTTGTTTCTTCGGATCTAAACCAGAAGACATTACGTAGTTCATTGTAATCGCAGCCGCGTCCACATCATCTAATGTTCTTGGTAGCTGAGCGGCATCTACCTCGACAAATTCAAATGATTTTGCGTTTTTTGTGATATCAGTTAGGGCGGCTTTATGGCCAACACCCTGTTTCAGCTCAATTAAACCTGCATCGGCGAGTAGCAACAGACCACGGCCACCGTTGGTAGGGTCATTTGGAAGCGCTATACGTGCATTGTTTGGAAGCTCTTGCAGTGAGCGATACTTATTGGAATAAAGCCCCATACGCATAAGAATGGACTGACCAATTGATACTAATTGGGCGTTATGGCTACTGTTGAAGTTGTCTAAAAATGGCTGGTGCTGATAGCTATTAATATCGATGCTACCATCGCTAAGAGCGGCATTAGGTGTCACGTAGTCAGAAAACTCAATGACTTCGACATTCAAACCTTGCTTTGCTGCCTCCTTCGCTACCGCCTCGACTACTTGTGCATGTGGTCCAACTGTCGCGCCCACTTTAATGACAGAGTCATCTTTTTCTCCACAAGCGCTTAAGCCGACTACTGCCGTGAGAATCAAAGCTAGTTTCTTTAAGTGACCAATATTTTTCATTGTAGCTCCATTTTTGTTTTAGACGTCCATACGTTTATATGTCCATCCTATCAGAAGTTGTCTGAGGGTCAATGGTTTAAATCACGAGCAGACATTTTGTTTCTATTGCTCGTATAGAAAGCCAGATAATAGTTAAAGAAGAGGGGAAGAAGAAAAGCTATTACGAGGTTAGTGACGAGTTACCGCAACCGAAACTGTACCCAAAGATATAAGATACAAAAAAGGCGTAGTAGGTATTAACCTGCTACGCCTTTCGAAATATGGTGGCCCCTCGCAGACTTGAACTGCGGACCAATCGATTATGAGTCGTGATAATATTTGTTTTATCAAATTCCATGTTATCTCAAATTGTGTTTAAATTATTGATAAATTGTGAGTTGTTTGACTTGCCTTATCTTGTGATATCTCACAAACTGTCATTAAGAGACCTCCTAACTACACCCACAACTACACCCAATTTAACTTTGGGTGTAGTTGCGCAACAAAGGAACTGTTATGGCAATTACGCAAAAAGAAATTGTGGGTTTAAAGCCTAAAAGTAATGCGTATTACGTTTGGGATGATGACCGAACTAAAGGCGCTGGACGTCTTGGAGTGAAGGTGTTTGCTAGTGGAAATAAAGGGTTTGTCTTTCGCTACTACCGCGAGGGTAAACGTCTCTTTATTCAGTTAGGGCGATTTCCGGCGCTCAGTCTTGTTGATGCGCGGAAAGAGGCGCATAAACTGGGCTTAATGTTAAAGCAGGGACTCGATCCTAAATTTGAATTAGCCAACGCAGAGAAAAAGCGTGAAGTAGCTCGAAGAGAGGAGGAGAGCAAGGGAAGCTTAGAGTTGCTGTTTCAAAGTTATGTAAACCAAATGAAAAAAGAGGGGAAGCGGACTTATCAAAACGTTTATCGGTCACTGGAGAAAGAGGTTTATCCATTTATCTCCAAAGAAACAAAGGCTTGTGATGTGACGACGTCTAATATCGTTACGATATTAGCTCACATGATACAACGTGGTGCCGCTACACAAAGCAATCGAGTCAGAAGCTACCTTCATGCCGCATTTAATTATGGCCTTTCACATGACAATGATCCTGCGAATTACTTGAGAGACGCTAAGTTTGGTCTCGTCTTTAATCCAGTATCTTCTATACCAAAACAAAAAGATGCAGAACGAGTAGGGGAGCGCTATCTAACGTTCACGGAATTACATCAGTTTATGCATGATATTGAATTTGATATAGAAGGAGTTCGATCCTCAGAAATGATGCGATGCCTTATTCTTCTTTGTATTCATACTGGTGGACAAAGACCTTATGAGATTGCAGCATCAAAATGGACGGCAATCAATTGGGATGAACGAACGTTACTTGTCACTCCGGACCTTTCGAAAAACAAGCGTAGCCACTTGGTCCCTTTAACTGAATCAGCGATGTCTATCTTAGAAAGGCTCAGAGAAAGCAACTCAGCTAGTCCATTTATTTTCCCGCATCATAAAGATGACAATGACCACGTTCGCTTAGATTCATTGAGCCAAGTCATTGCTCGTTATAGAGATGATCACCCGCAATTTGAGTATTTTATCCCTAGGGATTTACGTCGAACTTGTAAAACATTGATGGGAGAGATTGGGGTAAGTAAGGCATTGAGAGACAGGCTACAAAACCATGCTCTAAACGACGTTAGCTCAAAACATTACGATAGATACGAATATTTGGCTGAGAAGCGTTATGCTTTGGAGTTATGGGAAAGCAAGTTATCTAGAGCAGAGGAAACAGATTCAAACGTGGTTAGTCTTTGGTGAAGTGGGATTGATGTTCGCACTGCTAACGCTGCATTATTTTGTTTCTTTTTATTGATGTATCGTAGAGTTGTAAATAACGTCTTACGATTTCATGCTCAATTGATTCTCACTCGATTATGTCCAGAACTTTCACAGTTGGCACTCCGTAACTCAGAAGTGCCCCTTTATGCGTTAGATCTTTAACTCATTCACATGTTGTTTATGTACGTTTGCCCAGCTAAACCTAATCCATTTTCATGGAGACCACATACTGCTAGAATGGCATACCGTTATGCATTTGGCCTCACATAGTTTGGTTCTTCTGGGGGGCGTCAATCATTATTGGAAGTAAATATCATGCATTTAGAAAGTCTAACCATAAAGAATTACCGAAAATTTCGTTCTACAGATAACACAGTATGCTTTGTTAAGCCTGAAGTTATAGATATGAGTTCTGAAGGAAATCAATCAAGGTCAGTGATTGCTCCTTCAACAACCTTAATTATCGGTAAGAATAATGCAGGTAAAACTACCGTCGTCAATGCCTTAAAGATGCTATGCAATAATGAACAACCCTCGGCATCAGACTTTAACCTTTCCTACTTAAATGACGTGTTCAACCAGTACAAACAAGCTTTTGAAGCGGATAATGCTACAAAATTTAAAGGATTAGAAACGCCAAACTTAGAATTCACCTTGAAGGTTAAAGTGGACTTTAATGATGAAGACCTAATGACTCATCTTGCACCTTTTATCTCAATTAGTGAAAAAGGTGATGGTGAGCCTGTTAGCGTTTGCATCATAGTTAAGGTAGTACTTAGCGAGGAATCTACATTTAAAGAAGAAGCAAGTAAGATTTTTAATACTAGTCACTTAGAAGATGAAACTAGTCATTGGTTTGAGAAGTTTTACGCATTGCTTTCAAAAGAGACTAGTGTTATTCAAACAGAGGGGAACCTTTATCAAATTGCATTCGTAGATTCTCTTGGAGACACAACAGAGAAATTTTCCCTTAAAAAACTGATTAATATTAAAGAAATCAAAGCCAATCGCCACCTTAAAGAGGATGTACTAAGCAGCGTCTTTAACAAAATAGTTGCCTTTCAGTTCTCTCATGATAATAGCTCTCGCTCTGCTTTAGAAAAAAGCATAGAGTCGATAAATACACTGATATCTGGAGATGTGAGCTCTAAAAGTAAAAATATTTCTCAAGTCTTGGGAAAAGTAGAAAGCTCAAACAAGGTTGATCTTAGTCTATCGGGCAATGTTACTTACGATGCCGTAATGAAAGGGCTAATTAAATACAACTTTATGGATGGCAAAGATTACATCCCTGAAGATCAGTTTGGATTAGGCTATATAAATCTACTAAACATTATTGGTGAAATCATCCACTTTGTAGATAGTTATGAAGACAAAAGCCACTTTAGTCACATTAATTTACTCTTCATTGAAGAGCCAGAAGCGTTTATGCACCCTCAGATGCAAGAGTTCTTTATTAAGCGTATTGATAATGCGGTAATAAAAGCATTAGATATCGCAAATTCCGCCTCAAAAGGTAAAAAAACACTACAGTGTCAGATAGCGATAACAACTCACTCTTCTCATATTGTTAACAGTAAGATTCATAGCAGTAATACTTTCAATAATCTTAACTATTTAACTTCAATCAATAAATGTACAAAAGTCGTTAATCTGACAGATGATGCGGTGGTTTCTAGTGAAGATAGTGATGCCAATGAAAAGCTTAACTTCTTAAAGAAGCATATAAAGTACAAAGTTTCTGAGTTATTCTTCTCTGACGCTATTATATTTGTTGAAGGAGTTACAGAAGAAACCTTACTAAATTACCATTTGGAAAACCACTCAATTCTAAGTAATTACTATATTTCTGTTTTTAATATAAATGGTGCTCATGGTAAATTGTATCTACCATTGGCGAAAAAACTAAGTATTCCTAGTTTGATTGTGACCGACTTAGATATCAAACGGGAAAAGTGTGAGAAGAACGAAAAGCATGAGAAATATGATAAATGTAATCGATGTGGACATGGAATATATTCTAATGGCACGCTAACTAATAGCTATGGTACCCGCTGCGATAGAAAGCCTGAAAATATCAAGCCAACTTACACACAAATTACTAGTCTTGATGGCCGTATAACAACCAACTCAACGATTAAACTCATAAATAAAGAGTTTGCAGGAAAGTCTGATAGTGAAAAAGAAATTCTTAATGATATAAAGTTCGTTGATAATAATAATATTTATGTGGTATTTCAAAAAGATCCTATTGAGGGACAGTATGCAACTAGCCTAGAAGAAGCACTCATTTTAACGAATTATAAAAACGATATTATTAATGATGTGATAAAAGACTGTAGGCCAAAAATCTATAATCAAATTCTAAAGTCTGACGACAGTCGTAAAGACTTACGAGAAAACTTAATCCATAACTCATACAAACTACAGAAGAAATTATCGGACAGTAAAAGTGATTTCTCTAATAAGTTAATTTTCAGAATTCTATCTTCAGAAAATAGTGATGATTTGCCTAATTTACCAAACTACCTAGAAGATGGTTTAGAGTGGCTTGTAAGAAATCTTCAAGTGAATGATATGCTTTCCTTAAATCAAGTGGAAGCAGGGGGTGATATGGAAGCTGAAAATATGAGATTAGATGATGCGGAGGTCATAACCGATGATGCCAAATGAGATTATGGAAATTGATACTCAGAAAAGAATCTATAAATATATCGATGGCTTTAATAGCTTTCGTTTCAATGCAGGTGCTGGTGCGGGTAAAACCTATGCACTGATAGAAACATTAAAATACGTTACCATCAATAAGATTTCAGCTACCCAAAGTCCGCAAAAAGTGGTCTGTATCACTTATACCAATGTTGCGGTTAATGAGATTAAGAGTCGACTTGGAAATACAGAGGTGGTACATGTTTCAACTATTCACGAAAGGTTATGGGAATTAATAAAAAGAGCTCAGCCTCAGCTTTTGAAATGTCATAAAGAAAAAATAGAGGAGGTTATAAATAAAAACATCCAAGAGCTATATAGTTCTAAGAAAGCAAAGTTCTTTAACGCCCTTGATATGTTAAAGCAACAAGAGTTTATTGATTTTGCCATACAAACTAAAGAACTTTTCTATCAGTCAAATAAATTAGCGGCTACTCCTTTTAAAGAGGCTTATATAAATAATACTGAAATAAAAAAGCCAGATTTTCTTAATGAATGCCTAAGTAATGTTGTAAACTTTAAATATGTTGTTGGGCTGCTGTATAAGAATTATAGCCTTGATAAATGTTTGAAAGAAATTGGTGATGGAAAAGAAGAGCGTGTTAATTATGATAGCAAGGTAAATACAGATAGGTTGCATCGTATGAAGTTTAGTCATGATACTCTACTTGAGTATGGACTGAAACTCGTTGAAACATATCCTACTCTATGTCGCATTATTATTGATAGTTACCCTTATTTCTTTATTGATGAGTATCAGGATACACATAGAAACGTGGTTAAGTTCGTCAAAACCATTCATGACTATGCGATTAAAAACAATAAAGAATGGATGGTTGGTTACTTCGGTGATACTGCACAGTGTATCTATGAGGACGGGGTTGGGAAAAATATCACAGCGCTTCATGATGGTCTCTATGATGTCAAAAAGATATTTAATCGTCGCTCACACCAGCAAGTCATTGATGTGGCGAATAAAATTCGTAATGACGAAATAATTCAAAAGCCTATCTTTGATGACAGAAATGATGGTTCTGTACGCTTTTATTATAATAACTCTGAGGATAAGTTAGGGACAGCAAAGCAATTTATTGCTGAATATAAAAGTGATTTAGCTAAAGCTAGTAAGGAAGAAGGCTATACAGCTGCCGATGATGCTAAGATCCATTGCCTAGTCTTAACGAACCGACTCATGGCAAGCTTTAATGGATTTGAGAGAGTGTATGATGTGTATAGCAAGTCAACTATTTACTATAATGACTTAAATACCCAAGTTTTATCTCATCAATTAGAGAAGCTTAATCCAACGGTCTTGACTATCTACCATCTTATTAAGCTTTATCAAGATATACAGCAGGGAGAGGTTTCTTACTATGATATTTTTGGTGCATCAAGTAAGAATCTTTCCTTTTCAAAGGCGAGCTTGGTTATTCGTGAATTAAACAATGAAAGCATTGAATCATTCAGAGATTGGGTTGATCTAGTCATTGAGCTACTTGGAAAAGTCGAATCTAAAGATGCACTAGGTAAAGCTCTGATTAATAGAGTTAATTATGAGAATGATAACGTTGCTTCTGCTGATGCATTTCGTTCAACATTGTTAGGAAGTATTAACGTTCTAATGAATGAAGGTTCAGATGATGACAAAGCTAAAGAGAAAGTGGATAGCGTTTTAGATTTACAAATTACATCATTAATAAATTGGGTTAACTTTATTGATGGTATCGAAGTCGATGATATTACCTATCATACTTATCATGGCACTAAGGGAGAAGAGTATAAGAATGTTGCCATCATCCTAGAGCATAGCTTTGGTAAAAAGAATAAAGATAAATTTAAAAACTATTTTAATGCTGTACAACAGGATGCAATAAAAAAAGAACATTTATTCCCTGATTCCGTGACTGAAGAAAATCATATTAATACACAAAATTTGCTCTATGTTGCTTGCTCGAGAGCGATAAAAAATCTCAGAGTGCTCTACTTGGATGATATATCGGACATTGAGAGTGGTATTAACACTATCTTTGGCGAAAGCAAACCTTGGCCAGAGGTCTAATTCTTAGTCAGGCATGATTATTTAATAATAAATAGTCATGTCGGGTTACTTGTACTTCAAGGTGTTAGAGTTGTCTTTCTCATATAACTAAAACCATCCAGTTTTTTACTTGAGTAATACTCAATAGAGGAACTTCCTTATTGAGTTTTTTTCCTGATTCAGCTTAGTTATTGGGGGCGGGTCAAAGCGACTTTCCATACCTGTAGTTATTAATGATTTACTAATTTAGTAAAGTCACTGACAAACTTTTGTCCATACTCGTGCTAGGCCGAACCGCTCTAGCACGTTTCTGCCCCAAAACGTGTTACGACTAGCCGCTGGTCAAGCAGCTAATACAAGTTATTTCTGTTCTTGTCTTGTCTCAATGGTGGTGACAGCGGAATTAAGCTCATCTATTAGCTCTTTGATAACCCCTTTTTTTAGCCGCCCTGACATATATTCGCGCTTTAGGTTCAATTGTTTTGAAAGCTGGAGTAAAGCAGGTAGTTCTAGATGAGCTTTTTCTCGGTCATTAACTATACGGTATCTCTGTCTCATAAAGCCTATGAACTCCGCTATTTCCATCGCACTCCATTGAGCAATAGCTTCAGCAAGTCGTTCGTTATCGATGCTATGGAAAAATGCCTGATTTTCAATGTAACTTTGAGGCTTATAGATGGTATATCGCCAATCTTTTAGGAAGCTGTCTGTAATAGCTTCTCTCTGTTTAGTTTTAGAACGCTGGTTTACTTCATCGATGGCCTTCTTAAAATTAGTCGTGCTGATTTGATTTGATGAGTAGCCTCTGTTAGGAAAACGGGAATGGTTTACCGTATCCAGATCAATAACGCCATCTTCTAAAACTCTTTCTTCAAGCCTCTTGGAAAGCTCATCGATATTAGCGTCTTCAAAATACCCTCGCTCGTGCATAAATAGGTATGTATCACAACATGTTATCCAATCTGACCAATTCACATTGGGCGTAGTGAAGAGTAGATCTACCAGCTGTGTAATACCTTCCTCGAACTCTTCTTCAGAAGTAAAACTATAAAAGGTGTGTGTTTTGAAAATATCTATTGGTTTCGCTAGTCTTGGTAGTTGGAATCGTTCAATAAACTCTTCATCACTCAGTTCTGGTATGAGGTTAGTAAAGCAATATTCAGCTAAAGTATCGCTAAAGGCTAATCCGTTAAGCAGCGAAGTCAGTTGGTCGAACAAAGCTTTTTGTTGCAGCTCATCTTTGGTGAGTTCTTCCCCCTCATTTGGACTTCCACTACGGCTTGCTACCGCTGCTGCCAATCGGTGTGATTGCCATTTTTGAGCACTCTCAAGTATTGATACAAAGGCGTCGAGATCTAGTTTGTTAACGTAGCTATAGAGTGTAATAAGAACAATATGTTGAGTTAACCTTTCGGCACAGAGTTTTTCATTGACCCCTTCGATAAGATTAATTCTATTCATTAGTTTAATGGTTCGGTTTACGGCTCGTTGAAGTACTCGTAAGTTATTGATATCTAATTTATGCATTTGTGCATGGTTAATAGTTTGAAAAAACGTGTGTTCCACCACAACATCCAGCATTCCATCGTAAATATCAGAAATAATGGTACGCAGTTCTTCAGTCGTTCTAGTGAGTTTGATTACGTCACTGAAAGATTTTTCAACTTTGGTTTTATCTTTAAATGCAGTTGCGTTTGCGACGGCAATAATCTTGATTTTGTTGTGCTCGGCAAATCGTAAGCAGGTTCCCATGATGTCTGCTATTAGCTTTTCATCTGTCAATCGCTCCAAGTCATCGACTACAAGAGTGATATCTTTCATGTTTTGGATCGCTTTTTGGCGCAGAAAACCAGTAGTGCCAGATATGACACCTTGAATTACTCCTGCTTCACTAGCATCAGCACCACACATTCGTGCGAGCTTACCACTGAGACGAGTTAAACCATCTAGATACTTAGAGCCTTCCTCTTGGTTAGATATGTACAGTGAGACTATCTGATCTTGGAACTCAGTGACGTTTTTGATACCGAAAGCTGAAACGTAATGATAATCACCAAATTCTTGAGGATTGGATTCAATTAGTGGGCATAGTTCATTATAGATTAAGTGAGTCTTTCCAATCCCCCAAGCCCCATCAAGCAGAATGATTGGAGGGTGACTAGAGTCCTTTAGTTGCTCAATAATCTGTTGTGTTGCTTTGTTTGTCATGGTTATTCACAATAAATTAGTTTTATCTAGTGTATCTTATCTAACTAGTTCATATGACCGCTAATTAATCACTTGCTGAGTCTGTATGCTGGTTATTTCGGCATGTCAGAAATAGGGGTAGGCTTATTCCACGTTTAATTAAGAGCAACAAATGGGGTATGTCTTGCTTTTTCTAGTTAGTTTTCGTTATCCCGTTTTAGCCCGGCTTTCAAGAAACTATTAAGTCATTTCTAACACAGTTTTGTCCAATTTCTTCTATCTAAAGTACTGCTGTAAGGGGAGCCTGATTGCGTTTTGCAATACTAAGAGTTATCCGAAAGCGAAAGCGCTACTGAAACCCTAAATTAATTTATGTCCAGAAGGAGCCTGAGTCGATCACGACAAACTTTTTATTAGCAAATCTTTTGGCTCCGAGTTTCATCTTCTGTTCGCACTGCGAGCAGTTTTCTCTGGTTGCAGTTTGTTGACAAGAACAATTAAAGCAATCGGCCTCCTAAAACCGTTCCCTCCTTTTTTTTCCAAGATACTAACTCCTGTCATTTGATGAGATAAGGAGAAAGTTGATGACACATGACCGAATCATGTCCTTGAAAGAGGTCTCAGAAGCCTTAGGACGAACTCCCAAAACTATTTGGCGATGGTGGGCAAAAGAGAAAACATTTCCGAAACCCATTCTGATTAATGGACGCTGCCTTGGGTGGCGAGAGTCTGAGCTAGATAACTGGATGGAGAATCAAGGGGGGAAAAGTGACAGCAGCAAGTGATAAAAGTCAGCCGAGCGAGCATCAACTCGATTTTCCAGACAAGAAAAAGGAAGGGCTTAAGAAGCTTATTCTGAATACAGATGACAACCTAAGGGTACTGTTAGAGCACAAAGGGTATATCCCTTACTTAAATGCGATGAACACTGAGATAGAAGTGATCCATAACGGTAAGGTTATGGAATATGAGGTGTTAATGAGTAAGCTGATAAGCGAATGTGCAAGATTCGATGTACCAAAAGCAGCAATTGGTGATCATCTACATGTTTTGGCAAAAGAGCGTTCATATCACCCTATTGTTTTGTATCTGGCTGACTCTAAATGGGATGGCGTCGAACGAGTGAAAAAAGTTATTGGGTGCATCCGTTCTAAGAGACCTGAAGTTACGGAGCTAATTATGCGGAGGTGGCTTGTTGGTTGTATTGCGGCGCTGTACGAGCCTCGGTTTAGTAGTAAGTTAGTGCCAGTGCTTCAGAGTAAGCAGTCTTTTAGAAAAACTGCTTTCTTATCAAGAATAGGTGACATCGTACAAGGGGCATTTCTTGGAGGTCGGGCTTTAGATCCTCGTTGTAAAGATAGCGTGTTACCTATTATTAAGTCATGGATTGTTGAACTCGGTGAACTGGAGTCTTCAACAAAGCACAGTCAAGGTCAGCTGAAAGCATTTATATCCCAAGAGGCAGACACAATCAGGTTGCCCTATGCGCGTACCGACCTCAAAAAACCGAGGCAAACGCTTTTGATAGCGACGGTAAACGGCCAAGATTTCTTGAAGGACAGAACGGGTAATACTCGGTTTGGTGTAATTGAACTAAATGAACCCATTGATATGACTACTGTGAATCGGATTCTCGGGTGGCAATACAACGGAACTGGCAGCCTTCGCCAAGAAGAGCCCGAGTCATTGCGGCAGTTTTGGTTGGAGGTCAAGCACATGTATGAAGCTGGTGAGCCTTGGGTACTGTCAATGGACGAGCAGGCTCTGGTTGATACGGTATCAGATAAATATTTGGATAAAGGGCGTTGGTATAAAATGCTTCAGGAGCGAATATCAATGGAGGCTGATGATAATCGAAGCCAGACTGAATGGCTTGCACCTGGCCAAATTAGCCAGATCTTAGGCATACCATGTAACTATGTTGCTCATGTCGGCAGAGCTCTACAGCGATTAGCTGATGAGGGGAAAATTGAAACTCGTTACAAAGATGGCTACAGGCTGTATTTGTTTCCAAGCAGCTATCGTCCACATTTCTGAGATTGTATGTTTATAACTTTACTTCACTTACCTCACTTAAAGTGGAGTAAGTGAAGTAAATTGAGAAAAACCAAGTGTATACCGTTCGCACTGCGAACATTGTTATCAATTCAATCAATCGACCTCTTAAAACCGTTACACCTCTTTTTATCAAAGATACTGGTTCAGTCATCAAATGAAAAAAGGAGGATGTTCATGGCAAGAGACCGAATTATGTCCCTTAAAGAAGTTTCAGACTCACTAGGTCGCAGTCCGAGGACGATCTGGCGTTGGTGGGCCAAAGACAAGTGCTTTCCTAAACCAATTCAAATCAACGGACGCTGTTTGGGGTGGCGAGAAAGAGATTTTGTTGATTGGTTGGTTACTCAAGAACAGTATTTTGAAGATTACAATTAAAGTTATTTAAGTGTAAGCGAGGCTATGAGCCTCGCTTTTTGTTCGCACTGCGAACGTTAATCCCACTTGTTGGGATAAATGCAGTAATCGTTAGCTTAAAAAAAATATTTAACTTCATCGGCTTTAACATTCTTTCTGACATTGAGGGGTTGTTCGCTTCTCATTCACCAGAAGGAAGGAAATATGAATAGTATTAAGCGTAATTGGAGCAAGCAGTTTGATTCTGCATCAGTTAAATATTGCAACCAAACAAGTATAGCTATGTCTTGTCATGTTGACATGAGAAATGTGTTGTTTGGTTATTATGAGGAGTATTTATCTCCAATGACTCCGTTAAATCATGATAATGCTCTCTGTTCTGTGATAGAAGACATTGGTTGTGTAATAGTTGATTACGGTAAGGACACAAAGCAGTTTTTGAACCTTAGCACCGCTTTAGATTGGGCTAAGTCAGTTATGGGGGTTAAAGTATTTAGATATGTGGACCTCTCATTGTTTGATGAGCCTGGATTCTATCTAGATGATTACATGGATGCCTTAAGAGATAATGCTGATAACTTAATCGATTTTTTTGTTGATAGCTTTAATCGTTATGGTTGGAGCATATCTCCATTTCAACTTGCCCATGATGTAGAGATTACGTCTGAATTTAGTAAACCGGAGCTCGTTGAGGCGGTATTTAACTTTGCTAGGAATATCCATTGCTTTAGTGCAGTAGGACCAGAGCGCTCACCTTGGTTTATGAGCCAACCTACAAATGAAGGCTCTTACTACGTTTGCAGATTTAATGGGAAAGTTGAGCTTGTTGACCTTAAACTGGTTCATAGTGTAGATGGAAGAAGCAGTAAATTGATGATCTTTGGCTTAAACCAAGAGCCAGTGCCTTTAGATGAAGTGGAAGCTGGCGATTGGTTATGGTCTTTCTCTTATCACCAAACAAATACACTTGACTGAAGCATATAATTAGAATGAAGTGACTTAATGTACAGTAAATGTTGAGTCACTTTTCCCCAGCTACCAATCTGAATTATCTCTATGTCGTTTTTCTGTAATCCTATTCCTCAACTTACCCTCTAAATCCCGCTCGAACTCACATCCGATGTCATCAAAGTAGATGTTGTCTGATAGCCCATCGTCAAAGCTGATATGCTCACTATCTTCACTATCTTCACTATCTCTTGAGGCGTCTAGAATTAAAATGATGCTTTCGATTAGTGAAATACAAGTCATGCTGAGTATTGATAGTGGGCTGAGGGCTTTTTTATCTTCCATGTTCCGTCCTCACATTGCCTTTCAAATTATAGATAAGGCTTCCGAACTTTGTGAAGCGCTTTAATCAATCACGACGAGAGAAGTGATTAAAGAGCTTGCTAAACTTAGATGGTGGTAATGTAGCAGTAGTGGACACTAGGAAAACAAAACTCATAAACCTCAGAGAGTCTGATACAGTTTCGGAGTTAGAATTAATGAAGAATAACCAATTGTCGACAATGGTTTTTTCAAACAAAATGCTGTAGTGCTGATGGCCAAATGCACATGCCGCAGCAACATATAAAATAAATCTTATATTAGTATTTTTTTTTCTGTAACGCTCTGACAAAAAGTGACTTGTTCCTAGTCCAATTAGACTAATGAATGCGTATTGCACTACTGACATTATTGGCCCTCTTCAAGGTAGGGGGAGATCGCACCTTCCATAGTATTATAATTACCAAACGTTTCGTTGAGTAATGCACCACTAGACATTGTTCTCCACCCTTTCGAAAAATCTTTAGATGAGTAGTAAAAAAGTTTAAATTGGCGAGCATTCGGCACGTTCGCATGTGGGACGGCCTTTAAAGTGCTTTTTAATCCATATAAGCTTGTTGCGATATCTACGGCAGCGTATGCGGCATCACCATCTCTCGGTGCCATTCCCATCTGTTCTGCTGCTAAGTGATATCCTTTTCGTATAAAGCTATTATTGTCACCATAATCGCCGGTATATCGCCCTTTCCAGTTCTGAACGATATTACCAGTTATATTGTATGAGTTTTCATAAATGTTGTTTCCCCCGTGAGTAATCATTGGAGTACCAACGCCACTGCACCAAGACGCGCCAGCTATAGAAAAAACAGAGCTTGTAACACAGATACCATATCCAGCAGATAATTGTCCTACTCCAGCTATAAGACCAATACCATATTTGCCCAGTTCAAGAGCTTGATCAATCAAGCTTTGTCGTTCTTGCTTTACCAGACGAACAATTTTGCTCCCTACTAGAATCCCATCTCTGTAATCATTCAATAGGCATTGACCAAGAAAACGATATTCTTCCCGAAATTGATGTTGGACGGTTGGGTCTTGCAAGTGACTCATGCTGTACATGTTAGCTTGACGAAGCAAACCTCTAACTGCAACTCTTACTTCGTCTTCTTCTATGTGCGTAGGAATATTGCTCATTGGGTTGCTTTTTCCTTAAGTTCGGAAAGTGGCTGTATCCAAGATGCAAAAGCAGCAGTGTTTGCTCCAACATGACGCCAGTTAATATCCCTGTATGAAATAGCGACAGTTTCTGTCATCTCGCTTTCGTTGAAGTCGACGACATGTGGCATATGAGATGAAACTGACCTAATTAGGGCACCACTCAACGTTATCTCATAAAAAAGCTCATCCCCACCTTTATGATTTGGCCTATAAAAAGTCAGGCGGCATTTTAACTCTTCCCCATCGGAGCACGCTTGAGCCAATACTGGTGAAGATTTATCAATTTTCTTAACAATTTGAATTGGAGCATGGATCGAGCGGCTATCGTGTGCAATCGAATGAGAGAAAGATAGGACGGTAATCTCATCCTCATGACCTAGCTGATAGCTGTTTCCCATAGAATAGAAAGTATTGCAGCCTGTTGATAGACAACCACTCATGATGCTCTCTATGGATAGGTAAGCTTTTGTACTCATTGGTTTTTCCTGAATCTTAAACGTGCAAAAAATGCTAGCAAACTAAACTAAGTGGGTCACCTTGCATATCGATGTTCTTATTAGTTGAAATGTCCGTGAAGACGCTCTAAAAGCAGGTATTATCAAATTCGTGAAGGTCAGCAGCATTCTTTAGTCAGGCCTTAGTATTAACCTAATTACTGCTTAGAAGAGCATCTTCATTACATTTTATTCATTGCTCTTGGCTTTGTTCACATTAAGATTTTCTGATTCGCTTATAGTGATACTGTAAGTGAATGTTCGCAGTGCGAACAAAACAACGTAAAGGGGGATGTATGGTGCAGATGGACGAATTTATTTGGAAGCGCTACATGGAAGACATAGAAGGTATGTTTAGAGATGCTGTCACGAGTTTGGACTTGCAGCATCGCGCCGTCATGGCTAAAGCAATTACGGCCATGTTAATCCAAGAGCCACCATTTAAGCTTACAGATGAAAATATAATCAATTACTTGAAATCTCCAGATGACATCAAACGTCAGATATTCGTTCAGTATGGTTACTTTGATCCACGCCTTGAGTCGTCTTTGCAAGAAGCTGTTCTATGTATCGATAATATCAAAGAACCACTGCTCAACAGCATAAAGAACGCACGTTAAAGCCCTCCTGTCACTAGCTGTGAAATAGGTAGTGACAGGAGGTATACCACGAGCGCATCACCTTATTTTTTCTATATTCTCGTTATTTCTTTTAAGCGGGGTCACTTGGTGACAGCCAAGTGACAGATTGGTAGTCTCATCACGTAAATAAAAAAGTAGCTGTCGCTATAAAGACTCTTCATAAATCATAAATGTTCAACAGGAGAAAGAAACGTAACCAGCATTGTGATGTCACAATGCTCTTCTCGTAGATGCTCACGCTTCTTCAAGTAGATCATGTACGACATTCGTAACTATCGATACACAAACCATCATTCTTGCCCTAATCGTCTCTGAGGCATTCATCTTACTAACCATAAGTTTGAATTGGGCTTATCACTAACCATCAGGTTCACGTGGTTTGATTACGTTTTCTCCATCATTTTTCAAGTAGATAGAGCCATATGAGCTATATGGCTCTTATTTGTTTAGGAGTAAGAGTCATGAGCAAACCAAACTTACGACACGGCCTAGTTTTGTTAATGAAGCGCAACATTGATGGGAGTTATGCATCTCAAGCTGCACGTAAAAACATCCTCATCCAAATCGAAAAACAATTAAAGAGAGGAGGGTACAGGCACTTAACTCCACATACACTTAAGTTAAAGCACGTAAAATTTTTGGTTGAGCATTGGCAAAGTCAAGGCTTAAGCGTTGGAACTATAAAAAACCGAATGGCACATATTCGTTGGGTATTCGAAAAGACTGGACGTGAGCATTTGTTACCCAAGTCCAATGAAGAGTTGGGGATAGGAAAGAGAGTTTTCAGTGACAATAGTACCAACAAGGCGAAAGAGCTTGATGAAGTAAAGTTTAACGCAATCTCAGACCCATATATAAAAATAGCGTTAGAGCTACAATCTGCATTCGGTCTGAGGCGGGAAGAAGCTTTGAAGTTTAACCCCAGTATAGCGATTAAAGCAGATAGAATTCATTTAATGGGTTCTTGGACTAAAGGTGGCAAGGCGCGAGAGGTACCAATCAGAAACGAATATCAAAAGCAGGTATTAGAGCGGGCTATAGCTATTGCCCCAAGAGGCTCTCTGATTCCCGCAGGCAAAAAGTACATTCAACAGCTAAAGCACTACGAAAATACTTGTAGGAAGGTTGGGTTATGCAAGAACCATGGTCTACGCCATCAATATGCTCAACAGCGATACATAGAACTGACAGGAATGAATGCACCTAAAGCGGGTGGTTTAACTAGCAGAGAGCTGAGTAGAGAACAAAAAAGTGCAGATAAAGAAGCTCGCCTTATTATTAGTAGAGAGTTAGGGCATGAGCGAGAAGAGATTACAGTTATCTATCTTGGCCGGTAAGCACATTATCAAGTTTTGTATTTTTAGGTTAAAATATAACCACAAGAACACTAGGGCGGGTTTCAATATGTTAGTACAACTTTTGGATGTAACGGGTATGACTTTAGCTCAACTTTTATTTTTAGCTCTAGTTACCGTTGGTACAATCGGTTTGCCTTTGTTAGCTATTTGGTATGATCGTAAACACGGAATTGAGTAAAATAGGCAGATAATAAAAAAGCGCCCCCTTTCACATAAGGGGGCGCTTTTTTATTATCTTATCGAATTTTCTGTTCTGCTCGTGATGGAAAAATGTTGGCAAGCTCAGCAAAGCGTCCAAAATTGTGAGCTAAGCAACTTCCTAACTACACCCACAACTACACCCAAAATCACTAGGTACAAAAAAAGCGTAGCAGGTACTAACCTGCTACGCCTTCTAGAATATGGTGGCCCCTCGCAGACTTGAACTGCGGACCAATCGATTATGAGTCGACTGCTCTAACCACTGAGCTAAGGGGCCTTAATAGGACAACGATTATAGGGGAAGCGTTGCAAGGTGTCTAGATACCAACTAGGGCAATTGCGCTTAGTTTTTATCCACTTAGAACAGTAGATAATAAAAAAGGTGACCTAAAGTCACCTTTTTTGATTTCTAAAAGCTTGTATGCGCTGCGATTATTCGTCTAGGAAGCTGCGCAGAGTCTCTGAGCGGCTTGGGTGGCGAAGTTTACGTAGTGCTTTTGCTTCGATCTGACGGATACGCTCACGAGTAACGTCGAACTGCTTACCAACTTCTTCTAGAGTATGGTCAGTGTTCATGTCAATACCAAAACGCATACGAAGTACTTTCGCTTCACGTGGCGTTAGACCTGCAAGCACGTCTTTTGTTGCCACCTTAAGGCTAGTTGCAGTTGCAGAATCTAGCGGAAGTTCTAGCGTTGTATCTTCGATAAAATCACCTAGATGCGAATCTTCGTCGTCACCGATTGGTGTCTCCATTGAGATAGGCTCTTTAGCGATTTTTAGAACTTTACGAATCTTGTCTTCTGGCATTTGCATGCGCTCTGCCAGTTCTTCCGGTAGTGGCTCGCGACCCATCTCTTGCAACATTTGACGAGAAATACGGTTTAGCTTGTTGATCGTTTCGATCATGTGTACCGGGATACGAATCGTACGTGCTTGGTCCGCGATTGAACGAGTGATTGCCTGACGGATCCACCACGTTGCGTAAGTCGAGAACTTGTAACCACGACGATATTCGAACTTATCTACCGCTTTCATCAGACCGATGTTACCTTCCTGGATCAGATCCAAGAACTGTAGGCCACGGTTGGTGTATTTCTTCGCGATAGAAATTACAAGACGCAAGTTCGCTTCAACCATCTCTTTCTTCGCACGGCGAGCTTTTGCTTCACCGATAGACATACGACGGCTGATGTCTTTAATGTTCTGTACGTTTAGAGAAGTCTCTTCTTCAATCATTTTTAGCTTAGCGATTGAACGACGGATTTCTTCTTCGTTACGTTTGATCTTTTCAGCGTATGGCTTGTCTGAAGCAAGAACTTCATCCAGCCAAGCTTCACTTGATTCATTACCAGTGAACAGCGCGATGAATGATTTCTTCGGCATTTTGCCGTATTCAACCACTGACTTCATGATCAGACGCTCTTGTGTACGAACGCGATCCATAGCAGTACGCAGTTCATTCACTAGGTGATCAAACTGTTTAGGCGTTAGACGAAACTCGCGGAATACGTCTAGCATCATTTCATTAGCAACGGTTGCTTTCGGGCTGTTATAGCCGTACTCGTTGATTGCTAATTGAAGATTTTGATAGGTGCTGCGTAGTTGGTTGAATTTCTCTAGCGCTAATTCTGGATCGATACCTACATCTTCTTCAGAATCATCTGAATCGTCATCGCTATCTTCGTCGTCATCAACGTCTTCATCGTCTTCTTCTTCTAACTGAGATTCAGTCAGTTCAGAACCGATGTGTGTTGCCGTTGGTGCAGCGGTGTCGTCAGCATCTGGATCTACAAAACCTGAAATTAGGTCTGTAAGACGTAGTTCTTCAGCTTGAACTTTGTCAAATTGCTCAAGAATGTACGGAATTGTGCCTGGGTATTCAGCAACAGACGATTGAACTTGGTTAATACCTTCTTCAATACGTTTTGCGATGTCGATTTCGCCTTCGCGAGTTAGAAGTTCGACAGTACCCATCTCACGCATGTACATACGTACTGGGTCTGTTGTACGACCAATCTCACTCTCTACGCTAGAAAGTGCAGCGGCTGCAGCTTCGGCTGCATCTTCATCGGTAATATTTGTGTCATCGTTCAGTGCTAAATCATCAGCATCAGGAGCAGTTTCTACTACCTTAATGCCCATGTCGTTGATCATCTGAATGATGTCTTCTACCTGTTCTGAATCTACGATTTCAGCAGGTAGGTGGTCATTTACTTCGGCGTAGGTCAGATAGCCTTGTTCCTTGCCTTTAATAACAAGTGACTTTAGCTGTGACTGCGGATTGTGATCCATAGACGGTATCCAACTTCGTAATCTGGTGAAGGAATCAGTATGCGAAATGCAAACCACTTACTATAACAAATTAAATCGTTGCTGACTAATTAAACAGGGTTACGCTTTTAAATCTAGCATAAGTGCTAGCAGCTCCCTTTTCTCTTCGGCTGATAAACCGACACTTCTTGCTTTGGCCTGCAGGTTTTCAATTTGTTTTTCTACGCACTGGGCAATAATTTTATCCAGTGAGTCTAAAAAGATTTCTTCTTGGTTGTCCTCATCGAGTGGAATGTCCCAACTCGCGAGACGAGACAGAAGGGTCTCATTTTGGCTGTTTCGCCAATGCTCTAATAATTGGCCTGTGTTGATATGGGGATGCGCTTGGCATTTATCAAGTACATCAACAAATAAACTTAGACCAGGAATGGGCAAATCTCTAACGCTAGTTAGATCTGGCACCATACTTACGTATTGTGGGTTTTGAATCAGTAACGCGATCACTTCTCGCATCGGCGTTCGCTTGATTTCTTTATGAGGTTGAGGCCTTTTATCCTCTTTACCTTGTTTTGAAATTAGCTGCTGTAGTTGGCGTTCATCAACCAAACCCAAACGGCGGCCAAGCAATTCTCTCAAGTATAGTCTTAAAGTGCCGCCAGGGACTTTATCAATGAGAGGAACCGCAAGAGTACTCAGTTTTGCCATGCCTTCTTTCGTGCTCATATCGACCTGCTGAGTCAATGAGCTGAACATGAATTCAGACAAGGGCATCGCATTAGACACTTGCTGCTCAAATGCTTGTTTTCCGTTTTGTCGGATATAAGAGTCGGGATCTTCTCCGTCCGGCAAAAACATGAATTTTAACTGGCGACCATCCGTTAGGTAAGGCAATGCATTTTCCATGGCACGCCACGCGGCTTCACGGCCTGCGCGGTCACCGTCATAACAACACACGACGGTGCTTGTTTGCCTGAATAACACCTGCAAGTGATCGCCCGTTGTCGAGGTTCCCAATGAGGCAACGGAATAATCTACGCCATATTGAGCAAGCGCGACAACATCCATATAGCCTTCAACCACTAAAATTTGTGGTGGCTCACGATACGCTTGTAGTACTTCATATAGGCCATACAACTCTTTACCTTTATGAAATATCGGGGTTTCGGGTGAGTTGAGATATTTTGGTGTCCCATCACCTAATACTCGACCACCAAAGCCTATTACTCGGCCGCGTCTATCTCGAATAGGAAACATCACTCGACCACGGAATCGGTCGTAGCGGTTGCCTTTATCGTTTTCAATCAACATGCCGCCAGTGACGAGCATGTCTTGGTTTTCTTTATTCTGACCAAAGTTCTTACGAACTAAATCCCATTCATCAGCCACATAGCCGATGCCAAACTTCTGGACGATTTCACCAGACAGGCCGCGATCTTTTAGATACTCAATCGCCACCTTACTTGCTGGCTGTTTGAGTTGGTTACGATAAAATTGAGCAATGCTGCCCATTAAGTCGTATAGGTTACGTTTTTCACTGCTGCTTGCTTGTGGGCCTGATTGAAACGAACCATTACCGCCGCTACGTTGTTCGCGAGGAACATCTAAACCCAAGTATGAAGCGAGTTCTTCAATGGCTTCGACGAATTCTAGTCGGTCGAACTCCATCAAAAAATCGATGGCATTTCCATGCGCGCCACAACCAAAACAATGGTAGAACTGCTTTTCTTGACTGACACTGAATGAGGGTGTCTTTTCGTTGTGGAACGGGCAGCATGCGCCGTAGTTTTTGCCTTTTTTCTTAAGTTTCACACGTGCGTCGATGATATCGACAATATCAAGTCGAGCTAGAAGGTCATCGATAAAACTGCGAGGGATGTGTCCAGCCATAAAACCTAACAAAAAAAGAAGATGATGAGTGGAGTGAATGCCTTAAAAGAATGAGCGTATTGCCCATTGATTTCATTCCATCCATCCAGATACAAACAAGCCGTGCGCTCCAAAGGATAGCACGGCTTGCTGCAATTGGGTGGGGTACCTTAAGCCAATTTAGCGCGAACTAAACCGCTTACTTTACCCATATCTGCACGCCCTTGAATTTGCGGTTTCAGAACGCCCATTACTTTGCCCATGTCTTGCATGCCAGCTGCGCCAGATTCAGCAATCGCGTTCTCGATGAGAGCCGCTACTTCTTCGTCTGTCAGTGGTTGAGGCATAAAGTCCTCAAGAACGGTAATTTCTGCTTGTTCCGCATCAGCAAGATCTTGACGACCCGCTGCTTCAAACTGCGCTACAGAGTCGCGACGTTGTTTAACCATCTTGGTCAATACTGCAAGAATGTCGTCATCGTTCAGAGTAATCTGTTCGTCAACTTCACGTTGCTTGATTGCTGATAGGGCTAAACGAATAGTACCAAGGCGCAATTTGTCCTTGGCTTTCATCGCTAATTTTTGCTCTTCTTTGAGTTGATCAATCAGAGCCATAACTAAATTCCTTTTGGAGCTCAGTTATTAGTACAGGCGAACGCGACGAGCGTTTTCGCGAGCTAGCTTCTTAGCGTGACGCTTTTGAGCCGCTGCTTTAGCGCGTTTGCGAACTGTAGTTGGTTTTTCGTAGTGCTCACGACGACGCACTTCAGAAAGGATACCTGCTTTTTCGCAAGAGCGCTTAAAACGACGTAGAGCAACGTCGAACGGTTCGTTTTCACGTACTTTAACTACTGGCATATGCCTTTCACCTCAGGGGTTATTCGTTAACGCTGGTATTCAACAGACCAAATCACAATTGTTAGGTCTCTTACCAGCTTGATCAAAAATGGTGCGGAATTTTAATCCGATCACAACTACTTTGTAAAGCCTTTTGTCGATTATTGTCTGTACAAAATTTGTTTGCAGCACCAAGGCGAGGTAATATGACGCCCAAATTTCCTCTATACAGAAAGCATACTGAGAAAACCATGCGCATTATTGGTATTGAAACCTCTTGTGACGAGACTGGCATCGCAATTTATGACGATGAAAACGGTCTCTTGTCACACAAGCTATACAGCCAAGTAAAACTGCACGCAGATTACGGCGGTGTGGTGCCTGAGTTGGCTTCACGTGACCACGTAAAGAAAACCATTCCTCTTATTAAAGAGGCACTAAAAGAAGCGAACTTAACTTCAAAAGACATCGATGGTGTCGCGTATACCGCGGGGCCTGGTCTTGTTGGGGCGCTATTAGTGGGCGCGACTATCGGTCGCAGTATTGCTTATGCTTGGGGAGTGCCAGCGGTACCTGTTCATCATATGGAAGGTCACCTATTGGCCCCAATGTTGGAAGATAACCCTCCACCGTTCCCGTTTGTGGCGGTATTAGTATCGGGCGGTCACTCTATGATGGTGGAAGTGAGAGGCATCGGTGAGTACAAAATTCTAGGTGAGTCGATTGATGATGCGGCGGGCGAAGCGTTTGATAAAACAGCGAAGCTAATGGGTTTGGATTACCCAGGCGGTCCACTATTATCTAAACTGGCGGAAAAAGGTACACCGGGCCGCTTTAAGTTCCCGCGCCCAATGACGAATGTGCCAGGTTTGGACATGAGTTTCTCTGGTCTAAAAACCTTTACGGCTAACACGATTGCTGCAAACGGTGATGACGAGCAAACCCGCGCGGACATCGCATTGGCATTTGAAGAGGCTGTGTGTGCTACGTTGGCTATTAAATGTAAGCGCGCGCTTGAGCAAACAGGCATGAAACGCATTGTTATTGCTGGTGGTGTGAGTGCTAACCGTCGTTTGCGAGCTGAGTTAGAGAAGTTAGCGAAGAAAGTTGGCGGCGAAGTTTACTACCCACGTACTGAGTTCTGTACAGATAACGGTGCGATGATCGCTTACGCAGGCATGCAGCGCTTGAAGAATGGCGAAGTGGCTGATATGTCAGTAGAGGCTCGTCCACGTTGGCCAATTGATCAACTAACACCTGTCGCTTAGTCAAATTTATGCGGTAGGTTTGAAACCGGTTCTTTGTAATAAAGGTCTCTGCTCCTCAGAGGCCTTTATTTTTAATTATTCAATGAACCGCCTCGTTTTACATTCTGACTGATGCGATCAGTTCGCGATTGTTTCAGTGCTAGGATGACGTGGAAGAATAAGAAATGGATATAACAATGAATAAGTTTGAAATTGAAGGTCAGCAACTTGCTTATCTAGATAAAGGTGAGGGCCCTGTGCTTCTATTTGGTCATAGTTACCTTTGGGATAGCCAAATGTGGGCGCCACAAGTTGAGGTTTTAAGCCAGTCATTCCGTTGTATTGTGCCAGATCTTTGGGCACATGGTGAATCGGACGCTGCACCTGCATCGACACAGTCATTGGCCGACTATGCACAACATATGTTGGCATTGATGGATCATTTAGATATCGAAGAGCTCTCGATAGTGGGCTTATCTGTTGGCGGCATGTGGGGAGCAGAGCTAACGGCTCAAGCGCCGCAACGTGTTAAGTCACTGGTATTGATGGATACCTTCATTGGCTGGGAGCCAGAAGTTACGTATAAGAAGTATTTTGCAATGCTTGATACCATCAGCCAAGTCCAAGCAGTGCCTGCGCTAATTATTGAAGCCGTTGTGCCGCTGTTCTTTGCCAACAACGTCAATCAGGATAACCCTGAACTTGTCGCTTCATTCAAACGCAGTTTAGAAGAGCTGAACGGTGAGCGTGCGGTGGAAGTAGCTCGCATAGGGCGTATGGTGTTTGGTCGCCGGGATGTGATTGAGGATTCGGAAAAATTTGCTCTGCCGACGTTAATTGCAGTGGGCTGTGAAGATAAACCACGTCCAGTTTTTGAATCTTATTTAATGAAAGACTGCATCACAGGCAGTGAGTTGGTGGAGATTCCCCAAGCGGGACATATCAGTTGTTTAGAACAACCTGAGTTCGTCAACCAGATGTTGTTGAACTTCCTGAATCGAGTTCATGCGTAACCAATGCATCCTTCTTTAAACGAAAAGCTCGGCATTAAGCCGAGTTTTTTTGTGTCAGTTTTTTCTCGCCGATTTTTGGCTCGTCGCCAGACAAAAGCCGCCGAATATTTTGATGATGCTTAAATACGATTAAGCAGCACAGCATAGCAACAGGTAACGTGTATTGCGGTTTAAACATCCAAGTATAAAACGGAGTGACCAAAACCGTGACGAGAGCCGCTAAGGATGAATAGCGGAATAGCGCGGCTACTGACAGCCAAGTTAACATTACCAATCCTGTTAAGTCCAAACCAATCGGAGCGATAGCGCCAAGCGCGGTTGCGACACCTTTTCCGCCTTTAAAGTGGAAAAAAATGGGGTACATGTGGCCAAGACAGGCAGCAATGGCGATGACGCCAAGAATGATAGGGTCGATACCAAGAAAGTATCCGCCCCACACGGGGATAGTGCCTTTGAGCATATCGCACAACAAGACTGAAACAGCGGCTCCTCGTCCGCCAATACGCAATACGTTCGTTGCTCCAGGATTGTTAGATCCCACACTGCGTGGGTCTGGCAGTTTTAAGAGTCGACAGATCAAAACCGCACTGGAAACCGAACCTAATAAATAGGCGGCCATTGTCATTATCAGTGCCAGTGCGTCCATAGAAGTCCTTGATGGATTGGAATTTAATGCTCGGTTCCCGCGTAGTTGCTATCATACCCCGAATTTACATAATGCAGAAATCCTCACTGTGATAGAGCTTGCATTATGTGATTTCTTGTATATAAAGATGCTTTCGCAGTTTATACCTAAGTAACATTGTGATGACCAAAGTAAATGTTACTTAGGTATAGAATACTACGATCAAATTACCCCTCACGGGTATCCGACCTCTGTAATAGAAGGACATAAGATGGCTCTGGATAAAGTTTTTATTGAACAGTTAGAAGTTATCACCACCATTGGCGTGTACGACTGGGAACAACAAATCAAACAAAAGTTGGTTCTAGATATTGAAATGGCGCACGATAATAAGCCTGCGGGCAAAAGTGATGATGTGCAAGATGCACTGGATTATTCGCAGGTGAGTGAGGCGGTACTTAACCACATTGAAAATGGTCGTTTCTTATTGGTCGAGCGCGTGGCTGAAGAAGTAGCAGAGCTTATCATGCAGCGTTTCTCTGTGCCTTGGGTGAAAATCCGCCTAGCGAAGCCTGGCGCCGTGCCGCAAGCACGTGCTGTTGGTGTGGTGATTGAGCGAGGCCGAGCATGATCACCACTTATATCGGTGTTGGGACGAACGTAGAAAGAGAGCAACATGTGCTTGCTGCGTATCAGGAGCTGCAACGGCTTGGAGAAAATCTCCTCGTATCACCGATATATGAATGCGAACCTATTGGTTTTAGCAGCAAGAATTTCTACAACTTTGTCGTTGCAATGCGTACCGAGTTGTCATTAGAAGAGTTGAGCCATCAACTACGCGAGATTGAATTTAAGTGGGGACGCGAAGAAAACGCGCAAAAGTATCAGGATCGAACACTGGATCTCGATATAGTGTTGTTCGGTGAGCGCGTCTCCAAGAAAAAACCTGAGCTACCTCGCAGTGATATCTACAAATATCCTTTTGTCACAAAGCCGCTGTATGATCTCGAACCGCAATTAGTGATCCCAGGCGATGGACGCACAGTCGCAGACATTTGGCATGCTATGCAGCCAGTCGATTCGCTCAAACCCGTTTCCTTTCATTTTTAATTTGAGTTGTTTACATGAGTTATTTTGAAGCCTTTATTTTGGCTCTGATTCAGGGGCTGACAGAGTTTTTGCCTATCTCAAGCTCTGCCCATTTGATCCTGCCTTCCGCTATTTTAGGATGGGAAGATCAAGGTCTGGCCTTTGATGTTGCTGTTCACGTCGGTACATTAATGGCTGTCGTGATCTATTTTCGTCATGAAGTAATCACTTTGTTTCAAGCGTTATTTGCTTCGATCTTTAAAGGAGATCGCAGTAAAGAAGCTAAATTGGCTTGGATGATCGTGATTGCGACGATTCCAGCTTGTGTGTTCGGCTTATTGATGAAAGACATCATTGAAGTGTATCTACGTAGCGCTTACGTTATCGCGACTACTACGATCGTATTTGGCCTGTTGCTATGGTGGGTAGACAAAAACGCTAAACTCGTTGCCGATGAATACCAAACGGGTTGGAAGAAAGCTGTATTTATCGGTATTGCTCAAGCCTTAGCGATGATTCCTGGAACTTCACGTTCAGGGGCGACCATCACAGCAGCGCTTTACCTTGGCTTTACTCGAGAAGCGGCTGCGCGCTTTTCATTTTTAATGTCGATCCCAATCATTACATTAGCTGGTAGCTACTTAGTCATGAAGTTAGTGACCAGTGGTGAACCTGTCCATGTTGGTTTCTTAATGACTGGCATTATCACATCGTTTATCAGTGCGTACATCTGTATCCACTTCTTCTTGAAGATGATTTCACGCATGGGCATGACACCGTTTGTGATTTACCGTCTGATTTTGGGCATCGGTTTGTTCGCTTTTCTATTAAGTTCATAATTGATGTTAACGAAAAACGCCCGCGAAATCCGCGGGCGTTTTTGTTTGTTCGTTACTTCTTAAGTGCTGCTTTCACTGCTTCAATACGTCGTTTTTCTTGCTCGTCACGAATCGCAGGGCCTTTAAAGCCCTCTTTGATTATGATTTGAACGTCAACTGCCGCTGCTGCTTGGTAGGCTTGCCTAAAAATATCCGCCTGTGGATATGGTTGCGTTTCCAGTCCTTTACGACCAGCGTGATCCGCTTGGCAGCAAAGCAAGATATCTTGCAGACGTTCGGACTTACGCCACACATCGAGCTTATTGAGTATTTTAATTATGGTTTGTGGTTTAAGTTCAGCCGCGCGATGAATATTGGAGTGCTGTTCGCACACCATCAAGGCTAAATCACGAAACTCATTTGGTACCCGGACACGTTCGCACAGCTTTTTGATCAGTTTTAATCCTGTATGGCAATGCATTTTGTGGCTTGGCCATTCGCTCTCTGGCGTCACGCCCTTACCCAAGTCATGCACTTGGGCGGCAAACCTGACGGGGAGTGAGTTACTCAATTTTGCGGCTTGCTCTGCCACCATCAAAGTATGGATGCCAGTATCGATTTCTGGATGCCACTTCTCAGGTTGAGGTACGCCAAATAGTGCATCAATTTCAGGTAACACCACGGTTAATGCACCACAGTCTCGTAGAACCGATAAGAAAATATCAGGGCGAGGAGTAGAGAGAGATTTATGCCATTCTTGCCAAACACGCTCGGGAGTCAGTGTGCTCAGCTCTCCGGACTCTGCCATGTGACGCATTAACCGCATGGTTTCGTCGGCAACCGTAAAGTTTAGATCAGCAAGCTTCGCTGCGAAGCGAGCGACACGTAAAACGCGTAGAGGGTCTTCAATAAAGGCGTCTGATACATGGCGTAGCAGTTTATCGTTGAGATCTTGCTGGCCACCATATGGGTCATGGATCGTGCCATCACTCTCCATTGCCATCGCGTTAATGGTTAAATCACGACGTATCAAATCTTCTTCTAAGGTGACGTTTTGATCGAAGAAACATTCAAAACCAGTGTAACCAGAACCTGACTTTCTCTCTGTTCGTGCAAGGGCATATTCTTCTTTACTTTTGGGATGCAGAAATACAGGAAAGTCTTTACCAACGGCGGTGTATCCTTGGGACAGCATCATCCCGGGCGTCGCGCCTACGACCACCCAGTCGTTGTCATAACTATCAATTCCGAGCAATTTATCTCGAACTGCGCCACCTACTAAATAAACTTGCACGAATTACCTCTTAATTTATGGATATGCCGTTGGACATTGTAGCAAGCAATGGTACTTTTCTTTACTCCTAAGAATAGAAGAAGAGCGTTTATACCATGTCTGACTATTCCCAGGTGGTTTTTTAGCTGGAGAGCCTAATGTATAAGGACTTTTTTGGGTTTGTCGAACAACCATTTTCGATTGTTCCAAACTCACGTTATTT
The DNA here is from genome assembly GCF_023161825.1 of Vibrio sp. 2CM40D. Taxonomy (NCBI): domain Bacteria; kingdom Pseudomonadati; phylum Pseudomonadota; class Gammaproteobacteria; order Vibrionales; family Vibrionaceae; genus Vibrio; species Vibrio sp. 2CM40D. The sequence continues at coordinate 372,107 of NZ_JALNTL010000005.1, forward strand.
GTATTTAAGCCAACGTCACAAAGAGGCAATCACACATCTCCAAGCTGGGCTAGGCGATGGCGGTGGCTTTGCTATGCTTACTGGCGAAGTAGGTACAGGCAAAACGACCGTCGCAAAAGCGATGCTGGCGAATTTGGGTGATAACACCAAAGCGGGTCTTATTCTCAATCCCACGTTTTCGAGTAGAGACTTGCTCGAAGCCATTTGCGATGAGTTCAAAATCACCTATCCGCCAGATGCAAACCTCAAACAGCTAAACCAGGTTATCCATCAATATTTGCTGCGTAATTATCGTTCAGGCTGGCAGACATTGCTGGTCATTGATGAGGCTCAACACCTTGCTGCCGACGTTCTAGAGCAGTTGCGCTTGTTGACCAACTTGGAAACCGATACCAGAAAATTGCTCAAAGTGTTGTTGGTCGGGCAGCCTGAATTGCAGCGGTTATTACAAACAACACAACTACGCCAACTTGCCCAGCGTATTACCGGGCGTTATCACCTATTGCCGTTGGATGAAAAAGAGACAGAAGATTACATCGCATTTCGACTACATACAGCAGGTGGCGACCAGCAACTGTTTAATCGTGCTTCTTGTAAACTTATAGCCAAATACAGTCACGGTATACCGCGGCTCATCAACCTTATCTGTGACAAATCCCTCAACATTAGTTATCACCAGGGTAATGTGGTGGTGGATAAGCAAACCGTTCAGCAGGCCTGTGAAGAGGTGATGCAGTTTCAGGCAGATATTTATCAGCAAGATAAAAAAGAGCGCCGGACTTTCCGTTGGCCTGCTTGGGGCTCTGTCACGGTAGGCCTTATTGCTGCATTAAGTACGGGGTGGGCGGTCGTGAATTATATGCCAGCTCAAGCGACGTCAGTGTTGACACAAGTGACGGAGCCAAGAGTAGAGCCAACACCAACCGTCGTAAGCCAACAGTTAACGGATGAGCAGCGTGATTTATTGTTAACACAAAAACAGTCGAACCTCGCTGTAAATGATTTGTATCGTTTGTGGGGGTATCAAGCATCGGTTCGCGATAATCTTTGTTTGTCAGAACCGCAGTCGACTATGCGTTGTGAGCGTAAAATGGCGACTTGGCCGCTGTTGATGCAACAAAATCGCCCTGTGATCTTGGAGTTGAATTATCAAGGTGATGTTGGGTATGTCATTCTATATGCCGTCGGTAATGACCAAGCTGAAGTGCTCAATGGCAAGCAGCGTCTGCGTCTGCCAGTTTCGTGGCTAAAGCCGTTGTGGCAGGGCAATATTATCGAACTGCGGCATGCTCCGCTGAATGAAACATTACGTTTAGACATGGAAGGCCCTGCGATTGAAGTATTAGACCGATTATTAGCAGAAGCGGTGAGTGAGCCACTGCTTGAAACGTCTATTTTTGATGGTGCGATGAAAGAGCGAGTCGAGTTATTTCAACGTTGGCAAGGAATTGGTGTCGATGGTATTGCAGGTAAGCGAACGCTAGACCGACTTCAGCAAAATGTTCAGCCAGATGCGCCTCAACTGGCGAGAATAGAGAAGGAGGACGCATAATGTCAGCTGTGAAACATATAGGTCTGTTCTTGCTGCCAATCACTGCTTCTGCTATCGGAGTCGCTTGGTACTTAGATCTCTTTGCACCGAGTGTTGAAGTAGATACAACGTCCCCGATAGAAAAGGTCGAAGTGGTATCACCTTTCAAAGTATTAGACTATCCAGAGAACACCCAGTTGGCCCAATTGCCAAGAGAGTGGCCAAGTGCAGAGCTATCGCGTGATTTTGGTACATTTACCACCCCCGATGAATACACGAGCCATACACCAAACAGAGATGAAACACGCGACTCAGCATCAACCCAAACGACTTCTGCTGCTGAAGAGGACCTCGGGTTGTCTTTGGATGATCTGGATTTATCCTCATTATCTCCAGATTTAGCTAGGAAGGTCGAAAATGCCTTATCCCGAGATGATGACAATTCGTCATCACAAACGGCACGCGTGAACGATTTAGAGCGCAACGCTCACCAGTGGCAAGGGCGTCTACCTGCGCTTAATTTGCAAACCCATATGTACGCTAGTGATGAAAATCGCCGTTGGGTGAAAATTAACAATGTTGAGTATCATCAGGGGGATGTCGTTGATGATCAGGTCACTCTAAGAGAAATACAACCGCAAGCTGTGATTGTTGAGTTCCAAGGTGAGCAAATTCGTATACCAGCGTTGTATGAGTGGAAAGGGTAACTCTTGTAGAAACACATCAAGCCAGCGAAATCATATCGCTGGCTTTTTATTTTTCAGAGCATCTTTTGCATCTATTCTGGTGATGATTTCTAGATACTCAAACAAGCAAAATATAGCTTTCCTCAGTCGTTTAAATAGCACCAATATCATTCATCTATTGATAGCGCGATTCCAGTCAGCGTTGTGTAAAAAGACACCATCTTCACGAACTTCGGAGTAATGACTTGGTCCACGTTAGACCCCATCACATAATAGGAGTCTAAACAGAGACACATGCGTATTCTGATTTTTTCTTTAAGCATTGTTGCATCGACAAGCTATGCAGCAAAGCCAGACCCATTCCCAGTTACACCAGATAGTCGCGGGCAAGATTTCATGGTCAGTGCGACGAATCCTTACGTGAGCAGTACCGGTTACTCAATATTGAAAGAAGGCGGTAATGCTGTTGATGCTATGGTCGCGATGCAGATGGTGATGTCTGTCGTTGAGCCAGATATGACCGGAATTGGCGGCGGGACTTTCGCGCTGTTTTATCAACATGACGAGAAAAAATTTCTGGCCCTTGATGGTCGAGATGAAGCGCCCTCTAGCGCGAACCCTGAAATGTTTGTTGAGAATGGGGAAGTACTCAGTCGCAACGAAATATTAGGCCCTCGTTCTGTTGCGGTTCCGGGCACATTGCGGTTGCTTTACACCACTCATGAACAATATGGCAAGTTGCCATGGGCAGAGCTGATTAAGCCGGCGATTACATTGGCGAGCAATGGGTACGCGATGAACAGCTACACCTACGACATCGTAGTAAGAGAGCAAAGCCGACTTGAGCAAGATCCGGAAGTGAAAGCCTTGTATTGGCAAGGGGACGATATTAAGCCGACGGGAACCTTGATGAAGAACCCTAAGATGGCTGAGACGCTGAGGAAGATCGCGCAACAAGGCGATCGTTACCTTTATGGTGGTGAGCTTGGTCAGCACATCGTAGAGACGGTTAATAGTCGTATTGATGACCAACACGAGAAGTTGTCTTTAGAAGATTTTAAACATTACCAAGTGAAGCAGCGTGACATCATTGAGAGCGACTACCGTGGGAATAAAATCGTCTCTTTTGGTTACCCAGCTTCGGGCGGTGTGATGGTCGCTCAGAGTCTTGAACTGCTCGCACCCTATGACATTGCCCATATGGCGAAAACGGATGTGGAACCTTGGCGTCTCATGACTGAAGCGATGCGAATTGCAAAAGCCGATCGTATTGCGTATGCCGGAGATCCGGATTATGTGGAAACGCCAGTTGAACAGTTGTTGTCTAAAGCCTATCTAGATCAGAGACGTGATTTAATCCCTGATAATGGCACTTTAAAAGAGGATCCAAAAGCAGGACAGATAACGCAAACTCAGTATGCGCAATATCAAGGCTTCGAGAGCAAAGATACAGGGCATATTTCTATCGTCGATAGAGATGGAAATGCAATTGCGATGACCAGCACCGTTGGCACGGGTATGGGCTCGGGTGTGATGGTCGATGGCGTTATCTTGAATGCGCAGATGGCTAACTTCTCACCTCAGCCAACGGTTAACGGCAAGCCTACGCAAAACTCAATTGAAGCGGGCAAGCGTCCACGTTCGGCTATTACGCCATTAATGGTGATGGACAGTGATGATAACTTGCGTTTGGTGGTTGGGTCACCAGGTAGTTCACAAATCCCGGGGTATGTACTCAAAACCGTGGTTGGGGTGCTGGATTGGAATTTATCAGCGCAAGAGGCTATTGACTTACCAAACATCCAGTATGGCACTAAGATAGACCGCACCAAGTCTTATGACCCGACTGGTTTGCTGGTGGAAAAGAAAACGTTCGCAGAAATGTTGGTGCCTGAGTTTATGGAGCTTGGCTACCCAGTGCACGTTATTCCAGTGGTAAGCGGTTTGAATGCAATTGAGCTAAAAGATGGCAAGCTTTATGGCGCAACGGATCGTCGTCGAGCCTCTAGTTCAATGGGGGAGTAGTACTCACTTCTATCAAACGAAGCAAACTAAAAAGCCAGTCAATATCGACTGGCTTTTGCGTTCTTTTTAAAGATAAAAGCGTAAGGGTTTATGCCCAACCCGCAGGAGAGCGCTTTCTACGAGGCATGACATGCGGAAGAATCAAACCAAATAGTAAACCTAAACCTGCAACACCGCCGCCATAAGTGAAGTACTTAAGCAGCATGTCATCTTTTTGTGTATCCAGCTTTGCGCGTAGCTCGCGGTTTTCTGTTTCAACAGAAGTAAGCTGATCACTGATCTCAGAGTATTTATTTTCTAGATCTGAAATTTGTTGGTTACGTGTTTCGAGAGAGGTAACAAGACCTGCTTTCTCTGCATCAGAAGTTTGACGAGCATTAGCAAGCTGCTCTTTTACTTCGGCTAGCTCTTTCTCAATGCGAGGAAGGCGAATTGCCATGCTCTCTTGGTTTGTCACAAACTTGCTTTGTACCCAACCAGTGCGACCACGGTCATCACGAACTTGCGTGTAGCCAGTATCTCGGTTGGTTTTAATCAGTTGTACTTTAGAACCGGCGTTAACACTACCAATAATACGGTAGGTGTTATTTGGACCTGAGTGCATAAAAGTGAAGAGGTCATCAGAAATATAACGGTCTGCTGCTAGGGCCGCTGGCGCTGCTAGCAAAGTAAACAAAACCGTGATGATTAGTTTTTTCACAGTAAATCCCTTAACGATTTTTCTTGGAGACAGCGTTGGCACCGAATGATTGGAGCCGGAAATAGACGAATAGTATGCAGTTTCAAACTTCGGTGCAACAAAGAAGGGAGGCAAAGCCTCCCTTTCTGTGCGTTTGAGTCAATAATGACAAAGCGCTTACATTCTATTGACGAGTGTCTTAAGCGAACATCGCTTGAAGTCCGTAGAAGAATACTACGGCCAATAACGCACCCGCTGGTAGTGTAACGATCCATGATGCCACGATGTTACGAACTACGCCTAGGTTCAGTGCTGCGATACCACGAGCAAAGCCAACACCGAGAACCGCACCAACCAATGTTTGAGTGGTTGAAATTGGCAGGCCTGTACCAGACGCTAGAACTACCGTACATGCTGTTGCTAGCTGTGCTGCAAAACCGCGGCTAGGCGTTAGCTCAGTGATGCCTGTACCAACGGTTGCCATTACTTTGTGACCTAGTGTTGCAAGACCGACCACGATACCAATACCACCAAGAGGTAGAATCCACCAAGCGATGGTGCTTTTCGTGCTGATTTCGCCCATGTGTTCAACAGTCGATACGACAGCAGACAGTGGACCAATGGCGTTTGCAACGTCGTTTGAACCGTGTGCAAATGCCATCGCACAAGCGGTGATAACCATCAGAACGCTGAAGATACCTTCCACGCCAGAAAAGCTGCGGTCTTCTTCGCGATTAGCGAATTTTTTCTGGATGTATACGTAGCCGCCAATCATCACAAGTGCTGAAACTGCTGCTGCCCACATCCAGGCTTCACCATTGGTCAGGTGAAGACCAACGTGTTTTAGACCTTTTTTGATGGTTACAAGTGCAATCACCATTGTTGTGATGAACATGTAAACAGGTACAAAACGTTTCGCGTTAAACAGAGGGTTCTCAGTATCAAAAATCAGGCGCTGTGCGCTGACAAAGATAACGTAAGCAAAGAAACCTGAAATCACTGGCGTAATAATCCAGCTACCAACAATGCCTTGAACGCTGCCCCAGTCAACCGCTTCAGTACCTACTGATACGCATGCAAAACCAATGATTGCACCGATGATTGAGTGAGTCGTTGATACTGGCCAGCCCATGTAAGAAGCAAGAAGCAGCCATGTACCTGCTGCTAAAAGCGCAGACATCATGCCGTAGACAAGAACATCTGGTTGACTAGCAAATAAAGAAGTTTCGATTACACCTTTACGGATAGTGTCGGTTACTTCACCGCCTGCAAGGTAAGCACCTGCAAATTCGAAGATCATCGCAATGATGATAGCTTGTTTTACAGTTAGCGCTTTTGAACCTACAGATGTACCCATCGCATTAGCAACGTCGTTCGCGCCAATACCAATCGCCATCATGAAACCAAAAATCGCTGCAACAATAATCAGGACAGTGCCGTAGTTCGCAAGGATATCCATCGTAATACCTAGTTGTTTTATAACAAGCGGAACAAAATTTTACGCGCGCCAAACCATAAGACGATGAAAATAGTCATCGTCCCTATGACACGTGTTAATTATGCTCTTCGTTATGTCGTTAACTTTATGTTTTAAGATCGAGATAGCATGACTTCCAAACGAGCACCTACGCGCTGCGCTTGGTCGGCAATACCACCTACCCATTCAAGAATCTTGTATAGGAACATGACATCGATAGGGTTCATGTCAGCTTCAATCACCATCAACTGTTGGCGAAGTTCAATCTGCATGGCATCGGTATCATCTTCGATAACGTCTAATTGATGAATCATTTCAGCGACGAGCGTCACTTCACGGCCTTTGAAGCCGGTTTCTAGCAATTCATCAAGTTCATTGATTACCTTTTGCGCCTGATCGGCAGCATCAAGACAACGTTGAACGTAAGCGAGGAAGTTTGGTTGGAGAGCCTCAGGGATGACAAGTTGACGACCATATACACGGCCAGCAATGTCTTTTGCCAGGTTTGCAAGTTTGTCCTGTTGAGTCAAAAGCTCAAGCATGTCAGTACGGTCGACTGGCATGAACAAACCGCGAGGCAGTTTTAGACGGATTTCACGTTTCAGCACATCCGCTTCTTTCTCTAGGTGAGAAATTTGTGCACGGATTTCTGCTGCTTTTTCCCAATCACCCTTTGAAGATACTTCAAAGAATTTCACCAAGTGTGAACAACATTCGTTGACACACACAACGTGGCGTTGCAAAGGCTTAATTGGGGACTTTGCAAATAACCCCATAATTGTATTTACTGGCATGGTCATTCAACCTAATAACTATAACCTTAAAAAAACATACACCATTTCTGAGTGCTTGGCGAAATGTTGAACGATGGCTATAAAGGCGCGCATGGTAACGCATTAAATCGCTCATTAAAACTGTTTTAGATCATCATTCCGGCGATATTTCTCTCTTGCCGTGTGAGAAATTACGCAATATCCTGTTTCTATCTGCTTTGAAAGGTATAGCTATGGAAACCGAAATAGAACTGAAGTTTTTTGTTTCTCCTGAATTTTCAGAAACTTTAAAAGAAAAAATTTCTGAGACAAAAGTACTTCAGCATAGTTGTCGTGACTTGGGTAACACCTATTTTGATACTGCCGATAAATGGCTTCGAAAGCACGACATTGGTTTAAGAATTCGCCGTTTTGATGATGTATTCGTCCAAACCGTAAAGACAGCAGGACGCGTCGTCGCAGGCTTACATCAAAGACCAGAATACAATGCTGAGCACACTAGCGACGAGCCTAATCTGTCGCTTCATCCTCTAGATATTTGGCCTCCAGGTAAAGATGCAGAAACGCTGCAATCCGAGCTTATGCCATTATTCTCGACCAACTTCACACGTGAACAATGGCTGATTGGCATGCCCGATGGCAGTCAGATTGAAGTTGCTTTTGACCAAGGCTTAGTTGTAGCCAAAGGTGAAGACGAAGAAGAGAAGCAAGAGCCAATTTGCGAAGTTGAACTGGAACTTAAGTCTGGCCAAACCGAAGCTTTATTCACACTGGCACGCAGCTTTTGCGAGCAAGGTGGTATGCGCTTGGGTAACTTGAGCAAAGCGGCGAAAGGTTATCGACTTGCAAGCGGTTATGCGGGTGATGAAGTAAAATCATTGGCACTTGTGGACAGTAGTCCGACGGATACCGTTGAATTTTGCTTGATCAACTCTTTAGAGCACGCTTTGTCTCATTGGCATTATCACGAGCAAATTTATGCTGAGCGTGACAGCGTGGAAGCACTGCGTGAAATCAGTAATGCCATTCGTTTCATTCGTCAAACATTGACCATTTTTGGCGGGATTGTCCCTCGTCGCGCGAGCGCGATTCTGCGCCAAGAGCTTAAATGGTTGGAAGAAGAATTGAGTTGGTTGGATGAGCATGCACACCTTGAAGAGCTTTTAGATGACAAAGGCAATGTGCTGCGCAAGTTGGATGCACGTAAGTTCTTAGTATCTGAGTTGACTCAGCAGTTACAAGAGTTGCCAAGCCGTGAAGAAGTGCTAGGGTTGCTCAATTCCGCGCGTTACACAGGGTTACTGCTGGATCTAAGCCGCTGGATCTTAGCGCGCGGTTGGCAGCCATTTCTTGATGAAAAAGCACGTGAAAAAATGGCAAGTAATATCATGCCGTTTTCAGTTACTCAGCTCGATCGCACTTGGGCTGAGCTAATGGAAGCTTTCCCAGCAGAGCGCGATTTGACGGCGCAAGAGTACGTTGATCAGCGTTATCGCTTATTGCGTAACCTCTATACTGGTATTGGTTTCGCGAGTTTGTATAACTCGGATGAGCGTAACAGCTTCCGTTTACCATGGGCGGATCTGGTGCATGGTATCGATGATCTGCTAATGCTGAACCACTTGCTCCCGTTGGTTGATATGCTGGAAGACGCAGAAAAAGAGCAGTTAGAACGCTGGTTGCACCGTCAAGAGCGCTCAATTTTGCATGCAATGGATCAAACCCGAGCGATCAGTGTGGAAGTACAGCCTTATTGGCGTGAATGATCGTTCTGGTGGTAACGACAAAAAAATAGGACTGCATGGTCCTATTTTTTTGTCTCTGTTTTACGTTGTTGTAGCTCTTTTTCCATGAAATCGAGTCGTTCTAGTATTTGCGCTTGTTGGGTTAGGAGCTGCTCGAGCATACGTTCTTTATTGATTGAACTGTGCGTCTGTTGTTTCGTTGGAGCAGTAAGGATAGAGGTGATAAGACCCGAGATCATACCAAAGATACCCACCCCGCAAACAATGATGATGACAGCCAAAAACTTTCCTATGGAGGTCACAGGATAATGATCGCCGTAACCAACCGTTGAGATCGTTACAAATACCCACCACAAAGCATCGGCGCCAGTGCGAATATTCGCTTCTGGGTTTTTCGCTTCGATAAACAGCATTGCACTAGAACCGAGCGTTATGAGGATAACCATCAATAGCAGTATAGAGGCGACCGTAGTTTCGCGGCGGTTTTCTTTGAGCTGATGCAAAATGAACTTTGACGAACGCAGTACTAATACCACTCGCATAATATGAAAAATACGAGCAAAGCGCAGGGGCTCTATCAATGGGATGCTCGCCACGAAATCTATCCAATGACGTTTAAGGAATAACCAGCGATCTGTGGACCGGATCAAATCAATGGTGAGCTGTAGTAGAAAAATACTACAGATTATGAAATCCAGACCGATAAGAACTTGACGGGTTTCGTGATCGATCGGGAAAAACAACAAGCCAGAGATCACAAATAGTGCCATAAAAGACAATATTAGTGACAACAGGCCCATCGGTCGTGTGCTGTCTTTGATATCATTGTTTTTCATACGAAGCTCAAAATAAATCGCGTAACCACGCAAAGCGCGAACATAACTATAAGTAATATAAAGATTATAGATAAAGACTATATAAGACTCGGTGGAGAACTGACAATGGAAAAGCTGGCATTTAAGCCATGGGAAAGGGTCATATCCGACATTCGACTGGTGCCTAAAATGGTCATGTTGATGGTCTTCAGTACTGTCCTGATCGTGGCAAAACAACTGTGGGACGCAAACACTTTTTACGACTCACTTTTAGCGGCGACACAAAACGCGCAAGTTGCCCAACAGCATTATGAAGCATACTTAACGCAAGTTGCTTGGCAAACCGCCTTATTGATAGTGGTTTTTGTCGTGCTCTTATTAGCGGCGGCTAGAGTGATGTTGCGTCAAACACAGTATCTGAGCGACGCGATCAAACTGATGGCGAGCAAGAACCTCTCTGTTCCATTTGGTATGGATTGTAAAGATGAATACGGAGACGTGGCACGTGAATTAGAAAAGACACGTCGACAATTGCACGATGTGATTCAAATGCAAATTAATGCGTCTGATGAATTATCAACGCTCACCGAAGTCATGACACTGAGCATGTCGGAAACGAAGGAATCGGCGCAAGAAGAGTTTAACGAAATTGATCAACTTGCTACGGCGATGAGTGAAATGTCGTCGACGGTCCAAACGGTTGCGGAACATGCCAAGACGGCATCTTCTCTAACAGAGCAAGCTTCCGCGCAAGCAATTTCTGGTCAGCAGTTCTTGCAAAGTACAATGGCGAAAATGAGTGAACTTTCATCGGATATCGCTTCATCGGCACAAGCGGTTAACCAAGTTGAAGAACGTGTTGAAGCCATTGGTAGCGTTGTGGGGACGATTCAAGGCATTTCTGAACAAACCAACCTGCTTGCACTGAATGCGGCGATTGAAGCGGCGCGAGCTGGCGAGGCTGGGCGGGGTTTTGCTGTGGTTGCAGATGAAGTTCGTAACCTTGCCCAACGTACACAACAAGCGACGGTAGAAATTCAAGAGATGATCGCACAGCTGCAAACCAGTGCTGAATCTGCGGTAGAACTCATGGAAAAAAGCGTTGTAGAAGCGGCAGATGGAAACGAGCTGGTTTCTAATGCTGGATCTGAGCTCGATGGTATTGTTGGGCAAGTGACGCAAATCAATGACATGAACTTCCAGATCGCGACGGCGTCTGGTCAGCAAAGCAGTGTTGCAGAAGAGATGAGCCAAAACCTCACCAATGTACGTGAGTTGGTGGAAGCCTCAGTTGTTGTCGTTACCGAGCTGCTAGAAACCTCTGAAATGATGCAAAATAATGCAGGTGAGCTAGACAAGAAGATCAAATCTTTCCAAGTTTAATATTCGATCCCGAACTTTTGATAAAACGCCCACAAACCTTTTGTGGGCGTTTTTATTTGCTTTCAGTCTGGTATAAAGAATGAGTTACCGTGCTTTTCAAACAAGGAAGAAAAATGCAGCTGCCTTCGCCACTGATTTCTATCGCTGAATCTGCCGTACAAAACGCCCAAGACGCAGGTTATTTTCCCCTTTGGCCCGATGAGGTTGCGCAGCAATTTCGTTATGTGGCGGGCTTAAGCCAATTTATAACCGAAGCCATTCATCGCGATGAAGTCCTAGGCCGTGAGTTGCCAAGTATGTTAGCGCAGCCAAGTCGTCAGGAGTCTTACCGCTCACGTCTTGCTGAACTGTTGGAACAATGTCCTGATGAGATGTCTGGTCATCGCGTGTTGCGTCAGTTTCGCAACCGAGAAATGGTGTACATTGCGTGGAAGGATTTCACGCATGCATGGTCGCTAGAGACGTCTTTAAGCCACTTATCTGAGTTGGCAGAAGCGATGATTTTTGAAACCTATCAATGGCAATATCAAGTGTGTTGTCAGGAGTGGGGCACACCAACAAGTGAGGACGGTGAAGTGCAGCCGATGTTAATTATCGGCATGGGGAAACTGGGTGGTGGCGAGCTAAACTTTTCTTCCGATATTGATCTAATTTTCACGTACCCAGAGAATGGCGAAACCCAAGGCGCACGCCGAAGCATTGCCAATGCCCAGTTCTTTACTCGTCTTGGTCAACGCATCATCAAAGCGCTCGACCAACAAACCTTCGATGGTTTTTGCTACCGCGTCGACATGCGACTTCGCCCATTTGGAGAAAGTGGCCCCTTGGTAATGAGCTATGCCGCACTTGAAGATTATTACCAAGAACAGGGGCGAGATTGGGAACGTTACGCGATGATCAAAGCTCGGGTGATGGGATGTGAGATGTACCCGCAGTATCAAGAGCTACGCCAAATGCTGCGCCCTTTTGTTTTTCGTCGTTATATTGATTTCAGTGCGATTCAATCTTTGCGACGAATGAAGTCGATGATCAGTAGCGAGGTTCGCCGCCGAGGGTTGAATAACAACATTAAGCTAGGTGCGGGTGGCATCCGAGAAATTGAATTTATCGCTCAAGTTTTTCAATTAATTCGAGGTGGTCGAGAGCCTTCTTTGCGTAATCGAGGGCTGTTGGAAACGCTGCAAGGCATTGAAGAGCTGGCATTGCTTACTCCACAAGAAGTCAGCGATCTAGAAGCCGCATACAAGTACTTGCGTCAATTAGAAAACTTGTTGCAAGCAATGGCGGATAAGCAAACCCAGACGCTGCCTGATTGCGAAACCGAACGCTTAAAGCTCGCCACCGCGATGAAAATGAGCTGTTGGGAGCAATTAATTGAGCAAACCCAGCAGCATATGGCAAATGTTCACCAAGTTTTTGAATCACTAATTGGTGATGATGAAGAAGACGAGGGGACTACCGTTGCTCGTCATTTTCATGAGCTATGGGATATGGCCGACAAACAAGACGTTCTTGAGCATATCTTGCAGCAGGATATTCAGATTGAAGACTTTGCTTCATGCGCGAAAACCATCATCAACTTTAAAACCGATCTGGCCAAAAAAACGTTAGGCCCACGTGGACGCGAAGTGCTCAATCGTTTGATGCCGAAAGTGTTTGATGCGGTCTTTGCCCATCCTGATGCACAGTTTGGTTTATCTCGTGTACTTCACTTGCTACACAACATCTGCACTCGCACAACTTACTTGGAATTATTGGATGAGAATCCAGCGGCTCTGGTGCAGCTCGTACGTTTGTGTACCGCAAGCCCAATGATTTCAGAGCAGCTGTCTCGTTATCCTATCTTGCTTGATGAGTTGATCGACCCTGCGCAGCTGTACAATCCCATTCCATTAGACAGTTACCGTACAGAGCTGCGTGATTATTTGGCACGTATTCCTGAAGATGATATGGAACAGCAAATGGAAGCGTTGCGTCAGTTTAAGCAAATTTGTATTTTGCGTATTGCAGCGGCAGATATTGCTGGCGCATTGCCAGTGATGAAAGTGAGTGACCATTTAACTTATTTAGCGGAAGCTATCGTGGATGCGGTGATCAGTCAGGCTTGGTTGCAAGTGTCTGAAAAGTACGGCGAGCCAACGCATGTGAAAGATCGTGAAGGCAAAGGCTTTGCTGTAATTGGTTATGGTAAAGTCGGAGGGTGGGAGCTCGGCTATAACTCCGATTTGGATATTGTCTTCATGCATGACTGCCCAGTCAATGTCTACACTGACGGCAAAAAAGAGATTGATGGTCGTCAGTTCTACCTTCGTTTAGCACAGCGTATCATTCATATTTTCTCCACTCGCACCGCTTCCGGTATTTTATACGAGGTCGATACCCGATTGCGTCCGTCCGGTGCATCGGGTTTGTTGGTTAGCCCAACGGACGCGTTCGACGACTATCAACATCAAGACGCGTGGACATGGGAGCATCAAGCACTTGTCCGCGCGCGCATGATTTATGGTGATGAACCACTGGCGATAGCATTTCACAATACGCGGCATGATGTGTTGTGCAAAGCACGCGATCAAGCTGAACTGAAAAAAGACGTTGTCGAAATGAGAGAAAAAATGCGCGGTCATCTTGGGGGGAAAAAGCCAGGCCGCTTTATGCTCAAGCAAGATGTAGGTGGGATTACCGATATCGAATTTCTCGCTCAGTACCTAGTGCTTAACTATAGTCACGATAAGCCGAAATTGACGCGTTGGTGTGATAATGTGCGCATCTTTGAAACGCTCATTGCGCAAGATGTTATGGACGAAGACCAAGCAATGCAGTTGATACGTGCTTACACGACAATGCGCAACGAAATACACCGCCGAAATCTACTCAATTTAGACGCTGATGTGGTGGAAGATAAGTTTGTTGCCGAAAGGGAGTGGGTAAAACAGGCTTGGAATCAGTGGTTCAGTTAAGACCATATATTTAGCCTCGATAAGGGCTGTGATAAACTCACTTCGATTTAATTTTTGGAGACCAACAATGAAACCAATTCTACCTGATTACAACAGCGCTGGTGTGCTCATCATCGGTGATGTCATGCTAGATCGTTACTGGTATGGCCCAACCGGGCGCATTTCTCCTGAAGCGCCGGTTCCTGTTGTAAAAGTAGAAAACAATGAAGAGCGTCCTGGTGGTGCTGCGAACGTTGCGATGAACATCGCATCACTAGGTGGCCATGCTCACATTGTTGGTCTAACTGGGGAAGATGAGCCTGCAAAAGTGCTGACGGAGACGCTGAGCTCACTCAATGTGAAGTGCGATTTCGTTGCACTGCCTGATTACCCAACGATTACGAAGCTTCGCGTAATGAGCCGTGGACAACAGCTTATTCGTCTCGACTTCGAAGACAAGTTTGAAAACACAGATTCTGCACCTGTGCTATCACGTATGGATGCCGCACTGCCAAACGTTAAAGCCGTGATTATGTCTGACTACGCAAAAGGTTCGTTAGAGCATGTTCAGGCATACATTCAAAAAGCGCGCGCAGCAAATATTCCGGTTTTCATTGACCCGAAAGGTGCGGATTTTGAACGCTACCGTGGCGCAACACTTCTTACGCCAAACATGAAAGAGTTCGAAGACGTTGTAGGTAAAGTGAAATCTGACCAAGAGCTAGTAGAGAAAGCACTGGCTTTGGTTGAAGAGTTTGAATTTGAAGCGCTTTTAGTGACACGCAGCGAAAACGGAATGACCTTGATTCGTCGTGGCCAGGAACCGTTCCACCTTCCAACTCAAGCGAAAGAAGTGTACGACGTGACAGGTGCGGGCGACACGGTTATCTCTGTATTGGCAGCGTCTGTTGCCGCAGGCAAATCATTTGAAGAAGCGTGTGCACTAGCAAACGCAGCGGCAGGTGTTGTGGTTGGTAAACTAGGCACGTCAACGCTTTCTGAGATTGAATTAGCAGAAGCGGTACATGGCAGCCAAGACACGGATTACGGTGTGATTTCAGAAAAAGCACTGATCGAAGCGGTGAAAAAAGCACGTGCTCGTGGCGAGAAAGTCGTTATGACAAACGGCTGCTTTGATATTCTACACGCTGGGCATGTGTCTTACTTAAACCATGCTGCTGAACTGGGCGATCGCCTAATCGTTGCGGTTAATACCGATGAGTCAGTAAAACGCCTTAAAGGCCCTGGTCGTCCGGTAAACCCAACCGATCGCCGCATGGCGGTGTTGGCAGGTTTGGGCGCTGTGGATTGGGTTGTACCATTTAGTGAAGATACGCCGCAGCGTTTGATCTCAGAAGTTCTACCAAGCTTGCTAGTAAAAGGCGGTGACTACAAACCAGAAGAGATTGCTGGTGGTAAAGAAGTCATTGCGGCGGGTGGTGAAGTTCGTGTATTGAACTTTGAAGATGGCTGCTCGACCAGTGAAATCATTAATGCAATCAAAGGCGGTAAGGGCTAAGGCTGCTGTTTGTTAGCATTGAAATGCTATTTGCTCATAAAGGTCGCTAAGTGCGGCCTTTTTGATACTTGTAGTTCAGAGGCACTTTTAAGCTCTGAACTACAAGTAATAAAAAACGCCAGCTGATAACTCAACTGGCGTTTTTTATTTATTAAGACCTGAAGTATTCAGTTCGCGGTTATTTTGCCGCTTTCAAACCTGCATCAACGTCCAAGATGTCTTGTTCGCTTAGCGTACCAACTGCTTGGCGTAGCTGAAGAACACTTAAAATGTAGTCGTAACGAGCGTTCGATAGGTTTTTGTTCGCATCGTATAGACGACGAGTCGCGTCCAGTACATCAACGATAGTACGAGTACCTACATCAAAGCCAGCTTCTGTTGCTTCTAGTGCAGAGCGTGCAGAAATAACCGCTTGCTCATACGCACGTAATGCGCCGATAGAGGCGTTAATGTTGTTGTTTTGTGCGCGAACATCTTTGACTACGCTACGGTACTGTGCTTCAAGATCTTCGCTTGCTGCCACGTACGCGTATTCAGCCTGTTTGGTTTGAGAGGTTACGTTACCACCTGTGTATAGCGGTACTGCAAGGTTCACACCAATATTGAAGTTGTCTGTCGTGTTGTCACGAGAGCTATGAGAAGTATCACCGTAGTTGTAACCACCATCTAGAGAGAGCGTTGGTAGGTGGCCAGAGCTTGCTAGTGAAATATTGTCACGCGCAATGTCTTGAAGAATACGTGAAGATAGCAAGGTCAGGTTTTTGGTTTTTGCTTCATCAATGAGCGATTCAGCTGGTACGGTCGATGGGCTAGCAGTGAAGCGGCCAGTGTCCAAAATGTTGAGATCTTTGTGCTCTTGGCCTGTAATTTCACGCAGTGACTCGTAGCTATTAGTGAGCGCGTTTTCTGCCAACACTTCGTCCGCTAGCACTTGGTCGTACTGAGCTTGTGCGTCATGCACGTCAGTGATTGCAGACAAACCTACTTCAAAACGCTGTTTAGTTTGCTCAAGTTGACGGCCAACCGCGGCTTTTTCTGCACGTACGAAAACAAGATTATCTTGTGCGCGTAGAACTTCAAAATACGCTTGTGACACGCGAAGAATCAGTGCCTGTTGCGTCGCTGCGTAAGTTGCGTCTGCTTGGCGAGCACTTTTCTCAGCAGTATCTAGAGAGATCCAAGATGCGCGGTTGTAAAGTGCTTGTGAAAAGCTAACGCCAGCGGTTAGCGCGTTGCCATCGTTTGATACGTCGCTAATTAGATTTGAATCGTATTCAGTATCACCACGAGTTAAATTGTAACCCGCAGTAAGGTTGATCTGTGGTAATAGAGCACTACGGCTTGAGGTGATTGCTTCGAAAGCTTGGTCACGTTGTGCTGCTACACTGAGCAATTGTGGATCATTTTGTTTTGCCAAGTCGTAGATTTCAGCCAAAGAGTCTGCGAACGCAGACGTACTCATGCTACCTAGCGCTGCACTGATAAATAGTGGAAGCAATTTTTTCATTTTCTATTCCCGCGGTCCATAGATTGGTTAATTCTCAGTAGTTTAACTCAATTTGCACGATATTTACTCTAAAGTTTGCACTTTTTTACACGTAATTATCCACTTGTGCAATAAATTTTTAGCGAAGACTTAAATTAATTTGTAACTATTATACAAAAAGTTGAGCCAAGTCCTTTGAGCAAGCGAATAACAATGAGTAAACTACAGGATTCACTCAGAGAGGTGTTGAATGCAACAGCGTGACAAACAACAACAAGATTTTACTTCGCGAGATGTAAAAGTCATCTCGAAAGAAACCTTATTTGAAGGTTTTTTCAAAATGGTGAAATACCGCTTTCAGCATAGGCTATTTGCTGGTGGTTGGAGTGGAGTTGTCGAACGAGAAATGTTCGAGCGTGGTCACGCAGCAGCGATGCTTCCTTATGATCCAAAGACGGACCAGGTCGTAATCATTGAACAGATTCGTATTGGCGCGTTGGAACATGAACACCCTTGGCAGCTAGAAATTGTCGCCGGTATGATTGACCGCGATGAATCAGCTGAAGCCGTAATTCGTCGAGAGGCTGTCGAAGAAGCGGGGATTCAGGTGGGGCGCGTTATACCTGTCACTTCTTATTATCCTTCGGCTGGTGGTTGCTCGGAAAAGCTAGACGTCTTTGTTGGTGAAGTGGATGCGTCTAAAGCGCACGGCATTCATGGTTTAGACTATGAGAATGAAGATATCCGAGTTCATGTCATGAGTCGTGAAACGGCGTATCAATGGGTGAAGGACGGGAAATTTGAAAATGGTGCGTCGATTATTGCGTTGCAATGGCTGCAATTACACCATCAAGAGTTAAAGTCAGAATGGGGACAATCCCAAACGGTGGAGAGTGAGTAATGGCACAATTGGCTGAAAAACAACAATATCATGTTGATTTAGCTGGTCTTATGAGAACGTATGAGACCAACTACGCTAAGTTGAACGCCTTATTGCCTGCTTCTGCCGAAGTTGGGGATGTACGTTGCTACCAAGCGGCGAACATGGTTTACCAATTGACCGTGAATGAAATCACAAAATACACCACAGTTGTTGAGATATGTCAGAGTGATGAAACGCCAGTGTTTCCTTTACCGACGATGTCTGTCAGGCTTTATCATGATGCGAGAGTAGCCGAAGTATGCTCAAGCGGAGAGTTCTCTCGCATAAAAGCTAAGTATGATTATCCCAATGACCAACTGATGCAGAAAGATGAAAAGCATCAATTAAACACATTCCTCGGTGAATGGCTGACGTTTTGTTTACGAAGTGGTATCAGTAGAACACCACTTGCCTTCAATTGATCGTCACGTCACTAAAGGAAAATAACAAATAACGATATAGTGGACGAATCAGGTTTTCATTTTGCAATCATCTAGTGACAGCATCAAACTTTTACAAATTACGGATACTCATCTGTTTGCTGCCGATGAGGGAAGTTTGCTAAGCGTAAAAACAGTCGATAGCTTCAATGCTGTTGTTGCTGATGTTTTACGCCGCAACGTGGCGTTTGATTACATCTTGGCGACGGGGGATATTTCCCAAGACCATAGTGCAGAATCTTATCAGCGCTTTGCCAACGGCATTGAACCGCTAGAGAAAGACTGTTTTTGGCTACCTGGTAATCATGATTACAAGCCTAATATGGGCAGTGTTTTGCCTTCGCCACAAATCAAAGCCGCAGAGCATGTATTGATTGGCGAGCATTGGCAGTTAATTCTTTTAGACTCGCAAGTGGTTGGCGTTCCTCATGGGCGCTTGAGTGATCAGCAATTAACGCTACTCGAAGAAAAGCTAGCCGAACACCCAGAAAGACACACACTTGTTTTGTTGCATCATCACCCGTTACTGGTGGGAAGCGCGTGGCTTGATCAACATACTTTAAAAGATGCCGAAGCGTTTTGGCAGGTTGTCGAGCGTTTTAATAACGTGAAAGGCATTCTCTGTGGTCATGTTCATCAAGATATGAATGTGCTTCACAAGGGCATTCGAGTGATGGCAACACCCTCAACTTGTGTTCAGTTTAAGCCTAACTCGGATGATTTTGCCCTTGATACCACTTCGCCTGGTTGGCGGGAGCTGCAACTACACGCTTGTGGCGATATTACGACCCAAGTAGGTCGGCTTCCCGATGGCCAGTTCCAACCAGACTTCTCTTCTAACGGCTACTAACGCGCCCGAGCTCTCTGTTCGGGCTCGCTTTTTTGTGCGAGATATCTATGAGTAAACCTTCACTTCTTCTCTATATCCATGGCTTTAATAGCTCTCCACTCTCCATGAAAGCGAATGTGATGAGAGCCTACTGCGAGCAACATAGGCCTGATATTAAGGTGATTGTTCCCCAGTTACCTTGTTATCCTCAGCAAGCGGCGAAAATGTTGTTGGATATTATCGAGCAATATAAAGACGACTATAAAATTGGTCTAGTGGGCAGCTCATTAGGCGGTTTTATGTCAACGTGGCTAAATGACAAGTTTGGGTTTAAAGCGGTAGTGGTCAACCCCGCAGTCAAGCCTTATGAGTTGCTAGTAGATTATTTGGGTAAGCAAACTAACCCATATACGCATGAAACCTATACACTTGAAGCTTGTCATATTGACGAGTTAAAAGCTCTTGATGTACAAAGCATCGCGTCGCCACATTCTTTTTGGTTATTGCAACAAACAGAAGATGAGGTTTTAGACTATCGACAAGCGGTAGATAAGTTTGCAGACGCTAAGCAAACAGTAGAACAAGGCGGTGATCACAGTTTTGTAGGCTTTGAGCGTTATCCTGCACAGATTATCGAATTTCTAGAACTGTAATTCGAAAGCGATTGGAAAAGGCTCATAGTTTTTATTGATATATCCAACCGTTTCTTGACATGGGCGGTATGCTTTCCGACTATGTTTTGCCAAAAGATCTTAAGGGTCGAGGACCCTGGCTACTTTGTTATGCATCATGTTTACAAACTCTTAGTGATGTGAACAGGGTGGCTTTTTCGTTTCCTGAGTATGGGTACGCCCATTGGTGATACTCAGGCAACAAGTAAACTTTGAGAATAATTCCGTATTATGACTGAACAATATAATGCTGGTGCCATTGAAGTACTGAATGGCTTAGAGCCAGTACGTCGCCGACCAGGGATGTATACGGATACAGCGCGCCCAAACCATTTGGGCCAAGAAGTTATCGACAACAGTGTCGATGAAGCGCTAGCCGGACATGCCTCAAAAGTACAAGTCATCCTACATGCTGACCAATCACTCGAAGTGATCGATGATGGTCGAGGCATGCCTGTTGATATCCACCCAGAAGAGAAAGTATCAGGCGTAGAGCTAATTCTATGTAAGCTACATGCGGGTGGTAAGTTCTCTAACAAAAACTACCAATTCTCTGGTGGTTTGCACGGGGTAGGTATATCTGTAGTAAACGCGTTGTCAAAACGCGTTGAAGTAACAGTTCGTCGTGATGGTCAAGTGTATGAAATTGCATTTGAACACGGCGAGAAAGTGTCTGATCTGACCGTAACTGGCACATGTGGTCGTCGCAATCGCGGTACCAGCGTACATTTCTGGCCTGATGCGAAGTACTTCGATTCGGCTAACTTCTCTGTGACGCGCCTAGTCAACAACCTGCGCGCAAAAGCGGTTTTGTGTCCGGGCTTAGAAATCACATTAACCGACAAAGTTAATGGCAAAGACTATAAGTGGTACTACGAAGATGGTTTGAAAGACTATCTTGCGGAAGGTGTAAAAGGCTATCCAGTTATTCCTGAAGAACCATTTACTGGTGAGTTCTTGGCGGATACTGAAGCGGCAAACTGGGCGGTAATTTGGCAGCCAGAAGGCGGTGAGATGATCACCGAAAGCTACGTTAACCTAATCCCAACCGCTCAAGGTGGTACGCACGTTAATGGTTTACGCCAAGGCTTGTTGGAAGCGATGCGCGAATTCTGTGAGTTCCGTAATCTATTACCTCGTGGTGTGAAGCTAACGGGTGATGACGTTTTCGACCGCTGTTCTTACGTGCTGTCGGTTAAGATTCAAGACCCGCAATTTGCAGGCCAGACCAAAGAACGTCTGTCTTCTCGTCAAACCGCGGCATTTGTCTCTGGCGTTGTCAAAGATGCGTTCAGTCTTTGGTTGAACGAAAAGCCTCAGCTCGCAGAGCAATTGGCAGAAGTCTGTATCGCTAACGCACACCGTCGTATGCGTGCAGCGAAAAAAGTCGTACGTAAGAAAGTGGCGTCCGGCCCAGCACTGCCAGGTAAGTTGACCGACTGTTCAGCACAGGACTTAAGTCGCACTGAAATCTTCTTTGTGGAGGGTGACTCTGCGGGTGGCTCGGCAAAACAGGCACGTGACCGTGAATTCCAAGCCGTGATGCCACTGCGTGGTAAGATCTTGAACACGTGGGAAGTCTCTGCCGATCAAGTTCTTGCGTCTCAAGAAGTACACGATATTTCTGTTGCTTTGGGTATTGACCCAGATAGCGACAACCTCGAGAGTCTTCGTTACGGTAAGATCTGTATCCTTGCCGATGCGGACTCGGATGGTCTTCACATCGCAACGCTGCTTTGTGCTCTATTTACTCGTCACTTCCGCGCACTAGTGGAAGCGGGTCATATCTATGTGGCGATGCCGCCTCTGTACCGAATCGACTGCGGGAAAGAAGTGTTCTACGCCCTCGATGATGATGAAAAAGATGGCATTTTAGAGCGCTTGTCGAAGAAGAAAGCCAAAATCAACGTGCAACGATTCAAAGGTCTGGGTGAGATGAACCCACTTCAGTTGCGTGAAACCACCATGGATCCGAACACGCGTCGCTTAGTGCAGTTAACCATTGACGACTCTACGGCGACCATGGAAATGATGGACATGCTGCTAGGTAAAAAGCGTGCAGATGACCGTCGTTCTTGGCTACAAAACAACGGCGACTTGGCAGAGGTGTAACGGATGTCTACAGAAATTACCTACGATGGCGTCGAACAATTGCCAATGCGCAAGTTCACTGAAGACGCTTATCTGAACTACTCGATGTACGTAATCATGGACCGCGCCTTGCCATACATTGGTGATGGCTTAAAGCCGGTTCAACGACGCATCATTTATGCGATGTCAGAGCTTGGTCTCTCTGCATCAGCAAAATACAAAAAATCTGCACGTACCGTTGGTGACGTGCTAGGTAAATACCATCCGCACGGTGATTCAGCGTGTTACGAAGCGATGGTATTGATGGCTCAGCCATTCTCTTACCGCTATCCATTAGTGGATGGTCAAGGTAACTGGGGTGCGCCAGATGATCCGAAATCATTTGCGGCAATGCGTTATACCGAAGCAAAACTGTCTAAGTTTGCTGAAGTATTGCTTGGCGAACTTGGTCAGGGCACGGTTGAATGGCAACCTAACTTTGATGGCACAATGAAAGAGCCACAAATGTTGCCAGCACGTCTGCCTCACATCCTGCTTAACGGTGTAACCGGCATTGCCGTTGGTATGGCAACAGACATCCCACCGCACAACGTTCGTGAAATCGCAGATGCGACTATTCATTTGATCGACAACCCGAAAGCAGAACTGCCGGACGTGATGCAGTATGTCAAAGGTCCAGATTACCCAACAGAAGCAGAAATTATCTCGCCGCAAGCGGATATCGAGAAGATTTACCGCAACGGTCGTGGCAGCATCAAAATGCGCGCGGTTTGGCATAAAGAAGGTTCTGATATTGTTATCACTTCTTTGCCTCACCAAGTATCGGGTGCCAAACTGCTTGAGCAAATCGCTAACCAGATGCGTGCGAAGAAGCTGCCAATGGTTGACGATCTTCGTGACGAATCGGATCACGAGAACCCAACGCGTATCGTTGTGGTGCCTAAGTCAAACCGCGTCGATTGTGATTTGTTGATGAACCACTTGTTCGCATCAACGGATCTTGAGCGCAGTTACCGCGTTAACTTGAACATGATTGGTTTGGATAACCGTCCTCAAGTTAAAGGTCTGGTGCAAATTCTGTCTGAGTGGATCGAGTTCCGTCGTACGACTGTGCGTCGTCGTCTACAACACCGCCTAGACAAAGTCATGGCTCGTCTACACATCTTGGAAGGTTTGTTGGTTGCTTACCTCAACCTAGATGAAGTGATTGAGATCATCCGTACTGAAGACGATCCAAAAGCGGTGCTGATGGAACGCTTTGGTATTACCGATATCCAAGCGGATGCAATTTTAGATACCAAACTTCGTCATCTAGCAAAACTAGAAGAGATGAAGATCCGTGGTGAGCAAGACGAGCTAGAGAAAGAGCGTGAGAAGCTAGAACAGCTACTCGGTTCTGAGCGTCGTCTGAACACACTACTGAAAAAAGAAATCAAAGCAGACGCAGAGAAATACGGTGATGGCCGTCGCTCTCCAATGGTTGAGCGTGCAGAAGCAAAAGCGCTGACTGAACGTGACCTCGTACCAAGTGAGCCAATCACGGTTGTGCTTTCTGAGAAAGGTTGGATTCGTCACGCGAAAGGCCATGACGTGGATGCCGAAGGCTTAAACTATAAGTCGGGTGATAAGTATTTAGCGCATGCTCGAGGTAAGAGTAATCAGCCTGCGGTATTCCTAGGTAGTGACGGTCGAAGTTACTCTCTGGAATCGCACTCACTGCCTTCTGCTCGTAGTCAAGGTGAGCCGATTACCGGTCGCTTGAATATTACGGCTGGTAGCAGTATTCGCCAAGTCATCATGAGTGAAGAAGAGCAGCTGTGGCTGGTGGGCTCAGATGCAGGTTACGGCTTTGTATGTAAAGGCGCGGACTTGCTGTCTAAAAACCGCAGTGGTAAAGCGCTCGTCACTTTACCTGCCAACTCTGAGATCATGACGCCAAAAGAGATTGAAGATTTAGACTCTGATGAAATCTTAGCAATCACTAACCAAGGTCGCATGCTGCTGTTCCCAATCAAAGACTTGCCACAACTGGCGAAAGGTAAAGGGAATAAGATCATCAACATTCCTGCTGCTAAAGCAAAAGAGCGAGAAGAAGTACTATCTCACTTAATGTCTTTACCAAAAGGTGCATCGTTAACGCTGTACGCGGGTAAGCGAAAGTTGGGTCTTAAACCGTCTGACCTTGATAACTTCCGTGGCGAACGTGGTCGCCGAGGTGGGTTATTACCGAGAGGTTTGCAGCGAGTCACTCGCATTGAAGTTGAGCTGGATGATTCCGATACGACGGAAACACCGAGCGATAGCGAGTAACGCACAAATAAAAATCCCAGCCAATGGCTGGGATTTTTTATGCTTCTTGCTTGTCTTCGGCAATGGTGACTTTCAAGGTCATCTCTTTTCCTTTGCGAATGATACCGACGTCCACGGTGGTGCCAGGACGTAAATCGGTGACGATATCCATAACGCTCTGACGCCCTTGCACTTTATTGCCATCAATACTGATAATGATGTCCTGCTTTTGGAAGCCTGCCGCATTGGCTGGACCATTTGGATCAATACCAAGTACGACAATACCACCTATGTGTTCATTTCCAAGCAGGCGAGCAGTGACCGCATTAATGTCTTGGCCGTCGATTCCAATATAACCACGAATCACGCGGCCATCAGCGATGATTTTCTGCATGATCTTACTGGCTAGCGGCGCAGGGATCGCAAAAGAAATACCGTAAGTTTCTAAGTCTGTCGCTTGCTGAAAAGAGGCGGTGTTAATGCCGACGAGCTCGCCTTGTGTGTTCACTAGGGCTCCACCAGAGTTACCTTCATTGATGGCGGCATCGGTTTGAATGAATGCTTGACGACCATCGCTAATAGATGAACGACCTGTGGCAGAAATAATGCCGAACGTTGTGGTTTGTCCAAGGTTGTATGGGTTACCGATGGCTAGTACTACATCGCCCACTTGTGGTTTGTAATTAGAGTTCAGAGGGATTACGGGCAAATTCGAACCTTCGACACGCAGCACGGCTATATCAGTACGTTTATCTGTCCCTACGAGCTGAGCCGCTGCGGCTCTGCCGTCTTGTAATGCCACAACAATTTGATCAGCTTGAGCAACCACATGATAGTTAGTAATGATGTAGCCTTTCTCACTAACAATGACACCTGACCCCAGACCTTGAGTCGAGAGTTTACTGCGATCATTCTCAACATACTTACGGCTGTAGATGTTTACCACTGCAGGCGCTGCTCTTCGGACCGCTTGATTAAACGTCAACTCGACTGATGCGATATTAACAGGTTGAGGATCAAGCGCGGCAGGAATTACGTTGTTGCGCAAAGATGGAACCGCCAGTAATACCACTGCGGCAGTAGCCAAGCCTAAAAAGACAGAACGTAATAAAAAGCTGAGCATATCCTCTCCATGCGTGAGCGCCAAAATGGCATCGAAGATGAAGAATAGCATTACATTGAAAAATAACAAAAGGGCAGTACGTCATCGCGCTGCCCTTTTCATTAGTTATTGAGCGATAAGGAAAAGTGATCGAGCCTTATCGCTCAGTACTATGCATCGAAAACCTTATTTCCTATCACGTTGAAAGTGGTTAACGAATGACAAGATAAATAGTACGTTCACCACGTTGAATATTAAGAGCCAGTACACCTTTGTGTTTCTCTACGATTGTACGAAGCTCGGCAAGGTTTTTCACTCGTTGACGGTTCACACCGATAATAATGTCACCTTGTTGTAATTGATATTGAGCCGCTGGAGAGTTATCTGCAACGCTCGATACTTTAACACCTTGGATTACATCACTTGGTGTTGTATTGCTTAACTCCGCACCTTTGAGTCCCTCATGTAATGTCTCCGCTTTAGCTTTCATATTCGTAGATTCGCCAAGCGTTACATCAAAGGTTTTATTCTTACCATCTCGAACCACACCTAATGTGATTTCTTTACCTGCGCCCAGTGTTGCCACTTTTGCGCGGAGCTCTGAGAAAGTATTAATCGCTTTGCCGTTCACCGATACAATTACGTCACCGGCTTTTAACCCTGCTTTATCGGCTGCGCTGTCCGGTACGACTTGACCAATAAAGGCCCCTTTACTTGACTCGTAACCCAATGCATCAGCTAGCTCAGAGGTTACTTCGCCACCTTGCACACCCAACATGCCGCGTTTGACTTCACCAAACTCTAGAATTTGATCAGTGAGGTTTTTCATCATGTTTGATGGAATCGCAAAGCCAATACCCACATTACCGCCGTTAGGGCCTAAAATCGCAGTATTAATACCGATCAGCTCACCATTAAGGTTGACCAATGCACCACCAGAGTTACCGCTGTTAATTGCGGCATCGGTTTGGATGAAGTTTTCGAAGTTTTCAACGTTTAAGCCACTACGACCAAGGGCTGAAACAATACCCGAAGTCACAGTTTGACCGAGTCCAAATGGGTTACCAATCGCAACCGTAAAGTCACCGACACGCAGTTTGTCGGAATCCGCGACTTTAATCTGCGTTAAGTTTTTCGCTTTCTCTAATTTAAGTAACGCAACATCGGCCATTTCATCACCGCCAACGAGCGTAGCGTCATACTCGCGCCCGTCAAAGAGGCGAACTCGAATCTCATCTGCCCCCTTGATCACGTGGTAGTTAGTGACAATATGGCCTTTCTTCGCATCAATAATGACACCAGACCCTAAACCTCTGAACGGGCGCTCTCGCCTTTGTTCCATAGGAAAGTCTGGGCCAAAGAAAAATTGAAATTGCTCGGGAATGCGGCTGGTTTGTACTTGTTTACCTTCTACAGCAATACTCACAACAGCTGGGGTCACCTTCTCAAGCATTGGTGCCAAGCTAGGTAACTGTTGGCCATCCACATTCAAAGGTAATGCGGCAGTGGCTTGAACTGGGGCAATAATCGAACCCAAACTCAGAGATAGAACGGTGAGCGCAAGCAGTGGTTTTTTCATCCAATAACTCCTCTTGAAACATGTCTGCCAAAAAGAAATATCCGAACGGTTAGTTCACTTTGTTAATAACTAATATAGGGTCTAGTTCGGACAATCAAAAGGGGAGGCAGTGCACACCCAAGTTAGAGCGAAGGTGAGGTGAAAAAGTTCAAAAAAGGGCCGATACAAATGTATCGGCCCTAGATAGAAGTAAGAGAGGATTATGATGCTTTTGCGGTTACCGCTTCGGGAGCATTAATGATTTCTTTCTCTTGATCCTTCAAAAGACCGGTGGCGCCATTAGCGTAGTCTTTTGGTTGTTCGTTAAACTCTGGTTGATCTTCTGCAATGGTTTCAGACGACATTGCCGTTTTCTTATCAAACGGGTTGTCTTGTTCTGGTAAGTTTGGCAAAAGCTCAGAAGAGGTCTTGGCCATATGTTGGTATAGCTTGGTGTAATCTTTACCTAGGGTGTCCAACATTTCTGCGGTTTGTGCAAAGTGATCGACGAGCTCTTGACGTTGTTGCTCTAATTCAAACTTGGCCGCTTCAAGTTCTTTCTGCACAGACTTTTGTTTTTTGTATTCAGGGGTGGTTAGTCTACTAATGACTACGCCTACGATTGTACCGACCAGCAAACCCACAATGGCATAAATCCAAGGCATAACTGCTCCTTATAGTTGTTTTAACAAGTCTTTTACTACTTAGTTACACGCGGTGCTCGTCCATGTTACTATGGCTTGAACAGCCGATAAAGAAAAATAGCAGTATGTCTTCGGGGACTGATAACTACTTCTCTCTATTCTCAAAGTTGACCCCGAGGTAACCCTTTTCTCTATACCTCTATACGACTTAATACGATGACACCACTACAACAATATCAAAAAGACATAGCAGAACACGGGTTTCAGCGTGATGAAGCTCAGTATCAAGCGGTCGTTGCATTAGACAAGCTTTACCATGCTATCGTTGAATTTCAGTCAGCGCCTGTGCCTCAGCTTTCCAAATGGCAAAAGCTAATGGGGAAAAAAATCGACAAGCCTGAACCACCAAAAGGCCTTTACTTTTGGGGGGGCGTAGGTCGCGGTAAAACCTACCTTATGGATGCATTTTTTGATGCTTTACCGACCCAAAGAAAAATGCGCGTCCACTTCCATCGATTTATGTATCGAGTACATGATGAGTTGAAGCTGTTAGGTGATGTCGAAAATCCGCTATCAAAAGTGGCGGATAAATTTAAAGAAGAAGCCGATGTGGTTTGCTTTGATGAATTTTTTGTTTCCGACATTACTGATGCGATGATCCTTGCAACGCTACTTCAAGAAATGTTCAAGCGGCAGATGATCCTAGTCGCGACTTCAAACATTGAGCCGCAGAACTTATATCGTAACGGTTTGCAAAGAGCGCGCTTTTTGCCCGCGATCGATATGATTTTGGCGCGTTGTGAAGTGTTGAATGTCGATAGTGGCGTTGATTATCGCTTAAGAACGTTAGAACAGGCTGAAATATACCATTACCCGCTTGATGAGCAGGCTAGCATAAACCTTAACAAATATTATCAGCAGCTGACTGGAGAGCGTCAGTTTGTTGCTCATCAAATCGAAGTTAACCACCGTCAACTAGCGGTGATTGAAGCAAGCGACGGGGTGCTGCATGCGTCGTTTGCTCAGTTGTGTCAAACTGCTCGCAGTCAAAATGACTACATTGAATTGTCTCGTATTTACCACACGGTATTACTGGCAGATGTTCAACAAATGAACCGAAAAATCGATGATGCGGCGAGACGCTTTATCGCGCTGGTCGATGAGTTTTACGAGCGCAATGTTAAGTTGATTATTTCTGCTGAAGTGCCAATGGCCGACTTATATACTGATGGGCAGTTAGAGTTCGAATTTAAGCGCTGTTTGTCTCGGCTTACTGAGATGCAAAGTCATGAGTATCTCGCGCGTGAACATTTGGCCTAGATCCAATGGGTTCTTAAAAAAGTGAAGAAAAAATTAGTGATTTGGCGCAAAAAAAGGTGATTTTTTCTTCGCTCTTCTCTATAATCCTGCGACCCACCGTTACTGCAGACCTGATTATCGAAGTTATTTCGAAATTGAAGGTCGAGAGTACCAACGACTCGAAGGGGTGATGACTGGGCTCTTAGACAGTGTGGGAGCACTATTGGGTGTTCCTTTAAAGTTTAAAATTTAATTAACGGGTTATTGTTAGCATGAAAACTTTCGTTGCTAAACCAGAAACTGTAAAACGCGACTGGTACGTTGTAGACGCTGAAGGTAAAACTCTTGGCCGTCTAGCAAGTGAAATTGCATCTCGCCTACGTGGCAAACATAAAGCTGAATACACTCCTCACGTTGACACTGGTGATTACATCATCGTTATCAACGCTGAGAAAGTTGCTGTAACTGGTAACAAAGCTAAGAACAAAGTGTACTACCGTCACTCTGAATTCCCAGGTGGTCTAAAATCTATCACTTTTGAAAAGTTGATCGATCGTAAACCTGAGATGGCTCTTGAGCTTGCAGTTAAAGGCATGCTTCCACGTGGTCCTCTAGGCCGTGCTATGTACCGTAAGCTAAAAGTTTACGCGGGCGCTGAGCACAACCATGTTGCTCAACAACCACAAGTACTAGACATCTAATTGGGGATTTCGAAAATGGCAGAGAATCAATACTACGGCACTGGCCGTCGCAAAAGCTCAGCTGCACGTGTTTTCATTAAACCAGGCAGCGGTAACATTGTAGTAAACAAGCGTAACCTTGACGAATACTTCGGTCGTCCAACAGCACGTATGGTTGTACAACAACCTCTAGAGCTAGTTGAACTAACTGAAAAGCTAGACCTTTACGTAACAGTTAAAGGCGGCGGTATTTCTGGTCAAGCTGGTGCTATCCGTCACGGTATCACTCGCGCGCTTATGGAATACGATGAGTCTCTACGTCCTGCTCTACGCGCAGCTGGCTACGTTACTCGTGACGCTCGTTGCGTTGAACGTAAGAAAGTTGGTCTACGTAAAGCACGTCGTCGTCCACAGTTCTCTAAGCGTTAATTTCCTCTTATCGGGAATTATGCTTTTCAGAGTTACTCTGGAAACTGTGTACCAAAAGCTCGGCTCTATGCCGGGCTTTTTTGTATTTAAAGACATCATACTTGTCTTCAAGCAACGAACAGCCTTCACTTATCATCACACTCCGAGCAGACCTTCTTATTCGTCCTCTTCGTCGAAAGGTTGCCAGTGCCGTTTTATATGTGTGCCTTATTTAACCGCGACTCACCACGCTTTCTCTTGCGATGCAGCATAGATGTATTCATCAACAAGAATGTCTTTGTATCTTATTCTTCCTGTAACATGTTTTAAAATGACTTACGTTCCTTTTTGAGCATTCTGCGTGCTACAAAATTGAAAATATAAACACAGTAAGCTGAACGCGTAATACGAAATATTTCTCTGTGTAATTAACTGAAAACTACCAAGATAAAAGGTTTTATCCGCTTTCAGCGGGGCTTCTATGTGGTGCTTTCTTGTTACAAATCACATCAATTTTTTATAATTCTGCCGCTTTTGTGACGACGCGAGCGATTTGCCTCACAAATGTTACAAAAAGGTAGCTTTATCTTGTCAAAAAGTAGGGTTTTCTTTATCATTTCCCTCCAATAAATAGAACTAAATTCATTATTTGTTAGCCATGCTCTTATAAGCGGAATAATAACGATCCAAAGGGAGCAAATGGGAGAATGTTTGGATGAGCAACGCGCCTTTAAATAACGGTCGCAGGCGTTTTCTAACCGCTACAACGGCAGTTGTTGGTGGGTTAGGGGCAGTCGCCGTCGCCGTGCCTTTTATCAAATCATGGAATCCGAGTGCTAAAGCCAAAGCGGCGGGCGCACCGGTTGAAGTGGATATAAGTAAAATTGAACCAGGTCAGCTGGTTCGTGTTGAGTGGCAGGGAAAACCTGTATGGATTGTTCGCCGCACTCAAAGCGTTCTGGATAACTTAAAATCGATCGGTGATAAGCTTCGCGATCCACAATCTGAAATGGAGCAGCAGCCTGAGTACGCTCAGAATGAGTTTCGTTCGATTAAGGAAGAGTTTTTCGTCGCAGTTGGTTTCTGTACCCACTTAGGTTGTTCACCAACCTATCTACCTGACTCTTTCTCAGAGCAGGTGCAGGGCGTAAGATCTGGCTTCTTCTGTCCTTGTCATGGTTCTAAGTTCGACATGGCTGGTCGAGTGTTCCAAGGAGTACCTGCTCCGTTGAACCTTGTCGTTCCTAAGCACATGTATTTGAGCGATACCAAGCTCATTGTGGGTGTTGATGAGGGAGATGCATAATGCAAGCAATGTTAGATTGGGTTGAAAAGCGTATTCCTGCAATGAATGCTTATAAAAAGCATTTGTCTGAATACCCAATGCCTAAGAACTTCAACTTTTGGTACCTTTTCGGTTCTCTGGCGATGCTGGTTCTTGTTAACCAAATCCTAACGGGTATTTGGCTAACGATGAACTATGTTCCTTCAGGTGACGGTGCATTTGCGTCTATCGAATACATTATGCGTGATGTAGAGTACGGTTGGCTTCTGCGTTACATGCATTCCACTGGCGCGTCAGCGTTTTTCGTTGTTGTGTATCTTCACATGTTCCGTGGTTTGATCTACGGTTCATACCAAAAACCTCGTGAACTGTTGTGGATCTTCGGTATGTTGATCTTCCTAGTTCTCATGGCTGAAGCGTTCATGGGTTACCTACTTCCATGGGGTCAGATGTCATACTGGGGTGCGCAGGTAATCATTTCCCTGTTTGGTGCTATTCCTGTTATCGGTGATGACCTAACACTTTGGATTCGTGGTGACTACATCATCTCTGGTGCAACGCTAAACCGTTTCTTCGCACTACACGTTATTGCACTGCCTATCGTTTTGCTTCTTCTTGTTGTTCTGCACGTATTGGCGCTGCACGAAGTAGGCTCAAACAACCCGGATGGTATCGAAACTAAGCTGCCAAAAGGCTCAATGGGCGACGATTACAAAACGCAATTCAAGTTCCACGATTACTACACGAAGAAATATGACATCATTGATTCGATTCCTTTCCATCCGTACGGCACGGTTAAGGACTTGGTCGGTGTCGCTGGTTTCTTGTTCTTCTTCTGTTACGTGCTGTTCTTTAACCCAGAGATGGGTGGGTACTTCCTTGAGCCGCCTAACTTTGAAGCTGCAAACCCACTGAAGACACCAGAGCATATTGCTCCGGTATGGTACTTCACGCCGTTCTACGCAATCTTACGCGCGGTTCCAGACAAACTATTAGGTGTTATCCTAATGGGCGCGTCAATTGCAGTGCTGTTTGTTCTACCTTGGTTGGATCGTTGTAAAGTTCGTTCATACCGTTACCGTAGCAAACTTCATTTATTGAATATTGTACAGTTCACTATCGCCTTTATCGCTCTGGGTATTTTAGGTGCGTTACCTGCTACACCAACGTACACACTACTATCTCAGATCTTTAGCTTGTGTTACTTCATGTTCTTTGTGTTGCTGTTCTTCTACAGCAAAAATGAAGCAACCAAACCATTACCAGAGAGGGTGACATTCAAATGAAGAAGTGGATTGTAATTCTATTTGCTATGTTGCCATCACTAGCGATGGCAGCTGGGGCCAATGTTCCGCTGGATAAAGCGAATGTTGACCTTACGGATAAAGCTTCGCTACAAAACGGCGCGAAGTTGTTCATGAACTACTGTTTTGCTTGTCACTCTACGCAATACCAACGTTACGAGCGTGTAGCAACAGACTTGGAAATTCCAACAGACTTAATGAAAGAAAACCTGATTTTCAATCCTGAAGCGAAAATCGGTGATCTAATGGTCAATGCTATGCCACCGAAGCAAGCGGCAAACTGGTTTGGTGCTCCACCACCAGATCTTACGTTGGTTGCACGAGTTCGTGGTGCTGATTGGTTATACACTTACTTACGCTCTTTCTATGTTGATCCATCTCGTCCATTCGGCGTGAACAACATCGTATTCCCGAGTGTTGGTATGCCGCATGTACTTGAAGAGCTACAGGGCATCCCGACGCCGATTTACGATACGAAAATCGTAGATGGCGAAGAAGTACAAGTTGTTGTTGGTACTGAAACCGATGGCACGGGTGAGCTGAGTGAAGGCGAATATGACAAAGCGGTTGGCGATCTCGTTAACTTCTTAGTTTATTCAGGTGACCCAGTGCAGCTTGAGCGTCATGCTTTAGGCTGGTGGGTAATGGGCTTCTTAGTGCTTCTAACCATCGTTGTTGTGATGCTCAAGAAAGAGTATTGGCGCGATGTGCATTAATTGTGCTAAAATACCGTGCTAATTCCCAATTTTAATTGATGTACAATGGAGGCTTAGCCTCCATTGTTTTTATTTGTAAGTGTACTGGAGGGCTCCATGGCTGTAGCTGCCAATAAACGTTCTGTGATGACTCTTTTCTCAAGTGCATCAGATTTGTATAGCCATCAGGTTCGCATTGTACTAGCTGAAAAAGGCGTAAGTGTTGAAGTTGAGCTTGTTGACGAAGCAAACCTTCCTGCTGAGCTTGTTGAGCTAAACCCATATAAATCAGTGCCAACTCTTGTTGACCGTGAGCTAGCTCTTTACGATTCAAAAATCATCATGGAGTACTTGGACGAGCGTTTCCCTCATCCACCTCTAATGCCGGTTTACCCTGTTGCTCGTGGCAACAGCCGCTTGATGATGTACCGTATCGAACGCAACTGGTATTCACTCGCTGAAAAAGTGATGAAAGGTAATGCGGAAGAATCAGAAAAAGCACGCACAAAGCTGCGTAATGATCTTCTGACGTTAGCGCCAATTTTTGCTGAATATGAGTACTTCATGAGCGAAGAATTCAGCTTGATCGATTGTTACCTAGCTCCACTATTGTGGCGTTTGCCTCAACTTGGTATCGATCTTGTTGGCCCTGGTTCAAAAGAAATCAAGGTATACATGAACCGCGTATTTGAACGTGATTCGTTCCTTGCTTCTTTGACTGAAGCTGAACGTGAAATGCGCCTAGTTCGCTAAGCGATTTAAAACACGTTATGGATATTGCAAAAATGACTGCTCGCCGCCCGTATATGCTTCGCGCATTTTACGACTGGTTAGTAGACAATGACTTGACTCCTCACTTGGTTGTGGATGCAACAATGCCAGGGGTGCGTGTCCCGGTTGAATTTATTCAAGATGGTCAAATTATTTTGAATATTGCGCCACGTGCAGTGGGTAATCTTGAGTTAGGTAATGATGCGATTACCTTCCATGCTCGCTTTAGCGGTCGTCCGCACTCAGTGATCGTGCCTGTGTATGCTGTTCAAGCTATTTATGCACGTGAGAATGGTGCTGGTACTATGTTTGAACCAGAAGAAGCGTACACTCACATCGAAGAAGAAGCGATGACCGAGGAAGAATCATCCCCATCGTTCACAACGGTTAGCGATGAGCCTTCTGAGTTAGTTTCTGATTCAGATGCCGAAGAGGACGATGCTCCTCGACCAAAAGGCAAACCAAGCTTAAGAGTGATTAAATAATAAAAAAGCAGCGTTACGCTGCTTTTTTCTTTTTAACTTGTTGAAGATGATTTCAAGCCAGACTTTGGAAATTACTCACTAATCGTAAAGACTTCGACGTTCTCTTCATTTTCTGTGCTTGCCTCACTTTCTATTGTTTGTACACCGTCACTCGGTAAGTCCACTTCAACAGGCTCCATTTCGCCGTATTGGAACCCTTTAATGACTTGTTTTACGCCTGAGATATTACGTGCGATTTCTGTCGCTCGATCGCCTTGCTCTGGCGTGACATAACCAAACAGAAAAACGTCGCCATCTTCGGTGATCACTTTAACCTTAACACCATTAAGCTCAGAATCAGTAAGCAAAGCTGACTTTACTTTGGTTGTGATCCAGCTGTCATTGCTAATCTGGGTAACAGTGAGTGGCTCTTTTTGTTTGATTTGATTGTGTATGACTTTTACACCACTAACTTCTCGAGCCCTTCGCTCTAAAGCAAGGATAAGGTCTTGTGTCGGAGCTTGTCCCATAAGGACTACAGTCCCATTATATGAACTGGCAACGACACGAACTTCACCTTTAAACGGTGCTTTATTGCCGATCGCCGCAACTTCGAATTCGATGTTATTGTCCTGCCAGATTTGTTTTGTCGTGCGTGTGTCCGTGACAATATTCGCTGTGGTTGCTGCACCTGCGATAAACAAACCTGCGCAACCACTTAAACTCAATGCTGTTAATAAGATAACAAGGCTACGTATCATAATTCTGACTCTCAGTCTTGGTTACTCTTCGTGAGCAGGGAAAAGCACTTGGTCAATAAGATCACAAAGGCAATGGAGTGTTACCATATGTACTTCGTGAATACGTGCAGTGCGGTGTGATGGAATACGAATTTCGACGTCGTTCTCACCGAGCAGTCCTGCCATCTCTCCGCCATCTTTTCCTGTTAGCGCGATAATCGTCATGTCTCGAGTTACGGCTGCTTCCATCGCTTTGATAATATTTTTACTGTTACCGCTAGTCGACATGGCAAGCAAAATGTCGCCTGGTTGACCAAACGCTCGTACCTGTTTTGAGAAGATTTCCTGGTAGTGGTAATCGTTGGCCACTGCGGTTAGGGTGGTATTATCGGCGGTTAAGGCCATTGCTGGTAGGCTAGGGCGCTCAGTTTCAAAACGGTTTAAAAGACAAGAAACAAATTGTTGAGCGTTTGAAGCACTGCCGCCATTACCACAACATAAAATTTTATTGCCATTAAGCAGGCTCGACACCATCGCTTGAGCTGCATGAGTAATGGCATCAGGCAGCGCCTCTGCTGCTGCGATTTGAATTTGAATACTTTCTGTAAAGCTGTCTTTAATGCTGTCTAGCATCGCTTATCCTTCAGAGATTGCGTTTTCTATCCAGTTGATATCTCGCCCATTATCATGAATGGCGATGACATCAAATCGATAATCGATATTGTGTTTTAAGCGCTTTTGTTGGCTAAGCCAAACTTGTGCTGTTTTGACTAGCTTGCGCATTTTAGCGTGCGTCACCATTTCTGCTGCCGAGCCAAAGTGATTGTTCTTACGGTATTTGACTTCAACAAACACAATAGTTTCACCTTGTTGGAAGATTAAATCAATCTCACCGACCTTAGTCAGAAAATTTTGTTCAATAAAGTTTAAGCCCTGGCGTTGTAAATATTGCTTCGCCAGAGCTTCATATTGATTTCCGATTTGGCGCTTGCTAAAGAGCCCCACGCTCAGCCCAGCTTAGCTCACGCTGTACAACACAATTATTGTCGATACTTAAAATACCGGTTTGGCCGCCAACTGAGTAGCCCGGAACGACCTTCATTTGTGGCAGCTCCCCAATCAATTTATACGCATCCATACCCAGTGCTTTCAAACGTTTTTCCATGTTAGATTGCTCTGACCACAGCTCGTTCATTTCAGCGGTCACGCTAGGGTCTGGGTC
This sequence comes from Vibrio sp. 2CM40D, assembly GCF_023161825.1. Taxonomy (NCBI): domain Bacteria; kingdom Pseudomonadati; phylum Pseudomonadota; class Gammaproteobacteria; order Vibrionales; family Vibrionaceae; genus Vibrio; species Vibrio sp. 2CM40D. The sequence goes on from NZ_JALNTL010000005.1 coordinate 408,576, forward strand.
AATCAGTAATGGGATATCGCTGTAGATGATGCCTGTTAGATCTTCGTAAGTCGCGCCGCCACTGTTGCTACGCGAGCTAGAGAAAATTTGTGGCGCTTTGGCGTCTGGGTTAATCGCTACCTCAATAAACGGCTTGATCAAAGTCAGTTCCGTGCTTCTAGCAACAATATAAACCGCATCGACATCACGACGGCTACGTGGCTGTGTTTCAAGCTTGATACGCATTAGTGATTGCATCTGAGCAATACGTTGTTTGCTTTCTTGTAGGCCAAATACTTCATTGATGTCTTTTTGAAGTTGGCGCTTGTCGCCAAAATAACTTGCTGCGACTTTATTAGAGCTGTACTTGCGCCATTCTTTGTTGAATGCTTCAGTTACGCGCTCACCAAAGCTGCCCTTTGGTGCCAGAATCAGAGGGAAGTTATAGCCTTCGCTGAACAAGTGTTTCGCTGCCTGTGCGGCTTCTTGTTCTGGTGATAATGCCAAGTAGCAAATATTGCTATCTGGTTGCACATCTTCGGGAATATTTAGCGCAAGGGCTGGAATCGTAGGACCATTTTCTGAGCCATCCATGGTTGTGTGCAATAGCTCAACGTTCTCTTTTTCTAGAGGACCAACAACAAAATCGATGTTTTCATTGATCAAACGTTGTTTAATTTGGTCGGCGTTATACGCATTAGTGTCTATTACCGTGAGGGTAGCGCTTGGATCACGGTTACGATCATTCATCATCGCAAACACAAAACCATCACGAATTAATTGCGCTTGTGGCGAGAATTTACCAGTAAGCGGCAGTAACAAAGCGGTGTTGTTTGGTTTAACTATGTCTAGAGAGAGAATGTTTTGAATCTCTTCTGGTGTGTAGATAGCGGCTGGATGCGATGGGTTCTCGTTTAACCAGCGTTCGAGGGTATTTTTTAGTTGGGATAAGTTGCCCGACAGCGTTTTCGCATAAATAGCGAGTTGTAGCCAACCATCCAAAACATCTTCATTTGGCTCTGTTTCTAATGAGGTCAGTTCGTACTCGGAGTAGCTGCCAAAGTTCATCCAAATACGGCTAGAAATCTCTCTCTGCTCCGCGGACGATGCATATTGGCCAAATGCAACCAGTTGGCGGTTTGCCTCAAACGCTTGGTTAAGACCTTGATAAGCGTCGGCACGCATCAAGTAGTAGTCTTTCCATTGCTCATTTGGCAACTTCCACCAAGGTTTAAAATTCAACAATTGCAGCAATTGAGAGTAATTACCCTGTTTTTGCTGTATGGTCGCACGCGCTAGTTGCCACTCTGCTTGCTGAACTTCGGTTAACTGTTGACGAGCTAGGCGCTTGATCAACATTTCTGCTTGATCAAACTGGTTTGCTTGAATCGCGGCTTTGGTTGCCATGATCAACCAGTCATTTTGTAAACTGCCTTCCGTGCTATCAGCTTGGATCATATAGTTCTGAACAGACTGAGTAGGCTCAAGTGTTACATCAACGCCATCAGGCTGTCTTGGACCTGAAGAACAGGCGGCGAGCGTAATTGCTAGTGCAACAGGAGTAAGTATGCGTGGTACACTGAGTCTCTTATGGTTAATCATTGCCGTGAGTTCTCTATAATTTTGTACAAAATTGTCTCTATATTAATCGTTGAAGTGATGGTAAACAAATGACAGATAAAAATAAGTTGCCGAATGAGGGGCCAACTCTCTATATCGTACCGACTCCAATCGGAAATTTAGCGGATATCACCCAACGTGCTATCGAAATTCTGTCGACTGTGGACATCGTTGCCGCTGAGGATACTCGACATACGGGCAAATTACTGTCTCACTTCAATATTCAAACCAAAACTTTTGCTCTACATGACCACAATGAGCAGCAAAAAGCACAAGTTTTGGTAGAAAAGCTGCTTTCCGGTCAGTCTATCGCATTAGTTTCTGACGCTGGTACGCCACTTATCAGCGACCCAGGATACCATTTGGTGACAAAATGTCGTCAAGCGGGCGTTAGAGTTGTGCCTCTTCCAGGTGCTTGTGCGGTCATTACGGCGTTAAGTGCCTCTGGCTTGCCATCGGATCGCTTTAGCTTCGAAGGTTTTTTACCACCGAAAAGCAAAGGTCGTAAGGATAAATTCCTAGAGATTGCTTCGGTAGAGCGTACGTGTATTTTTTACGAGTCACCGCACCGTATTTTAGACTCTCTACAAGACATGTTAGACGTTCTTGGCCCAGATAGAGAAGTTGTGTTGGCAAGAGAGCTAACAAAAACCTTTGAAACCATTCAAGGCATGCCGTTAGGTGAGCTGATTGAATGGGTGAAAAGTGACGATAACCAACAGCGTGGTGAAATGGTATTGTTGGTACATGGCCATCGTGAAACAACAGACGACTCACTACCTGAAGAGGCTTTACGCACGTTAGGGATTTTGACCAAAGAGCTGCCTTTGAAAAAAGCAGCTGCTTTGGTGGCAGAAATACATAACTTGAAGAAGAATGCGCTATATAAATGGGGCTTAGAAAACTTAGACTAAGTGCCGCTAGCGAGATAAATGGTCAATGAGGGCTGATGTTTAGGCATCGGCCTTTTTATTATCTATTTTTGGCACGTTGACTAAAAAGTCATCACTTAGTGCATTCATTTCATCATATCTGTGATCTAACTAGACTCTGAAGTGAGAACTCTATACAATCCGCCCTCGGAGCTGACTGGGTAGTCGCTGCTTTGTTGATGTCCTTCGGGAGACTGACGTCGAAGTCCCTTTGGGAGACTGACGTTGACGTCCTTCGGGAGACTGACAAAGGGGAGGAAAGTCCGGGCTTCATAGAGCAAGGTGCCAGGTAACGCCTGGGGGGCGCAAGCCTACGACAAGTGCAGCAGAGAGAAGACCGCCGATGGCCCGTAAGGGTACAGGTAAGGGTGAAAGGGTGCGGTAAGAGCGCACCGGACGACTAGCAATAGTTCGTAGCAGGGTAAACTCCACCTGAAGCAAGACCAAATAGGCCTCCACATTGCGTTGCTCGCGTAAGGAGGCGGGTAGGTTGCTCGAGCCAGTGAGTGATTGCTGGCCTAGACGAATGGCTACCGCCGTGCAAGCGGAACAGAACCCGGCTTATGTGTCGGCTCCACCTATTCGAGACCCATCTCTACTTCGGTAGTGATGGGTTTTTTGCATTTAATTGACGCAAACTATGTCATTACCAATAAACTTGGCGTAAATCACGTCTAACTTTAGACTTGTGGTGGCGATGATGTAGGAAATCAGTACACTAAAGAATCGCTTCAAGATCATTCAACGAGAAAGCTATGACCGAAACCTTCCAACATATTTCCGTGTTATTAAATGAATCCATTGATGGCTTAGCTATCAAACCAGACGGCGTCTATATTGATGGAACATTTGGCCGTGGCGGTCACAGCCGGACAATTCTATCTAAACTCGGTGAAAATGGCCGACTGTACAGTATCGACCGTGACCCTCAAGCGATCGCTGAGGCAGGCAAAATCAATGACCCTCGCTTCACCATTATTCATGGTCCATTTTCTGGTATTGCTGAGTATGCTGAAGAGTATGGGCTAGTTGGAAAAGTGGATGGTGTTCTTCTGGATTTAGGCGTTTCTTCTCCTCAGTTAGACGACGCAGAGCGTGGCTTTAGCTTTATGAAAGATGGTCCGCTAGATATGCGTATGGACCCGACATCAGGTATTCCAGTATCTCAATGGTTGATGGAAGCAGACCTCGATGATATCACTTGGGTCATTCGCGAGTTCGGGGAAGATAAACATGCGCGCCGTATTGCAAAAGCGATTGTTGCCTACCGTGAAGATGAAGAAAATGAGCCAATGGTTCGCACTGGTCAGCTGGCAAAATTGATTTCAGATGCCGCACCGAAAAGTTTTAAAGAGAAAAAACACCCTGCGACTCGTGCTTTCCAGGCTTTTCGTATTTACATCAACAGTGAGTTAGAAGAAATTGATACGGCACTTAAAGGCGCGGCGAGCATTCTTGCTCCTGAAGGCCGTTTATCTGTGATTAGCTTCCACTCTCTGGAAGACCGTATGGTCAAACGTTTTATCCGTAAAGAGAGCAAAGGGCCTGAAGTGCCACACGGTATTCCAATGACGGAAGAGCAAATTCGTGCTCTTGGTAGTGCGAATATGAAAGCGGTGAGCAAAGCGATTAAACCAAGCAAACAAGAAATTGAAATGAACCCTCGTTCGCGCAGCTCTGTGTTAAGAATTGCAGAAAAGCTTTAATTATTATGACGAAATCCACTCCTAATCTTGCTAAGTTGATTGCAACGGATCTCCTCACTGTTGGTCGCTGGCCATTACTGTTGTTGCTATTGATCGTGGCATCGGCAATGGGAGTGGTATTTGCTACCCACCATGCGCGTCAAGCGATCACCGAGAAAGACCATACGTTGGTTGAACGAGAACGATTAGATAGCGAATGGCGTAACTTAATGTTGGAAGAAACTGCCCTCGCGGAACACAGTCGTGTTCAAGACCTTGCCAAAAAAGAACTTGAAATGAAACGACCTGATGGCGATAAAGAAGTGGTTGTCACGCTCAAATGATTAGAAAAAAATCCAACACGAAACAAGCCAATAAGCGTAAACCTGTAGCAAAAGAGAAAGCGGCTACGGGGGATAAGAAAACCGATAACAAAGCAGTGAAAGTGGCGGTCGAAGAATCTTTCTTGATTCGTTGGCGCTTCCATCTATTACTGTTTTTTGTTTTTTGTGCATTTGCCCTTTTGGTGGCACGCGTAGCCTACATCCAAATCATTGAGCCAGATAACCTGATTAAACAAGGTGACCTACGTTCGGTTCGTGTTAAATCCATTCCTTCTGCTCGCGGTATTATTTCGGATCGAAATGGTGAGCCGCTTGCTGTCAGTGTGCCGGTTGAGGCGGTTTGGGCAGATCCTGCCACTATATTTAAAGAAAACGCGTTAAGCCAGACCAAAAGTTGGCATGCATTAGCGGATGTTCTTGGTATTGACCGACAAGGGTTAATAGACAAAATTAAGCGCAATGAAAAACGTCGCTTTATCTACTTGCAGCGCCAGGTCAGTCCGGCCATGGCGAACTATATTCGTGAGCTAAAGCTGCCAGGTGTTGGCCTTAAGTCGGAATCTCGTCGTTATTATCCTGCAGGTGAGGTTAGTGCTCACTTAGTCGGTGTAACAGGCATTGACGGGCATGGCCTAGAAGGTGTGGAGCGTAGCTACGATGAGTGGCTCACTGGCGCGGCGGGTAAGAAAACTATTCGTAAAGATCGCTATGGTCGTGTTGTGGAAAACATTGCTTGGCAAGACAAGCAAGAAGGTAAATCACTTCAGTTAACCATCGATCAGCGCCTACAGGCGATTGCGTATCGTGCGATTAAGCAAGCCGTTGCGGACCACCGCGCTACTTCGGGTTCTGTTGTCATGTTGGATGTAAAAACGGGCGCCGTATTGGCCATGGTTAATGCTCCTTCTTACAACCCTAACAATCGTAGCGATTGGCAAAGCTATCAAATGCGTAACCGAGTGATCACGGACTCAATGGAGCCCGGTTCGACCATTAAGCCTTTCGTTATTTTAGCCGCCTTAGAAAATGGGATAGCCGATAAAGATACCATCGTAGATACCGGTAATGGTGTCCTACGTTTAGGTGGTAGTCGAGTCAGAGATGTCTCTCGCGTAGGCAAAGCGAGCTTGACCACGATCCTTAAAAAGTCGAGTAATATCGGTGTGACGAAGCTAGCAATGCAAATGCCGGTAGAGGCGCTTCTTGGGCTGTACAGTTCAGTGGGTTTTGGTGAGCTTTCTGGCCTAAACCTAGTTGGGGAAGTGACGGGTATTTTTCCTACACGAACTCGTTGGTCGCCAATTGAGCGCGCCACGATTGCGTTTGGTTACGGTCTATCAATTACACCAATCCAGCTAGCCCATGCTTATGCGACGCTTGGAAACCTTGGCAAATACGAGCCTATTCATATTATTGAAAGCAATGATCATGACATGTCACGTCAAGTGGTGAGTGCGAAGTATGCGCGTCAAGTATTAGACATGTTGGAAACCGTAACTCAAAAAGGGGGCTCGGCTCGCAGAGCAGCAGTTCCTGGTTATCGAGTGGGAGCGAAAACAGGTACATCACGTAAAGCTTCTGCTGGCGGGTACAGCGACGAGTACATCACCTACACGGCTGGGCTTGCTCCGGTTAGCGATCCGCGAATTGCTTTGGTGGTGATCGTAAACGAGCCTCAAGGTGATGACTACTATGGTGGTTCGGTAGCGTCTCCTGTCTTCTCTGAAATCATGAAAGGCGCGCTACAAATACTCAATGTTGCACCTGACGAAAACAAATTCCAACAGTAAGCCCTGTGGTTTACTGAGCAAACAAAATTAAGAAAACCTGAGCCAAAGCTCGGAGAACAAATATGACTAAAGCCATCAGTATGGACGTGCTGCTTTCCCCTTGGGTGGATTGCCCTAGCTTATCGTCCGTTCTTGTTTCTGAATTGGAGCTCGACAGCCGAAGAGTTCAACCTGGAACCACGTTTGTAGCAGTGATTGGCCATGTTGTGGATGGGCGTAAATTCATTGCCTCTGCAATTGAGCAAGGTGCAAATGCAGCCCTGGCGCAAGCCTGCGATGTCAAAACACATGGTACGGTGGAAATCATTGATGATGTTCCCGTCATTTACATTGATAGGTTGGACCAACGTTTATCCGCAATTGCTGGAAAGCTTTATGCTTACCCTGATATGGATTTGATTGGTGTCACCGGCACCAACGGCAAAACCACCATTACCCAGTTAATAGCGCAATGGCTAGAACTGCTTGACCATAAAGCGGCGGTAATGGGAACAACAGGAAATGGCTTCCTCAATAACTTGCAACAAGCTGCGAATACAACGGGGAATGCCGTTGAAATTCAGAAAACGCTCTCCTCTCTCGCAAATCAACAAGCCACATACACCGCGCTAGAAGTATCTTCCCATGGCCTGACGCAAGGTCGTGTCAAAGCATTATCATTTGCGGCGGGCGTGTTTACTAACTTAAGTCGTGACCATCTTGATTACCATGGCACGATGGAAGAGTATGCCAATGCAAAGCTTGGGTTGTTCACGCAACACCAATGTGAACGTGCCATTATCAATGTTGATGATGAAGTAGGTCATCAATGGGCGTCGCAGTTAAGTAATGCGGTCGCTGTTTCGCTCAAACCGAATACTGAATTTGAAAGCGCAATTTGGGCGACGGAAGTCAGTTACGCGGAGTCAGGGATTACTATTAAGTTCGATGGTAAATTTGGCTCAGGTGAATTGCACGCGCCATTGATTGGTGAGTTTAATGCAACCAACTTAATGCTCGCTTTTGCGACCTTATTAAGCTTAGGTAAAGAGAAACAAGCGTTACTCGAAACCGCAGGTCAACTGCAACCTGTACTCGGCCGAATGGAGTTATTCCAAACTGAGGATCGTGCCAAAGTCGTGGTTGATTATGCCCATACTCCTGATGCTTTAGAAAAAGCGCTGCAAGCTTTACGAGTTCATTGTGAAGGCCAGCTGTGGGCTATTTTTGGCTGCGGTGGCGATCGCGATGCAGGTAAGCGCCCAATGATGGCGGAAATTGCAGAGCGTCTAGGCGACAGAGTGGTGTTGACTGACGATAACCCACGCAGCGAAGACCCGGTTCAGATTGTGAAAGACATGTTAGCTGGGCTGTCAAAACCTGCTGAAGCGATTGTTCAGCATGACCGCTTCAAAGCACTGTCTTATGCCATTGAAAATGCTTCGCCAAACGACATTATCTTGTTAGCTGGAAAGGGCCATGAAGATTATCAGATTCGTAATGGCGAAACGATTCATTACTCCGACCGCGAGTCCGCAATGCAACTTTTAGGATTGACCTCATGATCAAAGTAACGTTATCTCAAATTGCAGACATCACTCGTGGTGAGCGATTCGGCGACGAGCTACTTATCGACGCGGTTTCTACTGATACACGAACGATTGAGCGTGGGGCTGTATTCGTCGCGTTAGTTGGGGAGCGCTTTGATGCGCACAACTTTTGCCAACAAGCGGTAGATGCAGGTGCCGGTGCTTTACTCGTGGAAAAACGCTTAGATGTGAATGTGCCGCAAATTGTGGTGTCGGATACCAAACTTGCATTGGGTGAATTTGCTTCTTGGGTGCATCAAGCATGCCAAACACCTACCGTTGCCATCACCGGAAGTTGCGGTAAAACGACCGTAAAAGAAATGGTTGCGAGTATCCTGCAATTGAAAGGCAAAGTGCTATTCACGGCGGGTAACTTCAATAATGATATTGGTGTTCCGTTGACATTATTACGCTCACAGCAGGATGATGATTATGCCGTGATTGAGCTTGGTGCTAACCATATAGGTGAAATTGCTTACACGACTCAGTTAGTAAAACCAGATATCGCGTTAGTGAACAATGTAGCAGCCGCTCACCTTGAAGGCTTTGGTTCTATCGATGGCGTGAAACAAGCCAAAGGTGAAATCTACCAAGGCCTTTCAGCTGGTGGTATTGCGATTGTTAACCTAGACAGCAATGGTGAAGCCAAGTGGGATGAAGTGTTAGCAGATAAGAAAGTCATTACTTTTTCACAAAGTAATACTGATGCAGACTTCTTCGCTTCTAACATCGTATTGAACGCCGCAGGTGAAGCAAGCTTTGACTTACATATCGCAGCAAGCTCACAAGAAATTGAACTGTCTCTGGGTATCATAGGTCAACACAACGTTGCGAATGCCATCGCTGCTTCTATTATTGCGTTACAAATGGGCGCCACATTAGAAGAGGTTCGCGCTGGCCTTAAACATTTGAACAAAGTGAAAGGTCGCGTCGAGGTTGAAGCGCTGAGCGAAAAGATAAAATTGATTGACGACAGCTACAACGCGAGCGTGCCAGCCATGAAAGCGGCAGTTGATTTATTGGCCGCTTTCCCAGGTCAACGCTGGCTGATTTTAGGTAATATGGCGGAATTGGGCGAGGAAAGTCTTGCACTTCATCGTCAAGTCGGGGAACATGCTGCCCCACAAAAATTTGAACATGTTCTCACATATGGTGCAGACGCCAAGGTGATCAGTGATCTTTGCCAAGGCATTCATTTTGAGACGCACCAAGAGATGATTGAATACATCAAGCAGCATCTAGACCAAGCCGTTCCTGAAAACCATACGATATTGGTGAAAGGAGCGAACGGTGCACGTATGTTTGAAGTCGCTGCTGCTTTGAAGGAGTATTATTAATGATTATTTGGCTTGCCGAGCTGCTACAGCCATACCTGTCTTTTTTCCGATTGTTTGAATACTTGTCTTTTCGAGCAATCCTAAGCGTATTAACCGCTCTAGGTCTGTCATTATGGATGGGACCAATCATGATCAAGCGTTTGCAAATGCTGCAAATTGGTCAGGTAGTGCGTAACGAAGGTCCTGAATCTCACTTTAGTAAGCGTGGTACCCCAACAATGGGCGGTATCATGATCTTAGCGGCCATCTCAATCACGATTTTGCTATGGACAGACTTATCCAACCCTTACGTATGGGCGGTACTGACAGTCTTACTTGGCTACGGTGCGGTCGGATTTGTTGATGATTATCGTAAAGTGGTACGCAAAAATACCGATGGCTTGATCGCGCGTTGGAAGTACTTCTGGCAGTCGTTGATCGCGTTTGTCGTCGCTTTCGCATTGTATGCTTACGGTAAAGACACAGCAGCAACTCAGCTAGTGGTGCCATTCTTTAAAGACATCATGCCGCAGCTTGGTTTGATGTATATCATTCTGACTTACTTTGTCATTGTAGGTACAAGTAACGCGGTCAACCTGACTGATGGTCTAGACGGTTTGGCAATCATGCCAACGGTTCTTGTTGCAGCAGGCTTCGCGGTTATTGCATGGGCGACCGGTAACGTTAACTTCTCTGAATACCTTCATATACCATACTTACCACATGCTTCTGAGTTAGTTGTCGTATGTACAGCAATCGTAGGTGCAGGCCTTGGTTTCTTGTGGTTTAACACGTACCCAGCACAAGTGTTCATGGGCGATGTGGGCTCACTAGCGCTTGGCGGTGCATTGGGCACCATTGCTGTTCTAGTTCGTCAAGAGTTGGTGTTGGTGATCATGGGTGGCGTATTTGTAATGGAAACGCTATCAGTCATCCTGCAGGTAGGTTCTTACAAATTACGTGGTCAGCGCATTTTCCGTATGGCACCAATTCACCACCACTACGAATTGAAAGGTTGGCCAGAACCTCGCGTAATCGTGCGCTTCTGGATTATTTCTATGGTTCTTGTTCTGATTGGTCTTGCGACATTGAAAGTGCGTTAATCGCGCTTTCCAAGAACAAGATTTACAGTGTGATCAAATATGGAACGTTGGCAAAACATACATAGTGTTGTCGTCGTAGGGCTCGGTATTACCGGGCTCTCTGTCGTTAAACACCTAAGAAAAAATCAGCCACAACTTGTGGTCAAAGTCATTGATACTCGTGTAAACCCTCCAGGTGCAGAGCGCTTGCCGGAAAGTGTTCAACTGCATAGTGGTGGTTGGAATACAGACTGGCTTTCTGACGCGGATCTTATCGTGACCAACCCTGGTATTGCGCTAGCGACACCAGAGATCCAAGCCGTATTAGCAAAAGGTACGGCCGTAGTAGGTGATATCGAGTTATTCGCTTGGGCGGTGCAGAAACCGGTGATTGCGATTACGGGCTCAAACGGTAAGAGCACAGTAACCGGCCTCACAGGTGTGATGGCTGAGGCTGCAGGTTTGGATGTTGGCGTTGGTGGTAACATCGGTGTGCCTGCACTGGATTTGTTAGAACAAGACGCAGACCTATATGTACTCGAACTCTCGAGCTTCCAGTTAGAAACGACGTCAAGCTTAAAGCTCAAAGCCGCTGCGTTTCTGAATCTTTCTGAAGATCATATGGATCGTTATCAAGGCATGTCTGACTATCGACAAGCTAAGTTGCGTATTTTTAACCATGCTGCTCTTGCAGTCGTGAACCGTGATGATCAAGAAACCTTCCCAGACGCAGAGATGCCATTGGTGACATTTGGCAGCGACAATCAGGACTTTGGTCTCGAGGTGGATGGCAACCGTACTTGGCTGCTCGATCACGGTCAACGAGTTGTCGCAAGTGATGAGCTTAAGTTGGTTGGTAAGCACAACTTATCTAACGCTCTGGTTGCTTTAGCGCTATTAAAAGCTGCGGACGTAAACTATCACAAAGCATTGAATGCACTTAAAAATTACACGGGACTGACACACCGATGCCAGGTGGTTGCGGATAATCAAGGCGTCAAATGGGTGAATGACTCTAAAGCAACTAATATTGCCAGCACTATGGCTGCGCTATCTGGTTTGGAATCGACAGGCAAGCTCTACTTACTCGTTGGTGGTGTTGGCAAAGGTGCTGACTTCTCGCCATTAAAACCGATCTTCTCGACGCTTAACTTGCAACTGTGTTGCTTTGGCGCTGATGGCGATGAATTTATGCCACTGCATGAATCTGCAATACGTTTCGACACTATGGAAGATGTGATTCAACAAGTATCTTCGCAGTTAAAACCAGGTGATATGGTGATGCTGTCTCCTGCATGTGCTAGCTTTGATCAATTCGACAACTTTATGGCAAGAGGTGATGCTTTCGCTGCTCTTGCTCAGAAATATGCATAATTAAAGGTTACACACTTCGTGGGTTTAGGTAACGTTAAACGCAGTATTGGCAATTGGCTCAAGCATCCAGCCCCAGAGGCGATGTTTGATCGTCAGTTAGTGTGGATTGCACTGGGTTTGATGTTGACTGGTTTGGTCATGGTAACCTCTGCATCATTTCCAATCAGCTCTCGATTAACGGAACAGCCGTTCCACTTTATGTTTCGTCATGCGACGTTTCTCGTGCTGGCGTTAGGGACCTCCGCTGTTATTTTGCAAGTGCCTTTGCAAGAGTGGTTTAAGAAGAGCCATTACTTACTTTGGGCTTCTTTCGCACTGTTGATCATCGTGCTCTTGGCGGGTAAGTCGGTTAATGGTGCGTCTCGTTGGATTCCCCTCGGGCTGTTTAACCTTCAGCCAGCGGAGGTCGCGAAGCTATCGCTGTTTATCTTCATGTCTGGTTACTTAGTTCGAAAGCAAGACGAAGTACGACAAACGTTCTTTGGTGGCTTTATGAAGCCAATCATGGTGTTTGCCTTCTTTGCAGTATTACTACTTGGTCAGCCAGACTTGGGGACGGTCGTCGTGATGCTGGTCACGCTGTTTGGCATGCTTTTTATCGCAGGTGCAAAACTAACCCAGTTTCTCGCCTTGATGGTGGCAGGTATCGGCGCTGTGGTAGGTTTGATTCTCGTCGAGCCATACCGTATGCGACGAGTAACCTCCTTCCTTGACCCGTGGGAAGACCCATTTGGCAGTGGCTATCAGTTGACTCAGTCTTTGATGGCGTTTGGTCGTGGTGAATGGTTCGGTCAAGGTCTCGGTAACTCAATTCAAAAACTGGAATATCTACCAGAAGCGCATACCGACTTTGTGTTTGCGGTACTTGCTGAAGAGCTTGGTTTCGTGGGCGTTGTGTTGGTCTTAATGTTGATTTTTAGCTTAGTGCTAAAAGCGGTTTACATAGGCAAGCGTGCGTTTGAAGAAGGCGAAATGTTCGGCGGTTATCTGGCTTTCGGTATAGGTATTTGGTTTGCGTTCCAGACCTTGGTGAACGTTGGTGCTGCAGCTGGTATCGTACCAACCAAAGGTTTAACACTTCCGCTAATCAGTTATGGTGGTTCCAGTCTGATTATTATGTCCGTCGCAGTGTCCATATTGCTGCGTATCGATTACGAATGCCGCTTGAAACGCGAGCAAGAACAATCAGAACAACAAACTAATGAAACAAAATAAACGTTTGATGGTGATGGCTGGTGGTACTGGCGGTCACGTATTCCCAGGTTTGGCGGTAGCAAAACAGCTTCAAGAGCAAGGTTGGGAGATCCGTTGGTTAGGTACGGCGGATCGAATGGAAGCGGATTTGGTGCCAAAACATGGCATTGAAATCGACTTTATCAAAGTGAAAGGGTTACGAGGTCAAGGCGTTAAACGTCTTCTTGCAGCACCATTTCAAATTATCAATGCCATTATGCAGGCTCGTGCTCACATGAAACGCTGGCAGCCAGACGCAGTGCTTGGTATGGGCGGTTATGTTAGCGGCCCGGGCGGTATTGCCGCTTGGATGAGTGGCATTCCTGTTGTTCTGCATGAACAAAATGCAGTAGCAGGTTTAACGAACCAATGGTTATCGAAAATCGCTAAGAAGGTTTTTCAGGCTTTCCCTGGCGCTTTTCCAAATGCCGAAGTGGTTGGGAACCCAGTTCGTGAAGATGTGACTCAATTAGCAGCGCCAATTGAGCGCATGCAAGAGCGCCAAGGTCCAATTCGCATTTTGGTTATGGGTGGCAGCCAAGGCGCACGTATTCTTAACCAAACTCTGCCAGACGTGATGTCGAAATTGGGCGAAGATTACTGTATTCGTCATCAAGCGGGCAAAGGTGCCGCCGAAGAAGTGAATGCAGCATACCAAGCTAATGGTGTGGTAAATGCAGAAGTAATGGAATTCATTGATGACGTTGCAGAAGCTTACGCATGGGCTGACCTTTTAGTTTGTCGCTCTGGAGCGTTAACCGTTTCTGAAGTCTCGGCGGCAGGTGTAGGCGCTATTTTTGTTCCATTCATGCACAAAGACCGCCAGCAAGCACTTAATGCAGACCACTTGGTGGATTGCGGCGCGGCGAAAATGATTGAACAACCAGATTTAACCGTTGAGTCTCTGACTCAGCAGATCCAACAATTGGATCGCCAAGCTTTACTTACAATGGCTGAGCAAGCGCGTGGCGCTGCAAAATTGAATGCTGACCGAGTTGTCGCACAAGCCATTGTCGCTTTGACCGAAAAGCGTTAACCGAATTATTGAGAATAGAATTGATGACAATCCAACATACACAAGACTTAGCTCAGATTCGCGCAATGGTGCCAGAGATGCGCCGCGTGAAATCCATCCACTTCATCGGTATTGGTGGTGCGGGCATGAGCGGCATTGCAGAAGTGCTGTTGAACGAAGGCTACCAAATCACAGGTTCTGATCTATCAGAGAACGCTGTGACAGAGCGTTTGGTATCAAAAGGTGCGACGGTATTTATTGGTCATCAAGCCAGTAATGTAGAAAAAGCCAGTGTGGTTGTTGTGTCAACGGCGATCAACGAAGAAAACCCAGAAGTGATGGCGGCACGTGAATTACGCATCCCTATTGTACGCCGCGCAGAGATGTTGGCTGAATTGATGCGATTCCGTCACGGTATTGCCGTTGCGGGTACACACGGTAAAACCACGACGACCGCTCTTGTTACTCAAATCTATTCTGAAGCCGGTCTTGATCCAACGTTTGTGAATGGCGGTTTGGTGAAAAGCGCAGGTACAAATGCGCGTCTAGGCTCGAGTCGTATTCTAATTGCAGAGGCAGATGAAAGTGACGCGTCATTCCTGCACTTGCAACCAATGGTGAGCATTGTTACCAATATCGAAGCCGATCATATGGATACCTATGGTGGTGACTTTGAAACCTTAAAGCAAACCTTCATCGATTTCCTTCATAATCTACCGTTTTACGGCCAAGCAATTGTTTGCATTGATGATCCTGTGGTTCGAGAGTTAATCCCACGTATTAGTCGTCAAGTGATAACTTACGGTTTTTCTGAAGATGCCGACGTACGTATTGAAGATTATCGTCAAGAGGGGCAGCAAGGCAAATTTACGGTAGTACGTAAAGGGCGAGCTAACTTAGATATCACGCTGAATATTCCAGGTCGTCACAATGCATTGAATGCGTCTGCTGCGATTGCGGTTGCTACTGAAGATGACATTGAAGACGATGCGATCCTAAAGGCAATGGCTGGTACGCAAGGTACGGGAAGACGTTTTGATCACCTTGGCGAGTTTGATACTGGCAACGGCCATGCAATGCTTGTTGATGATTACGGCCATCATCCAACAGAAGTGGATGTAACCATTAATGCAGCACGCAGTGGTTGGCAAGACAAGCGTTTGGTGATGATTTTCCAACCGCACCGTTATAGCCGTACTCGTGATTTATACGATGATTTCGCGAATGTGCTTGAACAGGTGGATGTATTGATCATGCTGGATGTTTACGCAGCGGGTGAAAAGCCGATTGCAGGTGCTGATGGGCGCGCTTTATGTCGCACAATTCGCAGCCGAGGCAAGGTAGACCCGATTTTTGTTCCAGAAATCGAGCAATTACCTTCAGTTTTAGCTAACGTTATACAAGACGGCGACCTAATCTTAACGCAAGGTGCGGGTGATATTGGTAAAGTGGCGAAACAGCTGGCAGGTCTTAAATTGAATATAAACAAGATGCTTGGCTGACACATATTGTTGATGCGAAGGACAGATAAAGACTCAGATCTCGATTTTGCGTCAATATCATTGTGATTTATTGCTATCAGTGTTTGATAGTTTACAAGAGCTCAGTATAATCCCAAGGTTAAAGTCAAGACTTTTACCTCTGCGTAATTATATGGGTAAAAAGTACACGACAAAAGTCAGGAAACGAAGACGTTGTTGAATATTGCACTGAATGACGAGCGACCAAATACGGGTAACAACCCTGGTCGCCAAGAAAAAATCTTGGGTGCGTTATTTTTCGTTGTGGTTGTGACTTTAATTAGTTCTGTTTTGTACGCGGCGATCAGTTGGATGTGGGATGACCAAAGGTTACCTCTCTCCAAAATAGTACTTCAGGGGAAACTGGAGTATGTCCAAGCTGACGATGTGCAGGCTGCATTTAGTCGAATCGATCACATCGGTACATTTATGTCCCAGGATATTGATGTATTACAGCAAAGTGTCGAAGCTCTGCCATGGGTAGCGCATGCCGCAATCCGAAAGCAGTGGCCGGATACAGTAAAAGTTTTTTTGACGGAGCATCAACCAGAAGCCATTTGGAATGGCAACGAACTGTTAGATAAAAACGGGTTCGTTTTTGATGGAGATGTTGCTCTGTTGCAAGAAGAAAAAGTGAAGCTGTACGGACCCAAAGATAGCGGACCGGAAGTCTTACAGACTTACCGTGATTTGAGTCCTAAGTTTCAGCAATTGGGTTTAGCGATATCGTCTCTGGTATTAAACGAGCGACGAGCTTGGCAAATCATCCTTGATAACGGTATTCGATTAGAGCTCGGTAAAGAGTCTCTTCTTGAGCGTATAGAGCGCTTTTTTAAGCTCTATAACAAGCTTGGCAGTGACACGCAAAGAATCAGTTATATCGATCTTAGGTACGATACAGGAGCCGCAGTTGGTTGGTTTCCTGAACAAGAGTTAGAAGAGAGTACAGATGACTAAGGCCGCTGATGACAACATTATTGTTGGTCTTGATATAGGCACTGCAACCGTATCGGCTCTAGTGGGTGAGGTTTTACCAGACGGTCAAATTAATATTATTGGCGCAGGTAGTAGCCCCTCACGCGGCATGGATAAAGGTGGCGTGAATGATTTGGAGTCGGTTGTAAAATCAGTACAACGTGCAATTGATCAAGCTGAATTAATGGCAGAGTGCCAGATCAGCCGAGTCTTCATTTCGTTGTCTGGTAAGCATATCGCAAGCCGAATTGAAAAAGGTATGGGCACGATTTCTGATGAAGAGGTGTCTCAAGAAGACATGGATCGCGCTATCCATACCGCAAAATCGATTAAAATCGGTGATGAACAGCGAATTCTTCATGTGATCCCGCAAGAGTTCACCATTGATTACCAAGAAGGAATCAAAAATCCGCTTGGTTTATCTGGGGTAAGAATGGAAGTGAGTGTCCACCTTATCTCATGCCATAATGACATGGCACGCAACATTATTAAGGCGGTAGAACGCTGCGGCCTTAAAGTAGAACAACTCGTATTTTCTGGGCTTGCTGCTAGTAATGCAGTAATCACCGAGGATGAAAGAGAGCTTGGAGTTTGTGTGGTTGATATTGGCGCCGGCACGATGGATGTGGCCATCTGGACTGGCGGTGCGTTACGTCACACAGAAGTATTTTCGTACGCAGGAAATGCTGTAACCAGTGATATTGCTTTTGCTTTTGGCACGCCAGTGAGCGATGCTGAAGAAATAAAAGTCAAATATGGCTGTGCTTTGAGTGAACTGGTCAGTAAGGATGACACGGTTAATGTACCAAGCGTAGGTGGACGACCATCACGTAGCCTGCAACGTCAAACGTTGTCAGAAGTGATTGAGCCACGCTACTCTGAGCTTATGGGACTGGTTAACCAAACTATCGACTCTGTACAAGCAAAATTGCGCGAAGAGGGTATCAAGCACCATCTGGCTGCGGGAGTTGTACTCACCGGCGGTGCTGCGCAAATGGACGGAGTGGTAGAATGTGCGGAACGCGTATTCCGCAATCAAGTAAGGGTCGGCAAACCGCTCGAAGTCAGCGGATTAACTGACTATGTAAAAGAGCCGTACCATTCTACGGCAGTTGGATTACTTCATTACGCAAGAGACATGCAGTCTAGCGACGATAGCGATTATAATGAACCTAAACGCTCATCTGTAACTGGCTTTTTCGATAAATTGCGTAACTGGATACAAAAAGAGTTTTAACCTGAGTTGCAGGATAAACGGAGACAACACATGTTTGAACCGATGATGGAAATGTCTGACGATGCAGTAATCAAGGTCGTTGGGGTTGGTGGCGGCGGTGGTAACGCCGTTGAACACATGGTGCGTGAATCCATCGAAGGTGTGGAATTCATCAGCGTCAACACTGATGCGCAAGCACTTCGTAAGACAAGCGTTGGCAATGTAATTCAGATCGGTGGTGATATCACTAAAGGTCTGGGTGCAGGTGCTAATCCACAGGTTGGCCGTGACGCAGCTCTCGAAGACAGAGATCGAATTAAAGATTCCCTGACTGGCGCCGATATGGTGTTTATCGCAGCTGGTATGGGTGGCGGTACCGGTACTGGTGCAGCGCCTGTTATTGCTGAAGTGGCTAAAGAGCTTGGCATTCTAACAGTAGCGGTAGTAACTAAACCGTTTAGTTTTGAAGGTAAAAAGCGTTTGGCATTTGCTGAGCAAGGTATCGATGAGCTCTCTAAGCATGTTGACTCTTTGATCACGATTCCAAACGAAAAGCTACTTAAAGTACTTGGTCGTGGTGTAACACTACTAGAAGCTTTTGCAAGCGCTAACGATGTTCTTAAGAATGCCGTTCAAGGTATTGCTGAGCTAATTACTCGCCCTGGCATGATCAACGTCGACTTTGCGGACGTAAGAACTGTAATGTCTGAAATGGGTCACGCAATGATGGGTAGCGGCATCGCCAAAGGTGAAGACCGTGCTGAAGAAGCGGCTGAAATGGCAATTTCTAGCCCACTTCTGGAAGACATCGATCTAGCGGGCGCTCGTGGTGTTCTTGTCAATATTACTGCTGGTCTGGATATGCGTCTTGACGAGTTTGAGACGGTTGGTAATACAGTGAAGGCATTCGCTTCTGACAATGCGACTGTTGTTATCGGTACTTCTCTAGACCCTGATATGACTGACGAAATCCGCGTAACAGTTGTAGCGACAGGTATTGGTAATGAGAAAAAGCCAGATATCACGCTAGTTGCGGGTGGTAAAGCTAAAGTGGCACCGACGCCGCAAGCTCAACCACAGCAACAAGCAGCGGCAACGCAAGCTGAAGAAAAACCGGCACAGACTTTGCAGAATAATCAAGTGCAAGAGAAGCCACAGGTAACTCCTCAGCCGACAAACACTGCTCCTTCTTCTCCAGCTTCGTCGAGCCAAAGTTCTGCGGCTCCAAAGCAAGAAAAGGAAAGTGGTTATTTAGACATACCGGCATTTTTGCGTCGTCAGGCTGATTAATCTTTAACCCATAAATTTGACATGGCTCAAAATTATGGTAGCATTCACGGTCGACGTTACAGACGGCCGTGTTTTGTAGCAAATTTTTGAGAGGCAAGCAGATGATCAGACAACGTACTCTGAAAGAAATAGTGAAAACAACTGGTGTGGGTCTCCACTCTGGTCGTAAAGTCACACTTACTCTGCGCCCGGCTGCTGCAAATACAGGTATCATTTACCGTCGTACAGATGTAAATCCACCTGTAGATTTTCCAGCTGATCCAGCTTCGGTTCGTGACACCATGCTTTGTACTGCATTGGTAAACGATGAAGGTGTGCGTATTTCAACTGTTGAGCACTTGAATGCGGCACTTGCTGGTATGGGCATCGATAACATTATTGTCGAAGTAGACGCACCTGAAATTCCGATCATGGATGGTAGTGCAAGCCCATTTGTATACTTGCTACAACAAGCAGGTATCGAAACGCAAAATGCGCCAAAACGCTTCATCCGTATCAAAAAGCCAGTTCGTTTTGAAGATGGTGATAAATGGGCAGAATTTGTACCATTTAACGGCTTCCGTATGGACTTCGAAATTGAGTTTAATCACCCAGCGATTGAATCAGACGAGCAACGTTTGCTGTTTGATTTCTCGTCAAAAGGCTTTGTTCGTGAGATTTCTCGAGCACGTACGTTTGGCTTTATGCGTGATATCGAATATCTACAATCTCAAAACCTAGTTTTGGGTGGTAGTTTTGACAATGCTATCGTTTTGGATGATTACCGTATTCTTAATGAAGAAGGTCTACGCTTTGAAAATGAGTTTGTGACTCACAAAGTGTTGGATGCGATTGGTGACCTTTACATGTGTGGCCACCCAATCATTGGTGAATTCCGTGCCTTTAAATCTGGCCACGGTTTAAATAACCAACTGTTACGTGCTGTTCTTGCAGATCAGGAAGCGTGGGAGTGGACTACATTCGAAGAAGAAGTCGGCTCACCAGTAGCATTCGCAGAACCAAATATGGTGCTTGCGTAAATACTTGGCATTAGAATTAATAAAAAAACCAGGCTTATGCCTGGTTTTTTGCTATTTGGCTTTAATCCTGGATTTATCAATAACATTCAAGCTTTCAGCATATTGAAATAACGTTCACTTACGATCTTCCTTTTCTGCCATATCGGCTAATCGTTTTAAACGCTCTTGAATTTTCGGTGGCGCCATGTCGGCAATCGTCATTAATGACTTTGCTGCAGATTCGGTTAGTGGTGGACGCTTAGGTCTGTCGCCTTGTTGAAAGCGGTTTCGATATAGTGAAGGATTGATCCTCACTTCAACGCTCATCAGCTTGGCAAAGCCTTGAGTACGAAGTTTATTTAGGATCATGAGGCGATCGTAATCGATCTTCATTTTGATCGCGGCACTAGAGACATCGATCAATAGATGGCCGTTACGAACATTCGCTACTCGGCAATGATCGGCCGTCCCCGTGGGTAAGACCTCTTGCAAAGCTTGGTTAAGCTGTAAGATTTCTCCAGCATGTTCTTGAATCTGCTTGAACTGTGACTCAGCAATAACATCTTCAGTCGAGGTTGGACGGTGATCACGCATAGGTAAAATCTAATTTTGTTGAGATATAGCTATTCTAGAGCAGCTTTCTATCAAGGTATAGTTTACATTAACGTCTTTAGCTTCAGTTTTACAATGTAGCAAGGTAAAAAGCAAAGTTTGCTCTGGATGGATTACACATATTGCGGTATGCAATATCGGCTAATCAGTCACCACTTTAAGTAAAAACTTCAGAGTGCTTCAAACAAATACGTCTATTTATGGTTGTATCGATTAAAAATCCTTACACTAAGCCACATTGTTTCAAAACTTAGCCTTGAAATATGGATGTTTGAACTCAATATCTTTGATAAATGATTTATCTCAGTATTCTTAGTTCCAAACTGGCAGAGACTGAAGGCATTATGAGTAGATCGGGAACGGTCTGAATAAAGAGAGATTCACGAAAAATGATAACTAAGCTACTGACAAAAGTGATTGGCAGTCGCAACGACCGAACACTGCGCCGCCTTAGAAAAATTGTAAAAGAAATTAATAACTATGAGCCAACATTCGAGGCTCTAAGTGACGAAGAGCTAAAAGCAAAGACGGTTGAATTCCGTGAGCGCCTAGAGAAGGGTGAAACTCTTGATAAACTACTTCCAGAAGCTTTTGCTACGGTTCGTGAAGCATCTAAGCGTGTCTACGGTATGCGCCACTTCGACGTCCAGCTTATCGGTGGTATGGTTCTAAATGCGGGTCAAATCGCTGAAATGCGTACGGGTGAAGGTAAAACGCTGACGGCAACGCTCCCTGCTTACCTAAATGCCCTAGCTGGTAAAGGCGTTCATATTGTAACAGTGAACGATTATCTAGCTAAACGTGATGCAGAGACAAACCGCCCTCTATTTGAATTTTTAGGTATGACTGTTGGCGTAAACGTGCCAAACATGCCTCCTCAAGAGAAAAAAGAAGCGTACCAAGCTGACATCTTGTACGGAACGAACAATGAATTTGGTTTTGACTACCTTCGTGACAATATGGCTTTCCGTAGCGAAGATCGCGTACAACGTGAACGCTTCTTTGCAGTTGTCGATGAGGTGGACTCAATCCTAATTGATGAAGCTCGTACCCCTTTAATCATTTCTGGTCCTGCTGAAGATAGCTCTGAGCTATACACCCGAATCAACCTTTTGATCCCGCATCTTAAAAAGCAAGACAAAGAAGACTCTGAAGAATATCGTGGTGATGGTCACTACACTGTTGATGAGAAATCAAAGCAAGTATACCTCACAGAAACGGGCCAAGAGTACGTTGAAGAACTGTTGGTGAAAAATGGTCTTATGGAAGAGGGTGACACACTTTACTCACCGACTAACATCAGCATGTTGCATCACGTGAATGCCGCTTTGCGTGCTCATGTGTTGTTTGAGCGCAACGTTGATTACATCGTTACTGACGAAGGTGAAGTAGTAATTGTTGATGAACATACTGGTCGTACAATGCCAGGTCGTCGTTGGTCTGAAGGTCTTCACCAAGCAGTAGAAGCGAAAGAAGGCGTTAAGATTCAAAACGAAAACCAAACTTTGGCTTCGATTACCTTCCAGAACTACTTCCGCTTATACGAAAAACTGTCTGGTATGACAGGTACTGCGGATACTGAAGCGTTTGAGTTCCAATCTATTTATGGCTTGGAAACGGTGGTTATCCCAACCAACAAACCAATGATTCGTAACGATATGCCGGATGTGGTGTACCGTACCGAAGCTGAGAAGTTTGCTGCAATCATTGAAGATATCAAAGAGCGCGTTGCGAAAGGTCAGCCAAC
Source organism: Vibrio sp. 2CM40D (assembly GCF_023161825.1). Lineage (NCBI taxonomy): Bacteria > Pseudomonadati > Pseudomonadota > Gammaproteobacteria > Vibrionales > Vibrionaceae > Vibrio > Vibrio sp. 2CM40D. Next base: position 430,872 of record NZ_JALNTL010000005.1, read on the forward strand.
ATTGGTTGGTACCGTATCGATTGAAAAATCAGAACTACTCTCCAACGCCTTGAAGAAAGCGAAGATCAAACACAACGTATTGAATGCGAAATTCCATGAGAAGGAAGCGGAAATTGTTGCTGAAGCGGGTATGCCGGGTGCGGTAACTATCGCGACCAACATGGCCGGTCGTGGTACGGATATTGTGCTTGGCGGTAGTTGGCAATCAAAAGTGGAAGCTTTGGAGAACCCAACTCAAGAACAAATCGATGCGATTAAAGCAGAGTGGAAAGTGGTACATGATCAAGTACTAGATGCTGGTGGTCTACACATCATTGGTACTGAGCGCCACGAATCTCGCCGTATTGATAACCAGCTACGTGGTCGTTCTGGTCGTCAAGGTGATGCGGGTTCATCGCGCTTCTACCTATCTATGGAAGACTCTTTGTTACGTATTTTCACTTCTGATCGTATGGCGAGCCTTATTCAAAGTGGTATGGAAGAAGGTGAAGCTATTGAATCGAAAATGCTTTCTCGCTCAATTGAAAAAGCACAGCGCAAAGTGGAAGGTCGTAACTTTGATATCCGTAAGCAGCTACTAGAATACGATGATGTGGCGAACGATCAGCGTAAGGTTGTCTACGAGCTGCGCGACGAATTGATGAACGTTGAAGACATCAGCGGTATGATCGAGCAAAACCGTGAAGATGTGCTAACCGCGGTTATTGATGAGTACATCCCGCCACAATCACTAGAAGATATGTGGGACGTTGAAGGTCTGCAAGAGCGCTTGAAAGCAGACTTCGATCTTGATGCGCCAGTGAAGCAATGGCTTGAAGAAGACGATAAGCTTTACGAAGAGGCGCTACGCGAGAAGATCATCAATCTAGCCGTTGAAGTGTACAAAGAGAAAGAGGAAGTGGTGGGTGCGCAAGTGCTTCGTAACTTCGAGAAATCGGTTATGCTTCAAACTCTGGATACGCTTTGGAAAGATCACTTGGCAGCAATGGATCACTTGCGTCAGGGTATTCACTTACGCGGCTATGCGCAGAAGAACCCGAAACAGGAATACAAGCGTGAATCGTTTGAACTGTTTGAAGGTCTACTAGAAGCGCTGAAAACTGATGTGATTACTGTTCTATCTCGCGTTCGAGTTCAGCAACAAGAAGAAGTTGAACGTATGGAAGAGCAACGTCGTGCGCAAGCTGAAGAGGCCGCTCGTCGTGCTCAAGCGCAACACGCAGCAGCACAAAACCCTCTTTCTGAAGGTGAAGAATCTGAAGAAGGTTCAAGTCAGCCAATGGTACGTGATGAACGCAAAGTAGGTCGCAATGAGCCTTGCCCTTGTGGTAGTGGTAAGAAGTATAAACAGTGCCACGGCAAAATCGACTAACGTATTAGTCAGATAATTTTTTAAAGAGTCGCCTAGGCGGCTCTTTTTTTAAGCAAATTCTGTGGCTGTCGAATTTCATAAGTTTTGATAGCATCGGATAGTTTTAGAGATTCAAAGACCGTTGAAGTGTAACGGCTTGAGAGTTAGGAACCCCTATGAAAAGAATTCACATAGTCGCGGCTATTATTTTTAACCAAGACAAATCAAAAATTTTTATTACAAAGCGTCCAGACGACAAGCATAAAGGCGGGTTTTGGGAGTTTCCCGGCGGGAAAGTCGAGTCAGGAGAAAGTATTGAACATGCTCTAGCAAGAGAACTTGAAGAAGAGGTAGGAATTGAAGTTACTGAGCAAGCCCTTTTCGAGCATTTGGAATATGACTATCCAGACAAATCACTTAAGTTTGATTTTATTACGGTATCTAAGTTCAGTAATGAGCCTTACGGCCGAGAAGGTCAAGAAGGTCGCTGGGTTGAGATAAGAGAATTGGGTAACTATGCCTTTCCTGAAGCGAACGTGCCTATCTTGGTGCGTGTCGTAAAAGAGTTCGCTTAAGCCTGATGAACTTGCTTGTGGTAACCACGGTATGTTGTTAGTTTAAACAGATTAAGCGAAACGAGAGAACGAGAGCAAACCTCGTTATCCAGAGAAGGAGAGAAAGCGCAATGGTTCGTATTGCAATCGCAGGAGCAGCAGGCCGAATGGGCCGTAATTTGGTTAAAGCTTCACACCTTAACCCAGAGGCGACAGTGAGCGCGGGATCAGAACGACCTGAGTCCTCACTTGTCGGTGTCGATATCGGTGAACTTTGTGGTGAAGGCAAATTCGATGTGTTCTTAACGGATGATCTTGCTAAAGACGTCGATAATTTTGATGTAATCATCGATTTTACTGCCCCAGTAAGTACGTTGGCGAATCTTGAACTGTGTAAGAAGCATGGAAAGAGTATTGTGATTGGGACGACTGGTTTCAGTGATGCAGAGCGTGAACTGATTGACGAAGCCGCTAAGCAAGTGCCTGTTGTCATGGCTCCTAACTACTCTGTTGGTGTGAACCTAGTATTTAAGCTTCTTGAGAAAGCAGCCAAAGTGATGGGCGACTACTGTGATGTTGAGATTGTCGAAGCACATCATCGTCATAAAGTTGATGCTCCTTCTGGTACCGCTATCGGGATGGGCGAAGCCATTGCTGGTGCGATGGGCAACAAGCTGAATGATGTAGCTGTCTATGCGCGAGAAGGTATCACAGGTGAACGTACTAAAGATGAGATCGGCTTTGCTACAATTCGCGCTGGCGATATTGTCGGTGAGCACACAGCCATGTTTGCTGATATCGGGGAACGAGTGGAGATAACGCACAAAGCGACCGATCGTATGACGTTTGCTAATGGCGCCGTCAAGGCCGCTGTTTGGTTGAGTGCCAAACCAGCGGGCTTTTATACCATGACAGATGTTTTGGGATTGAATGAACTCTAAATACATAATTATTCGCCGGCGGTAGCCGGCTTTTTTATATCTATAGAATTAGTTGTAAATGAAATGATTCTAACAGAAAGTATTTTGGTGCTTACTTTTGTTGTTGTTTTGGTTGTTTTGTGGGTGTTTTGGGTTTTGATGTCTAAAAACTAATGTCTTTTTTGTTGGGTGAACGTTTGCGTGAAAAACTCATACTTTTTTGTGATCTCTAAAAAGTTCAAATTTGTAAAATTCATTAAACCTCTATGCCTCTCTATGTAATAGCATGTAAAAGTTATCTTTTTGGGCCTTACTGATTCAAAATGACCTTACTCGCTAGAAATTAATCATTTATTTTTGATTGTAGGTTGACAGGTTTCGAGTCCAACTTTAGAATACCGCCAATTTGTCTGAAATACCTATTTATGTAGATTTTATAGGTAAAGGAAGGCATGTTTGCAGTTTGATTTATTTTTTTTGCATTTTTATTCTGGAGGTTGTCTTGGGTAAATTAGCACTGTTGGTCCTAGAAGATGGGACAGTGTTCCGCGGAGTGTCCATAGGGGCAGATGGTCTTTCCGTTGGTGAAGTCGTTTTTAATACCTCGATGACGGGGTATCAAGAAATCCTCACTGATCCTTCCTATTCTCAGCAAATCGTCACTCTCACTTATCCTCATATTGGCAATACCGGAACCACTTCCGAAGATGAAGAATCCTCTTCCATTCATGCACAAGGCCTTGTGATTCGCGATCTTCCTCTAATCGCTTCTAACTTCCGTAACGAACAATCCCTCTCTGATTATCTTAAGTCTCAAAATATCGTTGGCATCGCTGATATCGATACTCGTAAGCTCACTCGTATCCTGCGTGAAAAAGGTGCTCAAAACGGCTGTATTGTTGCGGGCAACAACCTAGACGAAGCTTTGGCACTAGCGAAAGCAAAAGAATTCCCAGGCTTAAAAGGAATGGACCTTGCGAAAGAAGTTACAACAAAAGAAGCGTATCAATGGAAGCAAGGTTCGTGGACGCTTGAAGGTGGACTTCCAGAGGCGAAAGATGACAGCGAGCTGCCATACCACGTTGTCGCTTACGACTTTGGCGCAAAACGCAACATCTTACGAATGTTGGTTGACCGCGGCTGCCGCTTAACGGTTGTACCTGCAGAAACGTCAGCGGAAGAAGTTCTGGCACTAAATCCAGATGGCGTATTCTTATCGAACGGCCCTGGTGACCCAGAACCATGTACTTACGCGATTGAAGCAACCAAAGTGTTCCTAGAAAAAGGCCTGCCAATTTTTGGTATTTGTCTAGGTCACCAAATTCTGGCGCTAGCATCAGGTGCTCAAACGGTGAAAATGAAGTTTGGTCACCACGGTGCAAACCACCCAGTAAAAGATTTAGAGCGTAACGTTGTGATGATCACTTCGCAAAACCACGGCTTTGCGGCAGATGAAGCAACATTACCGGAAAACTTACGTGCTACTCACGTATCGCTATTTGATGGCTCTTTGCAAGGTATCCACCGCACAGACAAGCCAGCATTTAGCTTCCAAGGTCACCCAGAAGCGAGCCCTGGTCCACATGACGCGGCACCGCTATTTGACCACTTTATCGAACTAATCAAAAAACACAGCGCTTAATTCGGAGTAGTAGATAATGCCAAAACGTACTGACATTCAAAGTATTCTAATTCTTGGTGCTGGTCCGATTGTTATCGGTCAGGCATGTGAGTTTGACTACTCTGGCGCACAAGCGTGTAAAGCTCTTCGCGAAGAAGGTTACCGAGTTATCCTGGTTAACTCTAACCCAGCAACCATCATGACTGACCCAGAGATGGCAGATGCGACTTACATCGAGCCGATTCAGTGGGAAGTTGTACGCAAGATCATCGAGAAAGAACGTCCTGATGCAGTTCTGCCAACTATGGGTGGTCAGACAGCACTTAACTGTGCGTTAGATTTAGAGAAGCACGGCGTTCTCGCAGAGTTTGGCGTAGAGATGATTGGTGCAACGGCTGATGCAATCGACAAAGCGGAAGACCGTTCTCGTTTTGATAAAGCGATGAAGTCTATCGGCCTTGAGTGTCCTCGCGCAGATACAGCGAAGAGCATGGAAGAAGCTTACAAAGTTTTAGATATGGTTGGCTTCCCTTGTATCATTCGTCCATCGTTCACCATGGGTGGCACTGGTGGTGGTATCGCGTACAACAAAGAAGAGTTCGAAGAAATCTGTCGTCGCGGTCTGGACTTATCTCCGACCAACGAACTTCTTATCGATGAGTCACTAATCGGTTGGAAAGAGTACGAAATGGAAGTCGTTCGTGACAAAGCGGACAACTGTATCATCGTATGTTCAATCGAGAACTTTGACCCAATGGGTATCCATACGGGCGACTCAATCACGGTTGCTCCAGCACAAACACTGACTGACAAAGAATACCAGCTTATGCGTAATGCATCGCTAGCCGTTCTACGTGAGATTGGTGTTGAAACAGGTGGTTCAAACGTACAGTTTGGTATCAACCCGAAAGATGGTCGTATGGTCATCATCGAGATGAACCCACGTGTATCTCGCTCTTCTGCGCTAGCATCAAAAGCAACAGGCTTCCCAATCGCGAAAATTGCCGCGAAACTGGCTGTTGGCTTTACGCTAGACGAACTACAAAACGACATCACAGGTGGTGCAACACCTGCGTCATTTGAACCAACTATCGACTACGTCGTAACTAAGATCCCTCGCTTTAACTTCGAGAAATTTGCTGGTGCAAACGATCGTCTGACAACTCAGATGAAATCGGTTGGTGAGGTAATGGCGATTGGTCGTAACCAACAAGAATCTCTTCACAAAGCACTGCGTGGCCTAGAAGTTGGCGCAACTGGTTTTGATGAGATGGTCGATCTGGAAGCGCCAGATGCACTGACTAAGATTCGTCACGAACTTAAAGAAGCAGGTGCAGAGCGTATCTGGTACATCGCCGATGCATTCCGAGCGGGTATGTCAGTCGACGGTGTGTTCAACTTGACTCAAATCGACCGCTGGTTCCTGGTTCAAATCGAAGAAATTGTAAAACTCGAAGAACAAGTCAAGGCGGGCGGCTACGCAGGTTTGACCAAAGAAGTGCTTCGTCAGATGAAACGCAAAGGCTTCTCTGATGCTCGCTTGTCTAAATTGCTTGGTGTCGCTGAAAGTGAAATTCGCCGTGCTCGTGAGCAGTTTGATATTCATCCGGTTTACAAACGTGTGGATACATGTGCAGCAGAGTTTTCTTCTGACACGGCTTACATGTACTCATCTTACGATGAAGAATGTGAAGCAAACCCAACAGACAAAGATAAGATCATGGTTCTTGGTGGCGGTCCAAACCGTATCGGCCAAGGTATCGAATTCGATTACTGTTGTGTTCATGCATCACTTGCGCTGCGTGAAGACGGTTACGAAACCATTATGGTTAACTGTAACCCAGAAACGGTATCTACTGACTACGATACGTCTGATCGTCTGTACTTCGAGCCAGTAACTCTGGAAGATGTACTGTCTATCGCTCGCGTTGAAAAACCAAAAGGTGTGATTGTTCAGTACGGTGGTCAAACGCCACTTAAACTGGCTCGTGCTCTAGAAGCGGCTGGTGTGCCAATCATTGGTACTAGCCCAGATGCTATCGACCGTGCGGAAGACCGTGAACGCTTCCAAGCCGCTGTTGACCGTTTAGGTCTACTTCAGCCAGAAAACGCGACAGTAACAACGATGGAGCAAGCGGTTGAGAAATCGAAAGAAATTGGCTTCCCATTAGTTGTTCGTCCATCTTATGTACTCGGTGGTCGTGCGATGGAAATCGTATACGACGAGCAAGACCTGCGTCGCTACTTCAACGAAGCAGTAAGCGTATCGAACGAGTCTCCAGTTCTGCTAGACCGTTTCTTGGATGATGCAACCGAAGTTGATATTGATGCTATCTGTGACGGTGAACGCGTCGTTATCGGCGGTATCATGGAGCACATCGAACAAGCGGGTGTTCACTCTGGTGACTCTGCATGTTCACTGCCTGCATACACGCTAAGTCAGGAAATTCAAGACAAGATGCGTGAGCAAGTTGAGAAGTTAGCATTCGAACTCGGTGTGCGCGGTTTGATGAACACGCAGTTTGCTGTGAAAGATAACGACGTTTATCTAATTGAAGTGAACCCTCGTGCTGCTCGTACGGTACCATTCGTATCGAAAGCGACAGGCGCTCCTCTAGCGAAAATCGCTGCACGTGTAATGGCGGGTCAATCTCTAGAGTCACAAGGCTTTACTAAAGAGATTATCCCTCCTTACTACTCAGTGAAAGAAGTGGTTCTGCCGTTCAACAAATTCCCTGGTGTTGACCCTCTATTGGGCCCTGAAATGCGCTCAACAGGTGAAGTAATGGGTGTGGGTGCAACGTTCGCAGAAGCTTACGCGAAAGCAGAGCTAGGTTGTGGTGCGGTTTATCCTGAAGGTGGTCGTGCGCTACTGTCTGTACGTGAAGGTGATAAAGAGCGTGTTGTTGACCTAGCTTCTAAGTTAGTGAAACTGGGTTACCAGTTGGATGCGACACACGGTACAGCTGTAATTCTGGGCGAAGCGGGTATTAACCCACGTTTGGTAAACAAAGTACACGAAGGTCGTCCACACATTCTTGACCGCATCAAGAACAACGAATACACCTACATCGTAAACACGGCTGCTGGTCGTCAAGCGATTGAAGATTCGAAAGTTCTACGCCGTGGTGCACTGGCTGAAAAAGTGAACTACACAACGACACTGAATGCAGCGTTCGCTACATGTATGTCTCATACTGCAGACGCAAAAGCGTCAGTAACTTCGGTTCAAGAGTTACACGCTAAAGTGAAAGCGAGTCTAGACGCGTAACAGATAAAAATCAGTAAGCTCATTAATCAGGACTTACATGACAACCTCATTGCCCGCTCATTTGAGCGGGCTTTTTTATATCGAGGTTTTTCTAAAATGAAGAGCATTAAAGTGTGCTAGGAACGATTGGTATGCTTCGCTTTTGAAGATCATTAAGCTAATGATGGCAAGCAATGTACCCAAAGATGAAGAAATAGTACTACCATTTGCTACAACAAAATTAATGCTGCAAGTGAGAATGATAAAAGAGATAGTAAGTAAGTTTATTTTTGCAGCAACACTTAATCCTTTGCTTATTGTCAGAATGTTTGGAATGCATACAACAACAACCGTAATAGCTCCCAATGTAAGGAGGTAAGTATCTAGAGCAATGTGTTGAGTGAAAGAAAACCAGTCATTCCAAATGCTTAAGCTAATAGCCAGACCAATAGTCAATGCCAAGTATAAACATATACTTAGTGAGATGTTTGCTATGCTAATTGATTTAGTATTCAACTTTCAATTCCTCATAGATTCCAATAGCAAGATTTCTTAACTCTCCCGAATAACCGCTTTCTACTATGCTAATTGAGCCTCCAATTGCATCTAGAAGCTGATGAGAAATGGATGCGGATATTGTTGCTTGTGAATACCTCTTAGGAATTTCTCCTGACAACATTAGCTGTTTACGAGCTTTATTCGAAATGCTCGGAAGGTTTTTACGGATGATTTCTTTAGTTAATCTTGTTCTTTCTTGTCTGTTTAAGCCTTTTAGAATCTCGGGAACGCCTTTCTTAGTGGTTTGCTTAAGAGATTGAACCATTTTTATCGTTTGATATCCACTAGCGCCCGCTCCAGCTAAGGAGATGTAATCTAAAGCTTTAGTTGTATTTTGATACCACTCATTACTGTCTATATCCGATAATTTGTCTGGTGATTTAGATACCATACGGGTTCTTGCTACTCCAATAGCACATTGAGCTGTGGCAGCAACAGTAGCGGCGTGTGAGATATAGGACATAGTTACGCCCACAGGACCACTTACTGGTATTGTTAGCCCCGAACCAACTACCCCAATCCAGCCAATCGCTGCACCAATACAGCTAATGCTCGCTGATAGAAGCTCTTGATTGAATCTTGATTTTGACTCTTCCTGTTTTATTTTTTTTGCAAATTCTTGAGATGATTGTAATTTTATCGGTTCTCGTAGAATGATAAAGGTAGGATTGATATGGCATGTGGATTTAAAGTCTCTTAAGCGTACAACGGTGAATTTGTTATCAATATAAATTACACCCGCACCGCTAGTCTCTGGTTTAGCGTCAATAACGCTGAATAGCTGATTAATATTCACTATCTGTTCGATTTTTAAGCGTAATTGCTGTTCTTTTATTGATGGTCGAGTCAGTAAGGCTTCCATTATTTTCGTTTTTATCAGATTAAATATTTCCTATTAAGACAGCATTTTCTTTTTCTATCAAAATATTAAGAGGCTCTTGAGGTGAGGCTCTATATTTGGATGTAATTGATATTTTTAATGTATCATTCTCTAGATTTATTAACTGATGAAAATTAGGAATAGATTGGTGTCTTGACTTTCCATTGGTAGTTTTGTGAATAAGTGCTACCGTTTCTTCCTCTTTGATACCTCTTCAAAAAGGAAGTGTAGTGGAAATCACGGTTGAAATTTTGTTGGCCTTATTTTTGGTTGCGACTGCCGCAGGCTTTATTGATGCGATGGCTGGTGGGGGAGGGCTCATTACGCTCCCTGCGCTTTTGGCTGCGGGGTTGAGTCCGACTCAAGCTCTAGCGACCAATAAGTTACAAAGTTCGTTTGGCAGTTTCTCTGCTAGCTGGTATTTCGTGCGTAACGGTATTGTTAGCTTAAAGGAAATGCGTTTTGCGATACTCTGCACTTTTATAGGCGCTGCAATCGGTGCCGAGGCTGTGCAGTTTATTGATGCTAGCGTACTCACCAGTTTGATCCCTGTTCTTTTGATAGCCATTTCCCTCTATTTTTTACTCGCGCCAAGTACGCGAAAAATCGATGGAGAACCAAAGTTATCTGAAGCGATGTTTGCGCTATGCATTGGTGGCGGGATCGGTTTCTATGATGGCTTTTTTGGCCCTGGGACTGGATCTATTTTTACTGTTTGTTTTGTTGCACTAGGTCACTTTTCTTTGGTCGAAGCCACAGCTAGAACCAAAATCCTCAATTTCACGTCAAACATTGCGGCACTACTCTTTTTTATCTTAGCTGGGTTGCCAGTGTGGAAGCTTGGCTTAACTATGGCTGTTGGCGGTTTTCTTGGTGCTCAGTTAGGGGCGAAGGTCGTGGTAAGTAAAGGGCAAAAATGGATTCGTCCTCTAGTTATAGTGATGTCGATGCTTATGGCAACGAAACTTCTTTGGCAACAACATCAGCAATGGATTCTGTCAGTGCTTTAACTCGCTCGCTACGATATGTGCTGTGACGTAAGCAGATATGTATTGGTCGAACTAACTGATCTAGCTCTTCAAAGTCATAGCAGAACTTAGGTGTGATATTAAGTATCGTTAGGATAGATTTAGGGATTAAAGCGGGAGCCATACCTCCCAAAGCCAGTTGTGCTGCCGCAGTATACGAATCCATTTCCATCAAAGGTTCGATTCCGTGTTTGGATAAAATAGCTTGTTGATATGTGTTGGCAGGGTTAGTTAGGTCATTGGTCAAAATAGCTTTAGGTAGTTGTGAAAGTGAATGTCGACTGACAATTGAGAAAGGTTCATCGGCGAGGTGAAGGCTCATTAATCCATGGTGAGGCGGTAAATAACCAGCACAGAATCCCAGTGTCGCTTTACCTGATTTCACATTCTCAATAATGCGTGGCGTATGATTGGTCGATATTCGTATGTACTGATCATGGGCAAAGTGTTCTGCCATGATCATGCTGAGGTATCCCGCCACTAAGGTTTCAGAGCAGTCCATTTTGATTAAAGAAGTGTCTTCTATTTGTTGTTGATCGTAGATTTTTCCTCTTAACTCATTGAACGTGGGTTCTATTGTGTTTATGAGGGCAAGGCCATCGGAGGTCAGCTTTATGTGCCGACCATTTGGCTCTATCAATTTTTTTCCTAACTTCTTCTCTAGATTTGAAATACGTTTACTCACGGCAGACTGACTAATATAGAGTTGACTGCCCGTGCGGCTCATGGTTTTTTCTTTACTGAGGATAAGTAACGTTTCAATACCTTCAAGCAACATAATGATTAATGAAAGTTAGGAATGGTTGAGATAATTTAGCGAATTGCCCAAGAATTGGCGAATCAAATGAGCATAAATGAGAGGAGCCGACACTTGGTCGACTCCATGATGAGTGATGTTGTTGGTGTTTAACGGTTAATGGCGAAAGTTGGCAGGGATAGATGCCAACGAATCGCACCGAGACGTATAATGAGCGTTGAGATTACACCAGCGAGTAAAGCCGTTGAGTGGTCATAACCCATGTTTACCGCCATCGTATGGAAGATGCCGCCAATAATACATGCCGTAGCATAGACTTCACTTCTTAATACCATAGGAACTTCGCGAGCCAACACGTCTCGTATAATGCCACCGCCACAGCCAGTAATAACCCCCATTATCACCGCGACCATCCCAGAAGCATTGTAGGCGAGTGCCTTTTCTACTCCTATTCCCACAAATACAGCGAGACCGATGGCATCACAAACGGGTAATACCCACCATGAGAGTCGCTTGGGTCTTCGAATAACAAGCATGGTTAGTAGACACGTAACAAATATCACCCATAAGTAAGTCGTATCTGTTATCCAAAATACGGGAGTGGCACCAAGCGCCATGTCTCGGATTGTTCCGCCACCTATAGCAGTCACACTGCCGAGCACGATAACGCCGAATGGATCCATTTTTAAACGGCCCGCCAGTAATACGCCAGAGATGGCGAAAACAGCGGTACCGAACAAATCGATCATATAAAGCAGCATGGAGTCCATGTTACTTAGTACCTTTAAATAGTGTGAGAAAAAATGGGCGGAAATTGTACGGTATTTGCCACGAAATCGTTAGCGTTTTTGACGAACGCTTTTAAAGTGCTCACACACTTCCTTGATCGCGTTCAATGTGCGTGGTGTCGGACGGTTAATCCAATCAGAGTTTAGGGACCAGATGTGTTTGTTTTTAAGGGCAAGAAGCTCATTACTCCACTCAGCCCACATACCATCGTTACTCATTGCGTGACGAGAAGTAAAAATAACCTCTGGCTGGCGAGTAATGACTTGTTCGATGCTAACTTGAGGATAAGGCGCGCTGGATGCGGCGAAAATGTTCTCACCACCGCAAAAAGTAAAGACTTCACTTGGCCAGTTCTTTCCAGCGACAGTGATGATAGGCTTTTCACTCAACTGATAAAAGTAACGAACTTTCTCGTTCGTGTTGTACTGTTCTTTTAGTGTACTCAGCTGCGTTCTAAAATCTTCAGCGGCCTTTTTTCCTACTTGTGGAGTTTCGCTGTATTGGCTGAGTTGCTCGATATTATTGGCGATATCTTCTAATGAACCTGTAGTGGAGTAATAGATAGGAATACCGAACTGTTTAATTTTCTCCAACTCTTTAGCGGGGTTTCCGGCTGGCCAAGCAATCACTAAGTCCGGTTGAAGAGCAATAATGCGCTCTAATTTAATTCCTTGATAATTTGAGACTCTTTCTAGCTGCTTTGCCTGTTCTGGATAATCGCTCATTTCGCTGACAGCAACAAGCTGGTCTCCTAGCCCTGCAGCAAAGGCAATTTCGGTGGCATGTGGAGCTAAACTTATAATGCGTTGAGCGGGTTGAGCGACGGTCGCTGTCGAAACAAACAGCGTTAATGCGAAGCATAATTTATTCATCATAATCCTTGATAAATTATTCCTAAAAGCAAACTTTGGATTGCGATCCAAGCCAGGACGCGCCAAACGAGCAGCGTATGTATTTGTGAAAGGTGAATAGCCGATGGCGCAATGCGCCCACCGATTTTTGCGCGCTCTGCACGCACACCTTGATAGATAGCAGGGCCGCATAAAGACAGTTGTAGTTTGTGTCCGATAGTACATAACACCCAACTAGGTCCTGGTAAGGGCCAAGACTTCGCTTGCTGTTGTATTCCAGAGAGCACATTACTTGTATTCTTTCCGGCAGCTAAAAGTATGGCAAAGAGACGAAGTGGAATAATATCCAGAGTAGCAACCAGTTGAACCACAGGTTTACCAAAGGGCAAATATTGGCGTCGGCTAGGGGACCACACTCGCGCTAATTCTGTTGTGAGTCGATACATTAACGCACCAATACCACCTGTTAGTGCGTACCAAAATAGCACACCGATCACGTTGCGGCTGTATGCCATAATCAGGGTTTCTGAGCCAGCTTTACCTATGCCAACGAGCGAGAGGCTACCAGTATCGCGATTAAGATATGGTTGCAGTAATGCTCGACATTGGGCTTTGTCTTCCGAAGAGATACTTGTGACGAGCTGTTTCGTTAACGTTTCGCTGTTGCGCCAGTCTAGCGCAAGGATCAATAGAACCAGTTCATATAAAGGGATTTGCCAAACAAATGGCTTTACTGCAATCAGTAATATCAAGCAAGGAAACAGCATCAAGCCTAATGCAAGACTGCCTGAGATTACACTCTGTGAGTAATTGTGATTATTGTTCACTTTGTTAGCTAGCTGCTCTGCTAGCTTTCGCCATAAAGTGATGGGGTGCGCTGAATGGGGGATTGGCACTAAAAGGTGCAAGATCAGTGCACCCCACATAATGAGGAGCGCACCGTTGGCATAAAATGACTGAAAAACTTCTTCCATGAATGAGTCGTTTACTTAATGAGTTCCAGCATTTTGAATACCATTTCGGAAGAGCTTTTTGCTGCTAGAGGCAGGAACTCATCAAAGCTCATTGGTGATTCTTTATCAGCGACATCAGAGATTGCACGCACAACAACAAACGGTGTGTTGAATTGGTGACAAGTTTGAGCGATAGCAGATGCTTCCATTTCTACAGCGATAACTGACGGGAAGTGTTTACGAATAAACTCTTGACGCTCAGCAGTACAAACAAACGCATCGCCAGTACAAATTAGGCCGCGAACCGCATGAGTGTTTTCCATTTGTGCTAGGGCTTTTTCGGCTAAGTCCATTAGCTTGTCATCCGCTTTGAATGCAGCTGGTTGACCGGCCATTTGGCCAATCTCATAACCAAAAGCGGTTACGTCTGCATCGTGATGACGAACTTCTGTAGAGATAACTACATCGCCAAGGTTTAAGCTTGAATCGAAACCGCCAGCAGAGCCTGTGTTAATCACAACGTCTGGTTGGTATTCATCAAGAAGGATTGTCGTGCCCACTGCCGCTGCAACTTTACCGATGCCCGATTGTAGTACGACGACTTCAACATCGTTAATTTGACCAGAGAAAAACGTACAACCTGCTTTATTTACAGTTTTGCAGTTTGTAATTGCTTGCTTCAGGATGGTCACTTCTTGTTCCATCGCACCGATGATACCAACTTTCATAACACTCTCTTTAGGTAAATATTTTAGTTGGCCGAGAGTATAGCACTCCCCGTTGGCAGTTTTCTATTTGATGAGCTTAGCTTGAGTGAGCTTTTCTCGTAATTGATCGGCGCGCTTTCTGTTTACGCCAAAGTCAGAGTAGCCCACACGAGATTCCGAGCGCACAATCAGTTGGTCTCCTGCTATTTTTAGTTCGAGGTCATCCACGAAGCGCATGATTTTAGATGTGCACTCGATACGAAGGTAGTTGCTTTCTTTCACCGCGGTTTTCGCGCCTGGCAGTTCAAGCGCAACTTGCTCAATAGCGTCGATGTTCGCTGAATCAACTAAGATAAATGGCGTTAGGTTGTATTTTTCTCGCGTGTCTTGGGTGGAGACGCAGTTTGGTTTGTCACCACAAGGTGATTGAGAACGATCCGTCATGGTTGTGACTCCTTGGCTACAAGCGGTTAAGCCGAGCAAAGTAATGGAAAGGAGAGCGGCTTTTTTCATTATATTTACTCTTATAATTTTGTTTCTAATTATATGGATACAAAAGAAAAAGGATCCAATAACAGGACCCTTTTTGTGAGGTTAGCTGAGATTAAACTTCGAGGTAATCGAGAATGCCTTCTGCCGCTTTTCGTCCTTCATCAATTGCGGTTACGACAAGATCAGAACCTCGTACCGCATCGCCGCCCGCGAAGATCTTTTCATTGCTGGTCTGGAATTGGAACTCTTGCTTCGCAGGGGCTTTGATACGACCCCATTGATCCAAATCGACATCAAACGGTGCTAACCAGTCCATTTTGTGCGGCTGGAAACCAAACGCCATGATAACAACGTCTGCTGGTAGAACGTGCTCGCTGCCTTCAACGGGCTCTGGGCGTCGGCGACCCGCTTCATCAGGTTCACCAAGTGCGGTTTTCACCACTTTGACCCCCGAGACTTTGCCTGACGCATCCACTTCAACTCCCAAAGGCTGAAGGTTGAACATGAACTTCACGCCTTCTTCCTTTGCGTTTTTTACCTCGCGACGAGAGCCCGGCATGTTGGCCTCATCACGACGATAAGCACAAACTACATTGGAGGCACCTTGGCGAATTGAGGTACGAACGCAGTCCATTGCTGTATCACCACCACCCAGTACGACGACTTTCTTTCCTGCCATATCGATAAAGGGTTGGTTACTCTCAAGATCCATGACTTTGTAGGTGTTCGAAACTAAAAATGGCAGCGCGTCATACACACCCGGTGCATCTTCATTATCTAGACCTGCACGCATGTATTTATAGGTGCCAACGCCCAAGAAAACAGCATCGTATTCATCAAGCAGCTCTTGCATTTGGACATCTTTGCCTACTTCCATGTTCATGCGGAACTCGACGCCCATTTCAGTGAACACACGGCGGCGGTTTTCCATCACGCCTTTTTCAAGCTTGAAGGAAGGAATACCGAAGGTCAGAAGGCCTCCAATTTCAGGGTAGCGGTCAAACACGACTGGCTTAACGCCATTGCGCACTAGGATATCCGCGGCAGCCAAGCCAGCTGGGCCTGCTCCAATGATTGCGACCTTTTTATCGGTCCACTCCACCTTGGACATATCTGGCTTCCAGCCCATTTCAAACGCTTTGTCGGTAATGTACTTTTCTATGTTACCGATGGTGACGGCACCAAAGTCATCATTAAGCGTGCATGAACCTTCACATAGGCGGTCTTGAGGACAAACGCGCCCACATACTTCCGGTAGGCTGTTGGTTTGATGCGATAGTTCAACCGCTTCAAGAATACGACCTTCATTGGCAAGTTTTAACCATTGAGGGATGTAGTTGTGGACTGGGCATTTCCATTCACAATATGGGTTGCCACAATCTAAGCAGCGATCCGCTTGTGCAGTCGCCTGTTGTTTAGTGAACGGTTCATAGATTTCAACGAACTCGATCTTACGAACTTTGATAGGCTTTTTCGCAGGATCTACACGCTGCACATCGATAAATTGATAAACGTTCTGGCTCATGATTCAAACATCCTCCATGATTACTGTGCTTGAACACGCAGCTCTGCGGCACTGCGGCTCTGGTGACCAAGTAGCGTGCGAAGATCTGCCGCTTGTGGTTTCACCAAATAGAACTTTGGAATCCATTCATCAAAGTTCGCCAAAATATTTTCAGCATGACTCGACCCTGTTTCTTCAAGGTGTTCCGCAATTAGGCCACGCAAATGTTCTTGGTGGATGTAAAGATCGGACAATGAGATGGCTTCGACAGACTCAGTATTAACTCGACCTTCAAAGCTTTGGTTCTCATCCAGAACATAGGCAAAGCCTCCAGTCATACCCGCGCCAAAGTTCACACCTGTCGCACCAAGAATGGCAACAATACCGCCAGTCATGTACTCACAAGCGTTATCGCCAGCACCTTCAATGACGGCTATCGTACCTGAGTTTCGTACGCCGAAACGCTCACCTGCTTTACCGGCTGCAAATAGTTTACCGCCGGTCGCGCCGTACAGACAGGTGTTACCAATGATGGTTGCTTCATTACACTTAAATGCAGTGCCAAGGTGAGGTTTGATAACCACTTTACCACCCGCCATGCCTTTGCCCACGTAGTCGTTCGCATCGCCCGTGAGGTAAAGCTCTACACCACCTGCGTTCCAAACACCAAAGGACTGGCCTGCGGTGCCGTCAAGATAGATTTTGATAGGGGAAGCCGCCAACCCTTGGTTGCCATAGCGTTTTGCTATTTCGCCAGATAAGCGTGCACCAACAGAACGATCAGTGTTGATGACATTGTAGAAGAAACTTGCCGATTGACTGTTTTCGACCGCATGCATGGCATCATCAACGATCTTTTGGTTGAGCTCAGCTTTATCAAACGGTTTGTTTGGCTCTGTCCAAAATAGCGGATGGCCCTCAGGTGATACTGGAGCTTCTAGAATATTGGATAGATCCAGCTTGGTCTGTTTCGCTGTAAATCCCTCTACTGCCTCAAGTAAATCGGTACGACCAATCAAGTCCGTCAGCTTTTCAACGCCAAGTTCGGCGAGTAATCCGCGCACTTCGTCTGCCAGGCCGATGAAGTAATTCATCACCATTTCTGGTAGACCTTTGAAGTATTCTTTACGCAGTGTCTCGTCTTGAGTCGCAACCCCAGTTGCACAGTTGTTGAGGTGACAAATTCGTAGGAACTTACAACCCATAGCGACCATTGGCGCAGTACCAAAACCGAAGCTTTCTGCACCTAAAATTGCGGCTTTAACTACGTCTAAACCAGTCTTTAGACCACCGTCTACCTGTAGGCGGATCTTATGACGCAGACCATTAGCAACCAGAGCTTGTTGTGTCTCTGCCAACCCCAACTCCCAAGGGCTACCAGCGTATTTTACCGAAGTTAATGGGCTTGCTGCGGTACCACCGTCGTAACCCGAAATGGTAATAAGATCAGCGTAAGCCTTGGCTACACCCGTTGCGATGGTGCCGACACCTGGCTCGGAGACGAGTTTTACCGAAACCAGCGCATTCGGGTTGACTTGTTTAAGGTCGAAGATCAGCTGGGCCAAATCTTCAATCGAATAGATATCGTGATGCGGAGGAGGGGAGATCAGAGTCACGCCTTGTACCGAATAACGCAGTTTTGCGATTTCTGCGGTGACTTTGTGTCCTGGTAGCTGTCCACCTTCACCCGGTTTCGCACCTTGTGCCACCTTGATTTGCAGTACATCCGCATTAGTCAGGTAATGCGGCGTTACACCAAATCGGCCAGAAGCAATCTGTTTGATACGTGAGTTACGCTCAGTACCGAAACGGCGAGGATCTTCACCGCCTTCACCCGAGTTAGAGTAACCACCAAGACGGTTCATCGCCGTTGCAAGTGCTTCATGCGCTTCTGGGCTAAGTGCGCCAATGGACATTGCCGCTGAGTCAAAGCGTTTGAACAGTTCAGTGCGTGGTTCTATTTGCTCAAGTGGCAGCGGTGAGTCTGATTTTTTCAGCGACATTAAGTCACGCAGCATGGCAACAGGGCGTTGGTTTACCTGCTTAGCAAAGCTCTGATAGTCGTTACTTTCGCCAGATTTAACGGCCTGTTGCAGCGTGCCGACGACATCCGGGTTGTAAGCATGATACTCACCTCCATGGACGTACTTTAACAAGCCGCCATGATCAATCGATTTGCGTTTCGCCCATGCTTTACGAGATAAGTTTGTAAGATCTTGCTGGAAGTCGTCAAAATTCGCGCCTTCAATTCGAGTTGTGACGCCTTTAAAACACAGATCGACCACATTTTGGCTCAAGCCAACTGCTTCAAACAGTTGTGAGCAGCGGTAAGAGGCGATGGTTGAGATCCCCATTTTCGACATGATCTTGTACAGGCCTTTGTTGATGCCGTATTGGTAGTTTTGCATCACATCGCGGTAGTCTTTCTCTAGTGCTTTATCATCAATCAGTTTACCTAACGCTTCATAAGCAAGGTATGGGTAAACCGCAGTGGCACCAAAACCAAGTAAGACGGCAAATTGGTGTGGATCACGGGCTGTTGCGGTTTCGACAACAATGTTGGCATCGCAACGTAAGTTCGCGTCAATCAGACGAGTTTGAACGGCGCCGACTGCCATTGCTGCCGGAATTGGTAACTTACCTTTGACCAAGGCTCTGTCCGAAAGAACCACTAAAACCGTGCCTTCACGAACGACTTGCTCTGCTTGCTCACACAGATCATTAATGGCTTGTTTAAGATCTTTTTGTTGTGGGTCGTAGTTGATATCGAGAATGGTATTACGGTAATGATCGTCACTCAGCTCTAGTAGTTGCTGCATGTCAGAATAGAGCAGTACTGGAGAATCAAAGGTTACACGATGCGCGTGGCCATCGGTTTCACAGAAGACATTCATTTCCTGACCGATGCTGGTCGCCAGCGACATGACGTGTTTCTCACGCAGTGGATCGATTGGTGGGTTGGTGACCTGCGCGAACTTCTGACGGAAGTAATCAGTCACCAAGCGCTCTTTCGAAGAAAGAACCGCCATCGGGGTGTCATCACCCATCGAACCGACGGCTTCTTGCCCCATATCACCGAGGACACGCAATACTTGATCGACTTCTTCATTGCTCATAGCAAACTGCTTTTGATAAGTCTTAAGCAAGTCTTCATCAAAGCTGCGCTCACCTACTTGATCTTCAGGCAGCTGAGAGAACGGTGTTAGTTTGCGAACGTTGTTCTCCATCCATTCGCGATAAGGGTGACGAGATTTCAGGTCATTATCGATCTCGCTAGATTGCCAAAGCTTACCTTTACGAGTGTCGATGACGAGCAATTCCCCCGGACCTACACGACCTTTTTTGGCAACTTCATCTGGGGCGTAATTCCAAATCCCTACCTCAGACGCCAGAGTGATCAACTTGTCTTTGGTAATTACATAACGCGCAGGACGTAGACCGTTTCGGTCTAGGTTACAAGCAGCATAACGACCATCGGACAGTACGATACCTGCTGGGCCATCCCATGGTTCCATGTGTTTGGAGTTGAAATCGTAAAACGCACGCAAATCCGGATCCATGTCAGGGTGGTTTTGCCATGCTGGCGGCACAAGCATACGCATGGCACGGAAGATATCCATGCCGCCAGCTAAAAAGAGATCTAGCATATTATCTAGGCTAGACGAGTCTGAGCCTGTCTCGTTCACAAACGGTGCTGCAGTTTGTAGGTCAGGCAGCAGTGGTGACGAGAACTTGTAAGCACGAGCGCGTGCCCATTGTCGGTTACCTTCAATGGTATTGATCTCACCATTATGAGCAAGGTAGCGGAACGGTTGAGCTAATGGCCAACGCGGTTGAGTGTTGGTAGAAAAACGCTGGTGGAACAGACAGATAGCAGATTCCATACGTAGATCGGCAAGATCAAGATAAAAGCGCGGTAAGTCCGCAGGCATGCATAGGCCTTTGTACACCAAAACTTGAGTCGATAAGCTACAGATGTAGAAATCCGGATCTTCGGTGATTTGTTTCTCGATGCGACGGCGTGCGATGTAGAGACGACGTTCAATGTCGCGTTCGCGCCAACCTGCCGGTGCAGAGACAAAGACTTGCTGAATATTTGGAAGCGAGTTGGCCGCAATTGGACCGAGTACTTCTGAATTAGTTGGTACTTCACGCCAACCAGCCACAGTTAGCGTCTCTTGCGCCAGTTCTTTGTTGACGATGTCTTTAGCGAGTTGAGCTTTGACTGGATCTTGGTTGAAGAAAATCATCCCTACGGCGTATTGCTTGCCAAGGTTGAAACCATTTTCTTCGGCAATAAGACGTAAATAGGAATCGGGCTTTTGTAATAGAAGACCACAACCATCACCAGTTTTACCATCGGCGGCGATACCACCACGGTGAGTCATGCGGTCAAGTGCAGAAATTGCTGTACGTACCAGCTTGTGGCTTTGTTCGCCTTCCATATGCGTGATCAAGCCAAATCCACAGTTGTCTTTCTCAAGACTTGGATCATAAAGAGCCATTGCAATTCTCCCTTTGCTTATCCGTCATCCCGACAGATATATCAACACTGCTTACGTTGATATCGATGACTAACTATGCGTCATCTTTATAGCTTTATGTATAATTATTCAGTAAAAATTGTGAAATATTTAACATTTTTTGAGTGTTTTATTTTCATCAACTTCACAAGCTATAGCTTATTGTAAAAAAGGTCAAGTTATTAGTGGATCATCACGTGAATATACGATTTACCATTTAATAAGCTAAAATAGTTTAATAATTTCAAATAGATAGAAAATTGATTGTTACAAAAAAGTAACATTTGATTCTGTGGGAGATAAAAAAGACCAGCATAAAATGCTGGTCAAAATAGAAAGATTGGAAGGAATTGTTTTCTTTCTTCACCGATAGCCATCGATATTGCTGATGGCTATTAGGCAATTGAAAGAGAGAAGCATGACTGCTTCGTTAAGCAGAAAGCATCAGTGAATCTGCTTTTGCTTCTAGGTTTGTGCCACCCATTAGGTAATCATCGATAGCACGGGCACATTCGCGGCCTTCATTGATACAACGAACCACCAAAGATTGGCCTGTTCGCATATCACCAGCAGCAAATACGCCTTCTTGGTTAGTAGCAAAATCTTGAGTTGCTACGTTACCGCGATCGTCTAGTGCGATATCCAGTTGAGCAAGTACGCCTGTTGGTTCAGGGTGTAGGAATCCCATCGCTAGAAATGCCATATCACATGGAATCACACGCTCGCTGCCTTCTACTTCTTTGAAGCTTGGACGCTCGCCTGGTTTCGCATCTTGCCAAACGATATCAGCTAAACGAAGACCGGTAACTTCACCTTTGTCATTGCCGATGAACTCTTTGGTTAGGATATTCCAGTGACGATCAACGCCTTCTTCATGAGACGTCGAAGTACGTAGGATCATCGGGTACTGTGGCCATGGCATATTGGCAGGACGTTTCTCTGGTGGAATCGGCATGATTTCAACCTGAGTGATGCTTGCTGCACCGTGGCGGTTTGATGTACCTACACAGTCAGAACCCGTATCACCACCACCGATAACGACAACGTGTTTACCCGCGGCGTGAAGTTCTTTACCCTTAAGATCCATGTCGTTGGCACGGCGGTTATTTTGACCTAGGAATTCCATCGCGAAGTGAACGCCTTTTAGTTCACGACCCGGAACGGGCAAATCACGTGGAACCGTTGAGCCACCGGTTAGTAGAACCACATCGAACTCTTGACGCAATTGTTGAGCATTTACATCAACACCGACGTGTTGGTTTACTTTAAACTCAATGCCAGCTTCTGCCATTAGATTGATCTTGCGATCAATGACTTCCATGCTCAGTTTAAAGTCTGGGATACCAAAACGTAGCAGACCGCCCACTTTCTCGTCTCGCTCGAATACCGTCACAGTATGACCAGCGCTGTTTAGCTGCTCTGCTGCCGCAAGGCCAGCAGGACCTGAACCAATGATCGCAACGGTTTTGCCAGTGCGAGAGCGTGGTGTTTTTGGTTTGGCGTACCCTTCACGATACGCCGTTTCTACGATGGTTTTCTCGATATTACAGATAGTGATTGGATCTTGGTTGATGCCAAGTACACAAGCACTTTCACACGGAGCAGGGCAAACACGACCAGTGAACTCTGGGAAGTTATTGGTTGAGCTTAGAATGTTCCAAGCTTCTTCCCAGCTATCACGATAAACCGCATCGTTAAACTCTGGGATGATGTTACCGATAGGGCAGCCGTTATGACAAAACGGCACACCACAATCCATACAACGAGAAGCCTGAGTATTGATCTTGTCACCAAACTCCTCGTTCAGAACGAACTCTTTGTTGTTCTTGATGCGTTCAGCTGGGTCGATCTTCTGTGGTAGTTCACGACCATGCTCTAAAAATCCAGTAGGCTTACCCATTATACGGCCTCCACTTGAGTTTCGTTTCCTTGAGACTGTGCTTCAGCTTTACGCTTTTGAAGAACCGCTTTGTAGTCACGCGGCATTACCTTAACCATAGAGGCTAGGCTTGCTTCAAAGTTGTCTAGGAAAGACTGAGCGACTTCACTTCCTGTGAATTGAACATGCTTAGTTAGCATGTCGAGTAATAGATCTCTGTCTTCTTGCTCGATTGGATCTAGGTCTACTAACTCTGGGTTCAGTTTTGACTCAAAGTCACCTGATTTATCCCATACGTAAGCCACGCCACCACTCATACCTGCGGCAAAGTTACGACCTGTTGACCCAAGGATGATGGCTGCACCGCCAGTCATGTATTCACAACCGTGGTCACCGACGCCTTCTACTACTACTTTCGCGCCTGAGTTACGAACACAGAAACGTTCACCAGCCATACCACGAATGAAAGACTCACCCGAAGTTGCACCGTAGAAGCACACGTTACCAACCACGATGTTGTCTTCCGCGACAATGCTTGATTTCGCATCTGGATAAAGTACTAAAGTACCGCCGGATAA
Organism: Vibrio sp. 2CM40D; assembly: GCF_023161825.1. Taxonomy (NCBI): domain Bacteria; kingdom Pseudomonadati; phylum Pseudomonadota; class Gammaproteobacteria; order Vibrionales; family Vibrionaceae; genus Vibrio; species Vibrio sp. 2CM40D. The sequence continues at coordinate 454,067 of NZ_JALNTL010000005.1, forward strand.
GCCTTTACCCCAGTAGTCGTTCGCGTCGCCTTCCACTTCGAACTTCACGCCCTTAGCTAGGAATGCGCCGAATGACTGACCTGCAGAACCTTTGAACTTCACGTTCATTGGCTGAGGTAGACCTGCATCTTTGTACACTTTCGAGATTTCGTTCGACAACATGGTACCTGCAGAGCGGTCCGTGTTGACGATAGGGAACTCGGCATTCACCGCTTCGCCTTTCTCTAGTGCAGGAATCGCTGCTTGAATCAGCTTACGGTCTAGCACTTCTTCTAGGTTGTGGTTCTGTTGAGCTTGGTTGAATACACCATCAGCTTCACGTGGTTGCTCAACGTGGAGAACAGGAGACAGATCTAGGTTCTTGTATTTCCAGTGAGAAATGTCTTGGCGGATCTTCAGTTTCTGACCTTGACCGACCATTTCATCGATAGTGCGGAAGCCAAGCTCAGCCATGATTTCACGTAGACCTTGTGCCATGTATTGGAAGAAGGTAACGACGTCTTCTACGCGGCCATCAAAGCGCTCGCGAAGCGTCTTGTTCTGAGTCGCGATACCAACAGGACAAGTGTTCTTATGACACTTACGCATCATGATACAACCTTCAACCACTAATGCTGCGGTTGCTACGCCCCATTCTTCTGCACCAAGTAGTGTTGCCACTGCAAGGTCGCGAGGTGTCTTCATCTGACCATCTGCTTGAACCACGATACGGTTACGTAGACCGTTCTTCAGTAGCGTTTGGTGCGTTTCTGCCAAGCCAAGTTCCCAAGGAAGACCGGTATGGCGGATTGAAGACATTGGTGATGCACCTGTACCGCCGTCGAAACCTGCGATTAGTACAACGTCCGCTTTCGCTTTCGCTACACCAGAAGCGATCGTACCTACGCCTGCTTCTGATACCAGCTTCACGTTTACACGGCCTGCGCGGTTCGCGTTCTTCAAGTCGTAGATAAGCTGAGCCAAATCTTCGATTGAGTAGATATCGTGGTGTGGTGGTGGAGAGATAAGGCCAACGCCCGGAGTCGAGTGACGCGTTGCACCGATCCAGTCATCTACTTTATCGCCTGGTAGCTGACCACCTTCACCTGGCTTCGCACCTTGAGCCATTTTGATTTGCAGCTCTTCAGCGTTAGTTAGGTAGTAAGAGGTTACGCCGAAACGACCTGAAGCCACCTGTTTGATTGCAGAGCGTTCCCAATCGCCGTTCTCTTTGCGCTCGAAACGCATTGGATCTTCACCACCTTCACCAGAGTTCGATTTCGCGCCAAGACGGTTCATCGCAACAGCTAGTGTGGAGTGTGCTTCGTAAGAAATAGAACCGAATGACATTGCACCGGTCGCGAAGCGTTTCACGATGCTTTCAATTGGTTCGACTTCGTCGATAGAGATAGAACCTGCTGGGTTCTTAATGAATTCTAGCTGGCTACGCAGAGTTACTGCGTTGTCACCTTGTTTATCTACGGCTGTCGCGTACTGCTTGAACTGATCGTAGTTCTTGTTGCGCGTAGACTCTTGCAGTAGAGAAATGGTTTCTGGGTTGAATAGGTGCTTCTCACCACGCTGTTTCCATTGGTAAACACCACCAACATCCAGCATTTGAATTGGGATTTCGCGTTGTGGGTAACCGATGCGGTGACGGATAAGTACTTCTTTGGCGATATCATCAAGGGTTAGACCTTGGATACGAGAAACCGTCCCTGTGAAGTATTTGTCGACCACGGATTTGTGGATACCCAATGCTTCGAAGATTTGCGCACCATGGTACGACTGTAGCGTTGAGATACCCATCTTCGAGAAGATCTTCAGAAGACCGCCATTGATCGCTTTACGGTAGTTGTTGAACAGATCACGAGGGTTCGCTTCTGGATCCAACTTCTTCGTACGTTGAAGTTCAATGATGGTTTCAATCACTAGGTAAGGGTTAACCGCATTCGCACCGTAACCAAGTAGCGTTGCAAAGTGGTGCGTTTCACGCGCGTCACCAGTTTCAACCACGATGTCGCACTTCGCACGTAGACCTTTACGGATCAAGTGGTGGTGCACTGCGCCAACTGCCAGCATTGCTGGGATCGCCGCGTGGTTTGAATTCACTGCGCGGTCAGTGAGTAGGATGATTGAGTAACCATCGATAACCGCGTCTTCTGCGTATTGGCAGATACGTTTTAGTGCGCGCTCAAGCTTGCCTTGATCTTCACTAGCTTGGAATACGATATCCAACGTTTTCGCTTGTAGGTGCTCGTTATCGATCGCACGCAGTTTTTCAAGCTCAGAGTTGGCTAGAACCGGCGATTCTAATTCGACTTTCTGACAGTGAAGTGGTGTTTCAGTCAGAAGGTTTTGGTCTTTACCCAAGTAAGTGTTCAGCGACATAACCATGCGCTCACGGATCGGGTCGATCGGTGGGTTGGTTACCTGTGCGAACAGCTGCTTGAAGTAGTTAGAAAGATGTTGAGACTGATGAGATAGAACCGCAAGAGGCCAGTCGGCACCCATAGCTGATAATGGTTCTTTCGCGTCATTCGCCATTGGAACGATGATTTCGTTCACTTCTTCAGTGCTTACGCCAAACGCTTGTTGGCGGTGTAGAAGGTGTTCTGGCTTAGGTTGGCTGAACTGGTTGCTCGCATCTGGCAGCTTCTTCAAGCTCAGTAGGTTTTCTTCTACCCACTTCTCGTAAGGCTGCGCTGTTGCGATGGTGTCTTTCACTTCTTCATCAGAGATGATTCGACCTTGTTCTAGGTCTGCAACGAAGATACGACCCGGTTGTAGGCGACCACGGAACTCAACGTTTTCTGGTTCTATATCCACAACACCAGATTCAGATGCCATCACTAGGAAGTTGTCTTTGGTCACTGTGTAGCGAGAAGGGCGCAAACCGTTACGGTCTAGTGTCGCACCAACTTGAACACCATCAGTAAAACATACTGAAGCAGGACCATCCCATGGTTCCATGATGTTCGCGTGGTACTGATAGAACGCGCGACGTTTAGGATCCATGTTTTTGTTTTCTTGCCATGCTTCCGGGATCATCATCATCAATGCGTGTGGCAGGCTGCGACCAGACAGAACTAGGAGCTCAAGTGCCATGTCAAAGTTAGATGAATCTGAGCTGCCTTCCTGACAGATTGGAAGAAGCATGTCGATTTCAGCCTGAGTAAACAGGTCTGATTCTAGAATTGCTTCACGGGCTTTCATCCAGTTCAAGTTACCGCGAACTGTATTGATTTCACCGTTGTGGGCAATGTAACGGAAAGGCTGTGCAAGACGCCATTTCGGGAAGGTATTGGTAGAGAAGCGAGAGTGTACCAGTGCTAGTGCAGTCACCATGGTCGGGTTTTGCAGATCAAGGAAGTACTGAGGTACTTGCTCGGTCGTTAACTGACCTTTGTACACCAATGTCTTGTAAGACATTGAGTTAATGTAGAAGTCGTCACCAATGTTCGAAACGCTTTCTAGGCAAACACGTACAGTGTAGTTACGAAGTACGTACAGTTTGCGCTCTAGCTCTTCAGGTGTGATGCCAGGGCCACCAGAGATAAACACATGCTCAAACTGAGGTTCTGTGCTTAGTGGGTCTGCACCGATCATTGAGTTATCGGTTGGCAATACGCGGTAGCCGATAACTTCAAGGTCTAGACGTTGTGCATTACGTTCTAGAATGTCACGGCATTGCTCGCGTTTGTATTCGTCTTTCGGGAAAAGAACGACACCAACACCATACTTTTCAAACGAAGGCAGTTTAATGCCTAGCTTAACGGCTTCTTCTAATAGGAATTCATGAGGTTTTTGTAGCAAGATACCCGCACCGTCACCGCTGCATGGGTCACAACCTTGACCACCACGGTGTTCCATGCGAGCCAGCATATCCAATGCTTGAGTCACTACTTCATGAGATTTACGGTTTTTAAGGTGAGCAACAAAACCGATACCACAAGCGTCATGCTCCAGTTCCGGAGTGTACAGACCCTGTGGATTTTGCTCTCTATCTACCATAGATACATCCTTCCAGTTCAATGTCGACGCAAAAGTACCGGGCAGAAAATACTACCTAGACTATTGATTACGTCTTGTCCTTTATATTTATTATCGCCACCGATCTAGGTTGACCGGTCTTGATTCCTTTCCGTATCTCGCAGGAAAAGTTTTGCGAGAAAAACAATCCTTGGTGGTATCCCTTTATTTATTATCACTATCTAGTGATTTATATAGGTAGGAGTGGGATAACACCGACAAATCCCGCAGTGTGCTTTGTAATAAAAGTCACAAAAATAACGGGGTTGTGTAAGTATCCTACAATTTTGTCACTTCAGAATGCAATGAAAAAGTCGGCGTTGTGACCCAATTTTTTCGTTTAATTATGCATTTTTAGTTTAACATTTACGCAACATGAACGTTTTTTGTCTTTAATTATGCAAGTTTATTGATTTTGACCCGCATGATGGGTGTTTGAATTGATTAATATTGTGTGTTTTTTCTTGCAGGGATGTAATTTATTTACACAGATCGTAGTGAGATTGATTACGATTTATTGTTGGTGAGAATTTATGCAGTTACATGAGTTGGTCAATACAATCGGCCAAGATCTTCAGCGTCGATACGGTGAAAAGGTTCATAAGTTAACATTGCACGGTGGATTTAGTTGCCCTAACCGCGATGGCACGATTGGGCGGGGAGGATGTACATTTTGCAATGTGGCTTCGTTTGCAGATGAAGAAGTCCAGATAAAAAGCATTCACGAACAGTTAAAAGATCGCGCAGGTGAAATTCACAGAGCGAAGAAGTATCTCGCTTATTTTCAGGCCTACACCAGTACCTATGCAGAAGTACAAGTTCTCAAAAACATGTATGAGGAAGCACTAAAGGCTGCAGACATGGTTGGTCTTTGTGTGGGGACGCGTCCTGATTGCGTCCCTGATGCGGTATTGGATTTACTGTCGGGCTATGTACAGCAAGGTTATGAAATTTGGCTAGAACTAGGTCTTCAAACCGCCAACAATGACACCCTAAAACGTATCAATCGTGGTCATGACTTTGAGTGTTATGCCGAAATCACTAAGCGTGCGCGAACACTCGGAATCAAGGTTTGTACTCACTTAATTGTGGGTTTACCCAAAGAAACCCGCGCCGAAAATATTGAAACGCTGCAAAAAGTGTTAGCCGTGGGAACGGATGGCATCAAGTTACATGGCTTGCATATTGTCGAAGGTAGCACCATGGCGAAAGCTTGGCGTGCTGGAAAGCTAGAAGCCCCTGAATTAGAAGAATATGTTGCGATCGCCAGTGAAATGATTCGTATGACACCACCAGATGTGATTTATCATCGCGTTTCATCAGCAGCTAGGAGGCCCACGTTATTATCGCCTCTGTGGTGTGAAAACCGTTGGCTAGCGATGACGGAAATTGGTCGAGATCTCAGTGCTCATGGTGCTCAAGGGAGTCTTACGGGGAATACCTTTATCTATACTAAACCGGAATTAATAGCAGATCGCTCAATAAATAACTGATATATTTTAACCAGTGTTCTTTGAAGGTTTAAACGATGGATCAGTTACTCAATTGGCTTTGGGGTGGTCAAGGCGGTTATGGCTATGTCGTCTTGTTGTTAATCGCAGGCGTGTGCGCGTTAGCACTGATCTATTTGCACTTTCAGACATCACTTAAGCAACTAGTAACGGATTCTCCCTATCCAGTCATAGTGGTGGACACTAGCCATGCTCAGCTCTTGCTATCTAACCAGGCTGCGATGCAGTTATTAGGCATTCGCTCTTTGGGAACGGGGTATTTGTATCCTGCTTTATTCGATATTCATGAGCTTGAGCAGTTTCTCGAGCGCTTCTCTAGTCGTCATTTTCGTCAGCAGGCTTTTGACTGGCGACTATCTGATAGTGAATCTATTAAAGTGGAGCTGTCAGGCAGAAAGAGTTTATTGCGCAATCATCGAGTTTGGATTCTTTATGCTCAGCCATATCAAGCCACTCACCAAGAGCAGCAACAAGAACTTGCCCAATTAATCATCGCACGTTCGGCATTAGACTCACTTTCAGAGCTGATTTGTACCCAAGACCGCCAAGGCAATCTATTAACGACCAATCGAGCATTTGATCAATTCTGGCAAGGGCGAAGGGAAGAAGCTTGCGCATCCAAGGCCTTGGGTGAGATGACCAGAAAAAGCGAACGTAAATGGACAACGGATCCACAAGGTCGAAGTTGCTTATTGGAAGTCAATCAAAACTCTCTTGTTTCGCCGAGTGGTGAGCTTATCGGTACGCTGTCTATTAGTCATGACGTGACTGAATGGCACAAGATGCAACAGAATCTGCGAGATGAAATGGAGCGTCGCAAAGATACAGAGGTGGCGCTAGCGCAAAGAGATACTATCTTACAAACGATTCTGGATGCCAGTCCGGACTCTATTGGTATTTTCAATGAGAACATGGTCTATCAAGCGTGTAATCAGCCTTTTGTTAAGGCGTTAGGCATTTCAAAAATTTCTGATTTGATAGGTAAGCGCCTCCAAGACGTGATTCCTAAAGAGATGTACGCGCGCTTAGCAGACAGTGACTTAGAAGCATTACGCCAGTTAGAGCCAGTTCGATACATAGATAAAGTCGTGAGTAGTGATGGTAAAAGTACGTGGTTTGATGTGGTGAAATCGCCTTTTAAAGATAAAGCATCAGGAACGAATGGTGTGCTGATCATGGCGCGTGATATTTCTGAGCGTTATCTTGCAGAACAAAAGTTGGAAAAAGCCAACCTAGAGTTAGAAAAATTGAGCTTTATGGATAGCTTAACTCAAGTATCGAACCGACGCCGTTTTGACGAACAGCTGCAGGTATTGTGGTACCACCACGCTCGAGAAAAGCTGCCGCTCACCATCATGTTATGTGACATCGACTTTTTCAAAGATTACAACGACTGTTACGGTCACCAACAAGGTGATGAAGCGTTAGTCAGTGTCGCTACCGTGTTTACACAAGTCATCAATCGTTCTTCGGATTGTGTTGCGCGTTATGGTGGCGAGGAGTTTGGTTTTATATTGCCGAATACCACCACGGAAGGTGCGCGCAACGTAGCGCAGCGTATTCATGAGAAAATTCTACAGCTTGATATGGAACACGACAGTTCAGAAGCATCTGAACGCCTTACCGTCAGTATCGGTCTGGTCTCTTACATTCCTCAGCATGGTGATGAACCCGAAATGGGCATCGCTATGGCTGACAGTGCGTTATACCAAGCTAAAGCTGATGGACGTAATCGCACCTGTATCCACCCCAGTTCTTGCTAACGCTTTGTGACCGCTTGCTCTAAGTTGATAGCTGATTGTTTAAATCACCGTATTAAACACGTTAAACTTACAGAAGCCTGTGCGCTCGTTGGTTTATCTTTCTATCTCGTGTCACAAGCGCAGATCGCACCGTGTGTTTTTCACTAATCAAACAGACCTAAATTGCGTTAGGTCGAGTGCATTTACCTGTTTTTCATCATCGAATGGCGCTATCTAGCCACCACCATGGAGTAGTTAATGAAACCCATGAAAAATCTCGCCCAGTATTATGTCGACTTGCTAGTCAAACTGGGGATTGTTCGCTTCTCTATTTTGCTAGCCCTTGCGCTGGTGGCATTAGCTGTTGTGGTGCAGGTAGGGATTACTTTAGCTCTCAAAGGGCGAGTAGATGATATCGACATTGTCCGTTCGGTGTTTTTTGGTCTATTGATCACCCCTTGGGCGGTTTACTTCCTCTCTGTGGTTGTCGATCAACTAGAAGAGTCTCGCCAGCGTTTAACTAAGCTGGTGTCCAAACTGAAGGACATGCGTTCGCGAGATCAAGAGCTGAATTACCAACTTCAACAAAACATTGAAAAGCTTAACCAAGAAATTGAAGAGCGTATTAAAGCGGAAGAAGCACGTGAAGAGGCGATGCAAGACCTCGAAAATGAGGTGTTCCAACGCGAACGTACTCAATTAGAGTTGGCAGAACGTACCGCATTACTGCGTTCATTTATTGATGCCTCACCAGACTTAATTTACTACCGCAATGCGGATGGTGTTTTCTCTGGCTGTAACCGCGCGATGGAAGAGCTAACGGGCAAGAAAGAGCACCAGCTAGTCGGATTAAGCCCTTGGGATGTGTATAGCAAAGAAATCGCCGAGCATATCGTTGATACTGACCAAAAGGTTTTTGCCGATAATCAAGCAATTACTTACGAGCAATGGCTCGAATACCCAGATGGTCGCAAGCATTACTTTGAGCTGCGTAAAGTGCCATTTTACAGCAAAGATGGCCGCCACCTTGGTCTCGTTGGGTTCGGTCGTGATATCACTGAACGTAAGCGCCATGAAGAGTCGTTAGAGAAAGCAAGCCGCGACAAAACTACCTTCATCTCAACCATCAGTCATGAGCTGCGAACGCCGCTGAATGGCATTGTAGGCTTAAGTCGTATGCTTCTAGATAGTCCGTTGACAGAAGAGCAGCGTAAACACATGCAGACCATCAATGTGAGTGCGATTACTCTAGGTAACATCTTCAACGATATTATCGATATGGATAAATTTGATCGCCGTAAGTTAGAACTATTACCTGCGCCACTTAACTTCGAAGACTTCGTCGCAGAGATTGAGAGTATCTCAGCTCTGATGGCGGAACAAAAAGGGTTACGCTTTGACTTAGAACGTTTAAGCGACTTGCCAAAAGCAATTGAAGTGGATGCAACCCGTCTACGTCAGGTGATTTGGAACTTGGTCAGCAACGCAATGAAGTTCACCAAGGAAGGTGGCGTTGTGATGACAGTGAGCGCGGATGTCGAAGACGATTTTGCGACCATTATTATGGAAGTGGAAGACACAGGTATTGGTATCCCAGACGAAGAGCTAGATAAGATCTTTGCGATGTACTACCAAGTGAAATCAGGCAAGGACAACCTGCATGCGGTCGGTACAGGTATTGGTTTGGCGGTATCTAAGCAACTGATCAATATGATGGATGGTGACATTACGGTTACCAGTGAGGAAGGCTTTGGTAGCACTTTTACTGTATCGATCCACGTTCCGATTGTTGAACTAGCTGAGCCAGTCATTGATGCGAAACGCGACAATGTGCGCCTCAACATATTTATGGTCGAAGACATCGAGCTTAACGTAACTGTGGCTAAATCGTTACTAGAGAGCCTAGGGCACTCTGTCACCGTGGCAATGACGGGCCAAGAAGCGTTAGTGAACTTTGTGCCAGAAAAATACGACTTAGCGTTGTTGGATATCCAACTGCCTGATATGACGGGCTTTGATGTCGCCAATTATTACCGCAAGCATTATAACAATCTTCCTCCATTGGTCGCCTTAACTGCTAATGTAATGAAAGATCGTCGTGAATACTTAGATAACGGCATGGATGATGCGATCAGTAAGCCGCTGGCAGTGAATGCTATTCAGTCAGTGATTGATAAATTCTTCGCTCACCAGTTAGAACAACCTAAGGAAGTGGTGAGCGGTCCCGAAACAGTGGAAGAGCCAGTGCCTTCTCCTGTGATTGAGACACATTTGCTCGATATGGATATGTTAGAGTCTTACGTCGACATTGTTGGTGCAAAACCTGTCTACGACAGCATAAAAATGTTTGAAGATATGATGCCAGACTATATCGATGTCTTAGATTCGAACATGACAGCGAAAGATCAAGATGGGATTGTTTCTGAAGCGCATAAAATCAAAGGTGCTGCAGGTTCAATTGGCCTGAAACGTATCCAAAGTGTGGCGCAAAAAGCGCAATCGCCCGATATGCCAGCATGGTGGGAAAACATTTCAGACTGGGTTGAAGAGATCAAAAATGAATACCAAAACGATATTCAAGTCCTCAAAAGTTGGTTGGAACAAAGGAAATAACATGAAAAGAATCGCACCATTGGCATTAGCCATGGCATTGATGGCAGGCTGTAGTTCCGTTCCAAATGTGAATTGGCAACAAAACAGTCAGATTACGATTAATGAGGTTAATGTTGAGCTCAAAAGTAATTTATGGGTGAACCTCATGCCGAATATTGGGGACGTGGAAGAGCAAAGTATTCAAGGTGCACTTTACCTCGAAGGAGATCAGTTACTTCCTGCAAATCTAACGGCAGAAGCTCTTATTATTAAACAGGGGCAAAAAGAGTGGTTGGTGGACAGTGCGTCTTTAGATACTCGAACGCACAGTGAAAGCCGATGGGAGGTGGCGTTCTCGTCTCACATTGATGTGAACACAGAAAAATCGGTTGATATCGCAGTGCTTCTAGACGATGCGGGTAAACAGCGTTGGTTAGTCGAAAAGTACGTGAAGATTAACAAGGTTTATTAACCGCAATGATGTTGCATTAGTCGTTAGACCTAAAACAAAAAGGGCTTGCTCAATGAGCAAGCCCTTTGCATATTAGCGGTTAAATCTAGTCTTCTAGATCGCCACAGAAGCGGTAACCTTCGCCGTGGATAGTGGCGATGATTTCTGGCGTACCTGAAACAGACTCAAAGTGCTTACGGATACGACGAATCGTTACGTCTACAGTACGGTCGTGTGGCTTAAGTTCACGACCAGTCATCTTCTTAAGAAGATCTGCACGAGTTTGAATCTTACCCGGGTTCTCACAGAAGTGCAGTAATGCGCGGAACTCAGAGCGAGGTAGCTTGTAGCTATCACCAGCAGGGCTTACTAGAGAGCGGCTGTTGATGTCTAGTACCCAACCGTTGAATTCATACTTTTCTACCGAGCGCTTCTCTTCTTGCACCGCGTTAGAGCTCATTGAGCGACTAAGTAGGTTACGTGCACGAATAGTTAGTTCACGTGGGTTGAATGGTTTAGTGATGTAGTCATCTGCACCAATCTCAAGACCTAGGATCTTGTCTACTTCATTGTCACGGCCTGTCAGGAACATTAAAGCAATGTTCGCTTGCTCGCGTAATTCACGCGCTAGTAGAAGGCCATTCTTGCCTGGAAGATTAATGTCCATAATAACCAAGTTGACTGAGTTATCAGACAACACTTGGTGCATCTCTTCACCGTCACTGGCTTCAAAAACAGCGTATCCCTCTGCTTCAAAAATACTCTTAAGAGTGTTACGAGTTACTTGCTCATCTTCAACGATAAGAATCTGCGGGGTTTGCATTGGCGGTACCTAAATTTGTGACAAAATTGTGCTAATAGAATAAATTCTAGGCAAAAATATAACATACAGGTAATGTGATTTTGATAATAAATCAAGTTGATCAAAAAAACACTTCTTTCAGTTATCCGCCCTCCATGGAATTTTGCCAACTCACCAGTATCCAATGGCGACGTTTATTCTAAAGGGCTTGTTTACCTTTCATTTCCTGCTTTCAGTGGGGCCTGAAACGTAAACACCCTAAGATATTGAGCGGATTTTATATTGTTAACAGCATGCTAACAATGCTCAAATGTTAATTCCATTCAGTTTGTTGATTTATATCAATTGATGAAATGTAACTGTTATTAATCGTTTAAGACTTATGATAGAAAAAAGTAATAAGAACATAGACGCATCGTTATGGAATGCTTATTCAGAATCTTTTTTCAGATTCGAAGCCGAGTGGCGTGTTTCAAACTATGCTGTGATAACCGCTTGGAACCCATACAGTAACTTGAGGTCCAAAGAAGAGAACAGCATAAACAATCACGCGTTAGAAAAACAGCTACAGCACGTTAATTACGCGCCTGTCACGGTAGGTGATAGCGCTTTTACATGGTATGAGGAAAGCTTTGCCGTCGAGTTGTCGCCAGAGGTAGCCGTTGAATTGGCGAGTGACTTTCAACAAAACGCGATTTATTACGTCATTAATGACCAACTTTATCTTATTGCGTGCTCGCAGCCGAAAGTTTTTCATACGTTAGGCTCCATTAAACCTCGGCTCGTATAGAAGGTATAGAAAAGGATACTGCTCACTGAAGCACCGCTTGGGTGAGAAAATTCACGGAGGAAATATGAGAGACATTACACCCGATATTTGTGACCAATTTGAAGACCAAGTGAGCTTGCTTACTTTACCATTGCAGAACTTTGGTCAACGTAGCGCTTTTTACGGTGAAATCGTTACGGTGCGCTGCTATCACGATAACTCGAAAGTGCGTGAAGTACTGGGCGAAGATGGAACGGGTAAAGTATTGATTGTTGACGGACATGGATCGTGTCAGAGAGCATTACTCGGCGATCAATTAGCGATACTCGGAATAGAAAATGGGTGGGAAGGTATCATTGTCTATGGTGCAATACGCGACGTAGCACAAATATCTCAAATGGACATTGGCGTTCAAGCTCTTGGAACTAACCCGTTTAAAACAGAGAAACGCGGGATAGGAGAGGTAAACGTAACCTTAACGATGCAAAACCAAATCGTTCAACCTAAGCACTACGTTTACGCGGACTGGAACGGTGTGTTGATTTCTAAGCAAAAGCTGGACTTCTAAAAACGAAAGCCTAAACCAACCTCAAAGCCTTGTTGCCAATCTTGGTAATCAAGAGTCGCGTGAAGATCCAGTTTATCGGTAATTTTTACGCGACTTGATACTTCAGCCGCGAGGCTACTGTCGTCTTGGCGAATACCTTCCGCTGTTTCATTCTTGTAAGAGCGAACTGTACTTTTCAGCGTGACACGATCATTAAAGTGATAGCTGATCCCACTCAAAAAACCACTTTGATTTTTGGTAGGAGAGTTATTGACTCGCGCACCGACATAAACGTCTACCGAATCAAAAAGTTCGTAAGCGTAACCCGTATCGATATTCCAAACATCAAAACTGTCAGACTGATAACTGTCGCTGGAAATGAATAGTTTATGAGGAGAAGGGGATATTTTACCTGGAAGCGGCGGAAGCTCGTTTGCTAGACAAACACCAGGCACAAAAAACAGCAACAGAAAAAGCCCTCTTTTCATGTTCACCACTCCTTGTGTCAACTTTTTTATTAGTATGCGCCCAAAGCTTCTCACTATTAAAGCATAGAATATGAAAGCTAGCTCACCTATTTTCTAAATAATTCGATCCTATGAACATAAGTCACAGTTAAGTTGTTGTTATGTGTCACAACCCTCTCGAATTATTTGATCGTACGTTTTATGGCAAAGATCAGACTAGTTATTAGATAAAAAACCGAACTGGTGATGATGGTTAAGTCCTTTACAAAAACTAACTGTAGATTTTTAAATGATCAATAATGTGTAATTAACTATAAATATCAATGACATTGCTTAGCAGAATTCTCTGAAAGATGGAAAAACAAACAATTTTTTGTTGACTATGTATCAGAAACTCGGTAAACGTAGAGTTAAGCAAACACAATTAACGTTGAATATTTATTTATGCCATCTAACAGCCTAGTAGTAATGACCACGACCATTATTATTACCGACACGACACATGTTGGGGCAGGCTGCTGAGCGAAAGAAATTCACAAAAAAGGCCTGTATCCAACAAGATACAGGCCTTTTTTTATGCTTTTTTATCCAGAATTTAGACAAATTTAAGAAGATATACCGGAGGAAGGGATGCGAGTATTGAAGTTTGGCGGATCATCACTAGCTGATGCAGATCGCTTTTTGAGAGCGGCAGACATTATTGCCAATAACGCTCAACAAGAAGAAGTGGCGGTTGTTCTTTCCGCTCCTGGTAAAACAACAAACAAATTGGTTGCGGTCATTGAAGGCGCATTGCGCAATGGTGAAGCAGAACTACAAATCAAAGAGTTGGAGGAGTCGTTTAAAACGCTCTTCACTCAAGTCCAAGCAGTACTACCCAATATCGATGGTTCAGCTTTCGATAACCAAGTGAAAACTTCTCTCTCTCAATTACGCCAATTCGTTCATGGCATCAATCTTCTTGGCATGTGCCCAAACAATGTTAATGCACGTATTATTAGCAAAGGCGAACGCGTTTCGATTCAATTGATGAAAGCGGTGTTAGAAGCCAAAGGCCAGCCTGCACATCTTATCGACCCAGTTGAATACCTATACGCAAAAGGTGATCACCTTGAAGCCATGGTCGATGTTGAAGTTTCGACTCAGAACTTCCGCCAGAATCCTCTTCCTCAAGGTCATGTGAACATCATGCCTGGCTTTACCGCAGGTAACGAGAAAGGTGAATTGGTAACACTTGGTCGCAATGGCTCTGATTATTCGGCGGCGGTTCTTGCGGCGTGTCTGCGCGCAGATTGCTGTGAGATCTGGACAGACGTAGATGGTGTGTACAACTGTGACCCTCGCTTAGTCGAAGATGCTCGCCTACTTAAATCTCTTAGCTATCAAGAAGCGATGGAGCTTTCTTACTTCGGTGCTTCCGTTCTGCACCCGAAAACCATCGCCCCAATCGCACAGTTCCACATCCCATGTCTGATCAAAAACAGCTTTAACCCACAAGGTGCAGGAACTTTGATTGGGCAAGACACTGGTGAAGACAATCTGGCGATCAAAGGTATCACGACGCTAAACGACCTAACTATGGTTAACGTCTCCGGCCCAGGTATGAAGGGTATGGTTGGCATGGCAAGCCGCGTATTTGGCGCAATGTCTTCCGCTGGTGTGTCTATTGTTCTTATTACTCAGTCTTCTTCTGAGTACAGCATTAGCTTCTGTATTGAGGCAGAAGATAAAGCAAAAGCGCAACAAGTACTGGCCGATGCGTTTGAGTTGGAACTGAAAGATAGCTTATTAGAGCCGGTCGAGTTTATTGATAATGTTTCAATCATAACGTTGGTTGGTGACGGCATGCGTACATCGCGCGGTGTTGCATCTCGCTTCTTCTCATCTCTTGCTGAAGTGAACGTAAACATTGTAGCCATCGCACAGGGCTCATCTGAGCGTGCTATCTCAGCCGTGATTCCTGAAGATAAAATCTCTGAAGCGATCAAAGCGTGTCACGAAAACCTATTCAACTCTAAGCACTTCTTAGACGTATTCGTGGTTGGTATTGGTGGCGTTGGTGGTGAGCTGGTGGATCAGATCGAGCGTCAACAGGCGAAGCTTGCGGAAAAAGGCATCGTTATTCGCGTGTGTGGCTTGGCAAACAGCAAAGGTCTTCTGCTTGATAGTGAAGGTCTGCCACTCGATCATTGGCGTGATCGTATGTCGGCAGCGACAGAAGAGTTCAGCCTAGCGCGTTTGATTTCTTTGGTTCAACGTAACCACATCATCAACCCAGTATTGGTTGACTGTACATCAAGTGAAGATATTGCGAATCAATACGCTGATTTCCTAGCTGCTGGTTTCCATGTCGTTACACCAAATAAAAAAGCAAATACAGCAAGCATGGCTTACTACCATCAGCTTCGCGATGTTGCGCGCAGCTCTCGTCGCAAGCTGATGTACGAAACAACTGTGGGGGCGGGTCTACCGGTAATCGAAAACCTGCAAAACCTAATCTCAGCGGGTGATGAGCTAGAGCGCTTCAGCGGTATTCTTTCTGGCTCTCTGTCATACATCTTCGGTAAGTTAGATGAAGGTATGAGCCTAAGTGAAGCAACTAATATCGCAAAAGAAAATGGTTTTACTGAACCGGATCCTCGTGATGACCTTTCTGGTATGGATGTCGCGCGTAAGCTTCTGATCCTAGCTCGTGAAGCAGGCATGTCTCTAGAACTAGAAGACGTTGTGGTTGATCAAGCACTGCCACCAGGTTTTGATGATTCTGGTAGCGTTGATGAATTTATGGCGCGTTTACCTGAAGCAGACGCCTACTTTAAAGAATTATCTGCAAAGGCAGCGGAAGAAGGCAAAGTACTGCGCTACGTTGGTGAGATTAATGAGGGCAAGTGCACAGTAAGCATCGCTGCGGTGGATGAAAACGATCCAATGTATAAAATCAAGGACGGTGAAAACGCACTGGCATTTTACAGCCGTTACTATCAGCCAATCCCACTAGTGTTACGTGGCTATGGTGCAGGCACCGAAGTAACGGCTGCGGGTGTATTTTCTGACGTGATGCGTACTTTAGGTTGGAAACTAGGGGTATAACAATAATGAGTTCAAGTGATATGGATGTAGTGGTTTATGCCCCAGCATCAATTGGTAATGTAAGCGTTGGCTTTGATGTGCTGGGGGCTGCCGTGTCTCCAGTGGATGGCACACTATTGGGTGACCGTGTATTGGTGAAATCTGGGGCTGACCCGTTCAGCCTTAAAACGGCGGGTGATTTTGTTGAGAAATTGCCAACTGAACCAAAAGAGAACATCGTCTACGACTGTTGGCTTGTGTTTGCTCGTGAGTTAGACAAAAAAGGCGTTGAGCTAAAACCACTTGAGATGACGCTAGAAAAGAACATGCCAATTGGCTCTGGTTTAGGCTCAAGTGCATGTTCTATCGTTGCTGCATTAGATGCATTGAACCGATTCCATGGACAGCCACTTAACGAGACAGAATTACTAGCGCTGATGGGAGAGATGGAAGGCAAGATCTCTGGTGGTATTCACTACGACAACGTTGCGCCATGTTACCTTGGTGGTGTGCAACTGATGCTTGAAGAGTTGGGTATCATCAGTCAAGAAGTACCTTGCTTTGATGATTGGTACTGGGTGATGGCGTATCCGGGTATCAAGGTATCAACGGCGGAAGCGCGTGAGATCCTACCATCTCAATACCGCCGACAAGATATCATTGCTCATGGTCGCCACCTTGCGGGCTTTATTCATGCGTGTCATTCTGGTCAGCCAGAACTTGCTGCAAAAATGATCAAAGACGTGATCGCAGAACCGTATCGTGAGAAACTGCTTCCAGGTTTTGCGAATGCACGTCAATACGCAGCGTCTGCGGGTGCATTGGCAACCGGTATTTCTGGCAGTGGTCCGACACTGTTCAGTATTTGCAAAGAGAAAGATGTCGCTGAGCGAGTTGCTCGCTGGTTAGAACAAAACTACGTACAAAACGAAGAAGGATTCGTCCACGTTTGTCGTCTAGATAAGCAGGGTTCGAAAGTAACAGGAAGTGAGCTATGAAGCTTTACAATATAAAAGAAAATGATGAACAAGTTTCCTTTGGCCAAGCCGTTCGCCAAGGGTTAGGCCGTAACCAAGGTCTATTTTTTCCATCGGAATTACCAAAATTTGAAGATATCGATGCGCTGCTTGCAGAAGACTTTGTCTCTCGTAGCACTAAGATTCTATCGGCGTTAATTGGAGATGAACTTACAGAGGAGCAAGTGAATGCCCTTGTTGATGCTGCGTTTCAATTCCCTGCGCCTATCAACCAAGTAAAAGACGGTGTTTATGCACTGGAACTGTTCCATGGTCCAACGCTTGCGTTTAAAGACTTTGGTGGTCGCTTTATGGCGCAATCTCTTGCTGCGGTTTCGGACGGCGGCAAGATCACCATTCTGACGGCAACGTCTGGCGATACTGGCGCAGCCGTTGCGCATGCTTTCTACGGTATGGAAGACATCAATGTTGTGATTCTTTACCCGAAAGGAAAAATCAGCCCACTGCAAGAGAAGTTATTCTGTACGCTTGGTAAAAACATTCACACTGTCGCGATCGATGGCGACTTCGATGCGTGTCAGGCACTGGTTAAGCAAGCTTTTGATGATTCTGCACTGCGTGAAGAGATCGGTCTGAACTCTGCAAACTCAATCAACATCAGCCGTTTGATGGCGCAAATCTGTTACTACTTTGAAGCAGCTGCGCAAATGAGCAAGCAAGAGCGTGAAAACCTAGTGGTATCAGTACCAAGCGGTAACTTCGGTAACCTAACTGCTGGTCTATTGGCAAAAGCGTTGGGCTTGCCTATCAAACGCTTTATCGCTGCAACTAATGCCAATGACACGGTTCCTCGCTACCTAGAAACAGGTAAGTGGGAGCCAAAACCAACAGTCGCAACAACATCGAACGCGATGGACGTGAGCCAACCAAACAACTGGCCTCGTATCGAAGAGCTGTGCCGTGTGAAAGAGTGGGGCTTGGAGACGTTAGGTAAAGGTGCAGTATCTGATGAGCAAAGCGCACAGTCAGTGAAAGACTTACATGCTCTAGGCTATCTATGCGAACCGCACGGTGCGATTGCTTACCGCGTTCTTGAAGAACAATTGCAAGACGGTGAAACCGGTCTGTTCCTATGTACTGCTCACCCTGCGAAGTTCAAAGAAGTCGTGGATGATATTCTAGAATCCGATATCGAGCTTCCTGCGCCACTAGCGAAGCACGCTGCGATGGAGCTGCTATCGGAAGAGCTCGACGCAGACTTTGACGCATTGAAACAAGTACTGCGCCGCGTGCAGTAAGCTTCAAAGTATAGTAAGTATCAAAAACAGAAATAACGAGAGGTGAATGAGTAATCATTCACCTTTTTTATTGTCGGTAAGTTTTGACTCTCTTTATTATTGAGAAACGAACTTAACTAAATGAGATGAAAAGAGAAGCATGCATTTTTTGATTTTTCTTGGCTCAGTGAGAAACAGCACGCCACCACGACCAGCCCGTTTAGGAATGCGAGTCAGTAAAGCGTGTGAAAAACTCATCGCGAGTCAACATTCGCAACATACGGTCGAAATCATCGACCCTTTGAATTACGACTTTGGCGATGTGTTTAAGCCCGAGTTTGCTTATCACCGCTCTAAAGTTCCGCAGCACCTAAGTGAGCTGGCAGACAAAATCAAACAGGCCGATGGGTATGTGATGGTTAGCCCGGAATATAACCATTCGATGAGTCCTGCTTTGGCGAACATGCTTAACCATTTCGGCAGTTCGCTGTTTTCTTACAAGCCGAGTGCTATCGTGACCTATTCTGCCGGACAATGGGGTGGTGTTAGAGCTGCTGTTTCTATGCGTACCTTCTTATCTGAACTTGGATGTCTACCTGTCTCTGCGATGATCCACATTCCGAAAGCGCAAGAAGTCTTTGATGAACAGGGCGTTGCTGCGGATGAGTCGGAGCAGACGCAGTGGGACAACTATATGAATCGCACTATGCATCAAATGATTTGGTGGGCAGAAGGGGCGTCACTGCAAAGAGATAGGCTTGATCCAACCTCTTTAGCGCAAGCGTTTCAGAAAGATCCTTCGCAAAGAAATGCACCTTAGAGGCGAGTTGCTTTCCATTATAGAAAGGGTTTAGAAGGATTCTGAAACAAAAAAAGCTTGGTCATTGCAGACCAAGCTTTTTAAATTCTAGCGAGCTAGTTTACTGAGAGATTATAGAGTCTCAGTAAAAGTACGAGCGATTACATCACGTTGTTGCTCTGGAGTTAGCGAGTTAAAACGTACTGCGTAACCAGAAACACGAATAGTTAGTTGTGGGTATTTCTCTGGGTGTGCAACTGCATCTTCTAGTGTTTCGCGTTTAAGCACGTTCACGTTTAGGTGTTGGCCGCCTTCGATACGAGGAGCAGTTTCGATTGCAACTTCACGGCTTTCGTATTCACCTAGGTCGCTGATTGCGATAACTTGGTCTGCTTCGTAGCCAGCAGTTGCAGCAACACAACGAGCTTCATTTTTTTCGCTATCTAATAGCCAGATAGAGTTTAGTAGGTCGTCGTTTGCCGCTTTTGTAATTTGGATACCTTGGATCATCACTATCTCCTAGACCACTTACGTGGTGATTATTGGTGTTAATTTTCGAATTTTCGTTGAGCTGAGTATTATATAGCTAATATCCACTATTTTAATATTGATTTAAGTCAAAAAACAACCAAAAACATCATTTTTATTAAGGTAATTTTATTGAGTTAAATCAATAAAACCTTTGAAAACAAACTAATTACAATTTATTTGATAATATAAAAAATATTTAATAACTGGTTTTGTTGTAAATTTACTACAAATTGAGATTAAAGTTTAAACTGGTTAACGCAACTATCTGTATTTAGGTAGCAATACTGAAAGTCTAAAGTGATTAAATGACAAACATGAAAAACAAGCTTGGGAATAAACTCATTGGTGCACATGTCTCTGCTGCTGGTGGGGTCGATCAAGCTCCGTTGAGAGCTCGTGAAATTGGCGCGAATGCATTCGCACTATTTACAAAAAACCAACGCCAGTGGGTGGCGAAGCCTTTAGAAGCAAAAACCATCAGTGCGTTTAAAGCGAACTGTAAAATGCTGGGTTTCGGAGCAGAACATATTCTTCCCCATGATTCTTATCTGATTAACTTGGGTGCGCCGGAAGAAGAAAAGCTGAATAAATCCCGCGCGGCATTTATTGATGAAATGGAGCGTTGTAATCAGTTAGGGCTGACTTTGCTTAACTTCCACCCGGGTAGTCACCTAAAGAAAGTCTCTGAACAGGAGTGCCTCGCAACGATCGCCGAGTCGATCAATCTTGCGCATAAAGCGGTGCCGAATGTGATCGCTGTTATCGAGAATACGGCAGGTCAAGGCACTAACTTAGGCTGGAAGTTTGAGCACCTTGCTGAAATCATCGAGCAAGTGGAAGATAAAGATCGTGTCGGCGTTTGTATTGATACCTGCCATACCTTTACGGCTGGTTATGACTTACGTACAAAAGAAGATTGCGAGCGCACCTTTGCAGAGTTCGACCGTATCGTAGGTATGCACTATTTAAGAGCAATGCATCTAAATGATTCAAAAGTAGAGTTTGCCAGCAAAGTAGATCGCCACCATTCTCTTGGTAAAGGAGAGATCGGGTGGGATTGCTTTGAGTACATCGCGAAAGACCCTCGTTTTGATGGTATCCCTCTGATTTTAGAAACAATTGATCCAGATATTTGGCAGCAAGAGATCAACACGTTGCGTCAATTCCATTTAGCGGCCATTGACAGTTAATGGCGTAACCACAAAGTTGGCACCTTTCTTTCTTAGTCATTGAACATCAATCTCTGAATTAGCAAAGAAGGATGCCAACATGTCTCGACCACTCTCTTTTACTCCTTATGCTTACACTCGTCGCGTGCTTCGCTTACCGATGCCTAATCGTCACATTACCGGACAGGGGCACTTTCGAACGCCACAGAAGCATTAGTCTTTTATTACTTGTCTCAAGTTCGTGGTAAGTTTTTGTTTGTTTGAGTTTCGCTCGTTAGAATAGAAGCAAAATTTAGGACAGGAACTTTCCATGAATCAGTCACCCACTTGGCACGATGTGATCGGCGAAGAGAAAAAGCAGAGCTACTTTGTAGACACCTTGAATTTTGTTGAAGCCGAACGCGCCGCAGGCAAAGCTATTTTTCCTCCCGCAAAAGATGTCTTTAACGCGTTTCGTTTTACCGAGTTCAAAGACGTTAAGGTCGTGATTCTAGGACAAGACCCATACCACGGCCCAAATCAGGCGCATGGCCTGTGTTTCTCTGTACTTCCTGGCATTAAAACGCCACCGTCACTGGTTAATATGTATAAAGAGCTGGCGCAAGATATTGAAGGTTTCCAAATCCCTCAGCATGGTTTTTTGCAAAGCTGGGCTGAACAAGGCGTATTGTTACTCAATACGGTATTAACGGTGGAGCAAGGTAAAGCGCATTCACATTCAAAGACAGGTTGGGAAACGTTTACTGATCGAGTGATTGAAGCCATTAATCAGCATCAAGAAGGTGTAGTGTTCTTGCTGTGGGGTTCACATGCACAGAAGAAAGGTCGTTTTATCGATCGCAATAAGCACCATGTGTTAGCTGCCCCACACCCATCGCCACTTTCTGCACATCGAGGCTTTTTCGGTTGTAAGCATTTCTCTCAAGCAAACCAGTTGCTTACATCACAAGAAAAAGCACCAATTAACTGGCATTTGCCATTAACGGTATAAATGAAGAGACAGCGATCATGGATGGTATGATCGCTGTTTTTTTGAGCACGCTCGAGGCTGATAGTAAATTTCTCATGTACACTTACTAAAAGTAGGTGTTAAGGAGAGACGCTATGATGATCGAAAGAATTCGACGCGAACATGGTTATATGGTTCGTCTGTTGGCGATACTGCGCCATAAGCTTAATGAGATAAAAAAAGAACGTGTAATCAACTATGCGTTAGTAAGCGAGATTGTTGATTACCTCTCTAATCATTCGGAGAAAGTACACCACCCGAAAGAAGATATCCTCTATCACCACTTTCTTGAACACTATGGTAAGCAACAAACCATGGAAAATTTAGAGAAAGAACATCTAGAGTTAGCGAGTAAAACCAGAGAGTTTTCATCCGTGATAGAGATGATCCTTCAGGATGCTGTTGTGCCACAAGACATGTTTGTCGCTCACCTAGAAGATTTCATAGAATCGCAAAGGCACCACTTGGAGCTAGAAGAGCGAAAAATTTTGCCTCTCATTGAAGAGTTATTTACCACAGAAGATTGGCAGCATGTCGAGAGCTTATGGAGCGTCAGTGAGGATGATCCTGTGTTTGGTGACACGATTGCTGATCGTTATAAGCAGTTGGCCGAACGTGTTCGTCAAAGTGGTACTGAATATGTTTAAGACTGAATGATGAAACCTGAGCGAGCGAAAGCCGTCTCTCGGGTTTGTGAGATACATTTCTTATTTATTGGGAATCAACCGAAAATTTAGTGTGCATATTTCTCGGCAAAAAGTACGGAAGATTCTCATTGAGTAATAATGGTATTCATACTTAAACCTTGGTACATAAACTCACGGTGTTTACGGTCACTGTAAACAAAAAACAAAAGGCACCTGTAAGGTGCCTTTTGTTTGAATTAGAGTTTAATGTCTTCCAAGTTATAATCGGTACAGACATCAAGTTCGCGCAGCTCTTTAAGCAAATTGCGTCTGTCGTTCATCTCTTCTATTTCACGCCACTTTCGCTTTACTGGTTTGGCACGAGATTTGGTTGTTGAGGTAGTATCCAGATTAAAAATGTCATCTAGTTGAAAGCCTTCCATAAGCCACCTTTACCTTTCTTAAGCTAAACTGTTGTAACCAGTCCTTGTGGAGTTTTTTTAGTACCACAATAGCCGTGAGAATAACCATGATATATTTCGCATTTGTGTCGGTAGCATGACATTTTCGTGCAAAAATATTCTCAAAATCACACTTTTTATTGCAACGATGTGGATAAAAAATGCACAAACGATCTCAAGAAAACGATTAAATAGAGAGATTTTCTATGTTAATTCGATTTGATGAATGGGTGCACTGCGCAAAGGTTAAAGTTGCATAAAATCAGTTTGATGAAATAGTGTTCAATTAGATGGTAAGTCACTAGCGTAAATTTATGTAACACCTTGTGAATACTAGCTTGTTCTTGTTTATACGGTTTACCATTCCATTTAATGAAGAATAATTATTTATGTTGGTGTTTGGTAATTGAAATGTTGCGAAGTTTGAGTGTTAAGTCTTCTATTTATGTTATTTTTTGGTGACTTTATAGTGAAAAATAACAATGTTATTCTTATTGTTGCATATTGATTTTTGCGCTCCTAGGTTGCATTATCCGCCCGTCAAAAAATACGCTGGTACGTAAAATGGATGCATGAAGCGACGTTTACGATTCTAGATTGCCCATAAACATTACTTAAAAAGCTAAGCACACTTTGACACTTAGCAGGCAATTTGGTGGATGGCTAGGACGCATAGACTGGCGCAACTCACTTTGAGGTACACATGACAGACTTAATCAATTTGATGAACGATCTCCTCTGGGGCTCGATTCTGGTTTATCTTCTTGTTGGTGTTGGTATTTACTTCACCGTTCGATTAGGGTTCATTCAGTTCCGCCATTTCGGCCACATGTTCTCTGTTCTTAAGAACAGCCGTAAAGCAGACAAAGCTGGTATTTCCTCTTTCCAAGCGCTTTGTACTAGTCTTGCTGCACGTGTTGGTACAGGTAACATGGCGGGCGTTGCAGTTGCATTGACTGCGGGTGGTCCTGGTGCGATCTTCTGGATGTGGCTGATTGCAATGCTTGGTATGGCAACATCGTTTGCTGAGAGCACACTGGCGCAGCTATACAAAACCAAAGATGATGATGGCAACTACCGTGGTGGCCCTGCCTACTACATGGAAAAAGGCCTGGGCATGCGTTGGATGGGCGTGTTGTTCTCAGTTTTCCTAATCATCGCTTTTGGTTTGGTATTCAACGCCGTACAAGCTAACTCAATTGCCAATGCAATGAGCAACGCATTTGGTTGGAATAACCTGTATGTCGGTATTGCCGTTGTTTTACTGTCTGCAATTGTTATTTTCGGTGGCATCAAGCGTATCGCAAGAGTTGCTGAGATGATCGTTCCGATCATGGCACTACTTTATCTAGCCCTAGCGCTGTTCATCATGTTCTCTAACCTAGAGAAATTACCTGATGTATTGATGCTTATCTTTAAGAGTGCATTTGGTCTGCAAGAAGCAGCAGCAGGTGGTCTTGGCTACGCAATTGCACAGGCAATGATTAACGGTATCAAGCGCGGTCTATTCTCGAATGAAGCAGGTATGGGTTCTGCACCTAACGCGGCAGCTTCAGCAACACCTTACCCACCACACCCAGCGTCTCAAGGTTACGTACAGATGCTAGGCGTGTTCATGGATACGATCGTTATCTGTTCTGCAACAGTGGCTATCATCCTGATGTCTGGTGAGTATGTCGGTCAAGCAACAGAAGTGACGGGTATCGAGCTAACTCAGCGTGCATTGAGCTCACAAGTTGGCGATTGGGGCGGCATCTTTGTTGCTGTGGCAATCTTCTTCTTTGCGTTTACTTCAATCATTGCAAATTACTCGTATGCTGAAACGAACTTAATCTTCCTAGAGCACAATCATAAAGCGGGCTTAAGCATTTTCCGCGTTATTGTTCTTGGTATGGTGATGTTTGGTGCACTAGCTTCGTTACCAGTCGTATGGTCGCTTGCTGATGTCTCTATGGGTCTGATGGCGATAGTCAACTTGGTGGCGATCATCTTGCTATCTGGCATCGTGATTAAACTGGCCAAAGATTACAATCGCCAGCTTGGTGAAGGCAAAGTGCCAACATTTGATGCGAATGATTTCCCAGAGCTGAAATCTCAGCTTGAAGAAGGCATTTGGTACAACGATAAAAAAGACTAAGTGAGCTATCACTCATAGTTGAAAGCTATTAGTACGATGTAAAAAGCCATGCAGACAATGCATGGCTTTTTTTGTACCCTATTAAAAA
This sequence comes from Vibrio sp. 2CM40D, assembly GCF_023161825.1. NCBI lineage: Bacteria > Pseudomonadati > Pseudomonadota > Gammaproteobacteria > Vibrionales > Vibrionaceae > Vibrio > Vibrio sp. 2CM40D. Next base: position 479,102 of record NZ_JALNTL010000005.1, read on the forward strand.
CAAAATTAGAGAAGGGAAAGTCATGCTTATCGTAGTTTCTCCAGCGAAGACTCTTGATTACGAGTCTCCGTTAGCGACAGAAAAATTTACTCAACCTGAGTTGGTCGAATACTCAAAAGAGCTTATCGATGTTTGCCGCAAACTGACTCCTGCTGATGTTGCCTCTTTAATGAAAGTGAGCGACAAGATTGCCGATTTAAATGTGGGCCGATTCCAAGAGTGGAGTGAAACGTTTACCACTGAAAACTCACGACAAGCCATTCTTGCATTTAAAGGTGACGTTTACACAGGGCTAGACGCCGAAAGTTTATCTGAAGCGGACTTCGAATATGCTCAAGATCATCTGCGTATGCTATCGGGTCTTTATGGTTTACTAAAACCACTTGATTTGATGCAGCCATACCGCCTTGAAATGGGTACCAAGCTTGCAAACGACAAGGGTACGAACTTGTACCAGTTTTGGGGCAATGTTATTACGGACAAGCTTAACGAAGCGATTTCTGCTCAAGGCGATAATGTCCTTATCAACCTTGCATCAAATGAATACTTTAAAGCGGTTAAGCCAAAGAATTTAGATGCGCAAGTGATCACGCCAGTATTCAAAGATTGTAAGAATGGTCAATACAAGGTCATCAGTTTTTACGCGAAGAAAGCGCGCGGTATGATGGCGCGTTACATCATTGAAAACCGTGTTGAGAGCGTGGCAGACCTGACTAAGTTTGATACGGCGGGTTACTACTTTGTGGAAGATGAATCGACGCCAACAGAGTTAGTATTTAAACGCGAAGAGCAAAAATAAAGCTGATTGAGACGTAGTTTACGTTAATCTCTATCAGCACAAACGAAAAAGGGTTGGCATTGCCAACCCTTTGTTATTTTTTAGCTTGAGCTACTTCGCCCCAACAAGGTTACTTCTTCTTAGCGGTTTTCTTTTTCGCGACTTTTTTCTTGTCGTCTTTTTTCTTTTTCTTCTTAAACACAGGCTTTTTGTGTTTAGGACGCATCTCTTTCACGAAACGCTCTTTGATGTCTTCCTTCACGTAGCGCGCAACGCGATCCATCATTGGTTGGTCGTGTGCTTCTACGATTGAGATAGCGTTACCTTTTTTACCCGCGCGAGCCGTACGGCCGATACGGTGAAGGTAAACATCAGCCGTGCGCGGCATGTCGTAGTTGATAACGTGTGATACATCCGGAAGATCGATACCACGCGCAGCAACGTCCGTCGCGAGCAGAACGTTCACAGTTCCATCGCGGAAGCGAGAAATTGCATTGTTACGACGATCTTGCGGCATTTCACCTTGAATCCAAGAACATGGAATCTGTGCACTTTCAAGCTGCGCTCGTAGCTCAGCCAAACGCTCACGAGTCTTTAAAAAGACGATAGTGCGCTCAGCTTGCTGAGTAATAATGTGTTTTAGTAATTCTAGTTTGTGTTCAGCATCATCAGCTCGGTGATACCACTGAGCAATTTTCTTACGCTCACGCAGAGGTGATTTTGAATCGATCTCTGCTGGATCATTCAACAGATCAGCGGTAAAGCCTTCTACGCCTTTCCCTTCTAACGTTGCTGAGAACAGAAGGGTTTGCTTACGCCAGCGACATTCGTTAGATAGGCGATCGACAGTAGGAGCAAAACCCATATCTAGCATACGGTCTGCTTCATCAAGGATTAACCATTCGATTGCACGACAATCAAAACGTTCTGCATCAATGTATTCTTTTAAACGGCCAGGTGTCGCAACCACAATGTCTTGTGTTGTTGCAAGGATGTCGGCGTGCTCTTGGTACTGAACACCACCAGTGATGGTGAAAATGTTGAGTTTGGTATTTTTTGCCAAAGCACGTGCTTGATCGGCAATTTGCATCGCCAGTTCGCGAGTAGGCGTTAGGATCAAAATACGCGCAGGCCCAGGCTTACGACGAGGGAAGTCTTGCAAGTATTGCAATGCTGGCAGGACGAAGGCGGCCGTTTTACCAGTTCCTGTTGGCGCTGACGCTAGAATGTCACGACCGTCCAACGCTTGTGGAATCGCTTCTGCCTGAATTTTTGTTGGGCGTTCGTAACCCATCTCTTCAATGGCTTCAAGTAGGTTTTGGTCTAGATCAAGTTCAGCAAAGGTTCTGATCACAATGAGTTCTCCACAAGCAAAGCTTGGTTAATGGTTCGCCACAACAGCATAGAATACAAAAAGGTCGCACATTATAAAGTGATTGGTGATAAGGATCACATGTTATTTCACATCTTAAGATAAAACTCGCGAGTTAACTGGATGAAATCATCACTATAGCCGTCATTTGAACGGATAATTAAATGTGACGTTTGCGAATCGCAAGGTCGTTTTGACAGTTCAAATAACAGTCGGTGTACTGGTTTCTTTTCTGATGGTTGCACACGACAGATCCTCGATAGATACCAACCTTGGTTTAATGCTAGCTCAATGAACTGCTCGCCTTCGGTGATTGGCAAAACAAAACTAGCTCTCCCTTCGTCATCAAGCAAATGATAGCAACGCTGTAGCAATGCGTTATGGCCTAGCGTATCAGTGTGCCTCGCGGTTGCACGTTGACTGTGTTTCGATTGCTCGCCGCTGTTGAAGTAGGGCGGGTTACAAATGATGCGTTGGAATGGATGTGTCGGCGTAAAGTGCAGTATGTCGGTGTGATGCACACTTACACGATCTGACCAAGGAGACTGGGCCATATTTTTTTGCGCGGCAGCAACGGCTGTTAATTCGATATCGACCGCGGTTATTTGAGCTTCTGTAAAGCGTTGAGCACACATCAGGGCAAGCAGGCCAGTGCCAGTGCCAATATCGAGAATTTTAGCGTCGTTAGGGCTTTGAATCCAAGCACCAAGCATTACCCCATCTGTGCTGACTGGCATACCACTCTCGCCGCCCTCAATACAAAATTGCTTAAAATTGAAGCCTTTAGTTTTCAGTTTTTTGTTCTTCATGATTGTTTTATATTTGCTCAATAATTAAGTGGATTGCTCTATTGTTTATTAATTGTATAGATTGTTGTTTTGTTGGTTATTAAATTGTATTGTTAATTGATCGAGATAAAGAACTGGTCTGTTATTTGGATCTGGTTATATCCACTGCTTTTAAGTTTGAAAACTAAATTAATATGGTGTTTTTTTCTTAAAGGTTGCCAAATGATGAGTATTTCGTCATTATGCGGCGAAAATTTTATAGATTGAACCACGTGTACTTATTGACTTTAGGTATACAAAAAGTGGTCTAAGCATACACAACATTCATTAATTAAAAGACAAGGGTTATCTGTGAAGCAGACGTTAAAACTAACAGATATTATCGCAGTAGGCTTTATGCTATTTGCGTTCTTTTTAGGTGCGGGCAATATTATCTTTCCACCTCTAGCGGGTCAGTTAGCGGGTGAAAACTTAATGCCAGCTATGTTTGGTTTCTTGCTAACAGCGGTAGGTCTACCTCTTATTACTATCGTTGCTATTGCTGTTGCTGGTGGTTCTTGGGATCACTTGACGCAAGATCTTCCGAAAAAAGCGGCAGTTCTTATGGCTGCACTGATTTTCATCATCATTGGTCCTGCGTTTGCAGCGCCTCGTACTGGCCTAGTGGCTTACGAGATGGCGGTGAAACCTTTCTTCCTTGAGGCGTCACAAACGCATCTGACAGCGTTCTCAGTGATCTTCTTTATCGCAGCAATGATGTTCTCATGGTTCCAAGGCCGTTTGATCGATCTCATCGGTAAAGTACTGACACCAGCATTGTTCGTTGGTTTGATCATTCTTGCTGTCGCTGTCTTCCTTGATCCTCAGGGCGATATGATTGGCGCGCACGGTGAATACCTAACGCAGCCTCTGACCAAAGGCTTCTTAGAAGGCTACAACACAATGGATACGTTCGCGTCATTGATGTTTGGCATGCTGATGGTTGATGCACTGCGCGGTAAAGGCATTACTGAGCGCTCTGCAACTACTAAATATCTGATCTATGCAGGTTGTATTGCTGCTGCTGGTCTTGCGTTTGTTTACATCTCACTATTTTACTTAGGTGCGACGAGTGCAACGGTTGCTGCTGGTGCTGATAATGGTGGCCTAGTGCTTAGCCAATACGTTCAAGCGTTGTTTGGTCCATACGGTCAAATCGTTCTGTCTGTCATCGTATTGCTAGCGTGTCTGACAACCGCGATTGGCTTGATTTCTGCGTGTTCAGATTTCTTCAGCTCGAAAACACCACTGTCATACAAGCAATGGGTACTGATTAATGGTTCTGTTTGTGCATTGGTTGCAAACGTTGGTCTTGCGCAGCTGATTTCTCTGTCAGTGCCAGTATTGTTTGCGCTGTACCCTGTGGCGATTGCGTTGGTTGCACTAACATTTGTGCGCAGCAAACTGCCGAATCCACGCTTTGCTTACCGTGCAGTACTGCTTGTATCTCTGCTGTTTGCGTTGGTTGATGCGGCAAAAGTATCGGGTATTGATGTTTCTGCGTTTAACATGTTGCCATTATTCGAAGTCGGCATGGGTTGGGTGCTTCCAACATTTGCGGCTATCGTGTGCATGTTCTTCATCGCGAAACCTCGCCCAGAGCTAGCACAAGAAACCGCGTAATCACTTCGCGTTATCAAGATAATAAAAAGCCCGATGAATTACTTCATCGGGCTTTTTACTTTTTAATGATGACGTGTTTGCGCTATTAAAGCGTGTCGTGGAATTCCACAAGAACTTGTTCACACCATTTTTCGATGCGTTCATCACTCAGTTCGTACTGTGAGTCTTCATCTAACGCAAGTCCAACAAACTTGCTGCCATCTTCGATCAGTGCTTTCGATGCTTCAAATTCGTAGCCTTCATTTGGCCAGTAACCGATAAAGGTTGCGCCTGTGGCTTGCAATTCATCGTGAAGTAAGCCCATCGCATCTAAATACCACTCTCCGTAACCTTCTTGGTCACCCAGACCAAACAGCGCTACAACTTTGCCTTTCAGTGGTGTGGTCGCGATGTCTTGCCAAATCGCGTTCCAATCTTCTTGAATTTCACCAAAATCCCAAGTTGAGATGCCAAGGAGTAATAAGTCGTAGTCCACCATTAGTGATAACGGTGTCTCTTTCACATTGTGAATGTCGACAAGGTCTTCACCAATAAGGGTACGAATTTTCTCTGCTGCCATTTCGGTGTAGCAGGTCGTTGAGCCGTAAAAGAGTCCGATTTTCATTATATTCGTCGTTATTTGTGTTGCTGTTGTGGAAGATTCTAACCATAAATTGAGGAAGATTGCAGCGAATATCCTATGTGGGATGATTTTTTATGGTATTGGATTGGCAGGTGCTTTAATCTAAATACTGTAAATATAAACAGATAAGGAAGCATTCATGACGGCACAACAGCCTGTCAATCAACAAGATTTTTCGCTTGTTGAGCAATTCTTAGATGCGATGTGGATGGAGCGTGGCCTATCAGAGAACACGTTGGCTTCCTACCGAAACGATTTAATGAAGCTGCTCGTGTGGATGGAAAAACATCGATACCGTCTTGATTTTATCAGTTTGTCTGGCTTGCAAGAATATCAAAGCCACCTTGTAGATTTAGATTACAAACAGACGTCTCGTGCGCGTATGTTGTCGGCGATTCGCCGTTTATTTCAATACCTGCATCGTGAGAAGGTGCGTGCTGATGACCCGAGTGCGCTTTTGGTTAGTCCTAAACTGCCACAACGTTTACCCAAAGATATTAGTGAAGAGCAAGTGGACGCGTTGCTCGAAGCGCCAGACCCGAATGACCCTATAGAATTGCGCGATAAAGCGATGCTAGAGCTACTCTACGCGACAGGGTTGCGTGTGACAGAGCTCGTCAGTTTGACCATGGAAAATGTTAGCTTGCGCCAAGGGGTGGTGCGCGTGACTGGTAAAGGTGGTAAAGAACGCCTGGTTCCTATGGGGGAAAACGCGGTTGATTGGATCGAGACGTTCATTCAACAAGGGCGCCCTGCGTTACTTGGTGATACATCATCTGATATTGTTTTTCCTAGTAAACGCGCAAGACAAATGACTCGTCAGACGTTTTGGCACCGTATTAAGTACTATGCTTTGATAGCAGAGATTGATACTGATCAGCTGTCGCCGCACGTACTGCGTCATGCCTTTGCCACGCATTTATTGAACTATGGCGCAGATCTCAGGGTCGTACAGATGCTTTTAGGACATAGTGACTTATCGACCACGCAAATTTATACTCACGTGGCGACTGAACGATTGAAGCAGATCCACAGTCAACACCACCCAAGAGCATAACAATGGTTAGATTCATCCATGTCTTCTTGGAAAAACGATTTTACATTAAGGTGAATTTCATGAGCGTATTACGCCGACTAACTCTGCTGACTTTACCATTTTTTGTTACCGCTTGTGGTGCAGAAGAAAGTCAGGCTCAAACGGAGACTCCTGCGCAACAAGTGGCGCCAGCTGCACAAAGCGGCTTTGATGAAGCAGCATTAAAAACTAAGTTCTCAAAGCTTGGTTTATCTATCGTTGATATTCAACCATCAGACGTCGCTGGCTTATTGGAAATTCAAACCAATGGCGGGATCCTGTTTGCTTCAAATGATGGTAGCCATTTTATCGCCGGTACGCTTTATGCCATTAATGATGATGGCAGTTACAAAGATGTCATAGCAGAGCGTCAAGCGCCGCTTAACGCCGAGAAAATTGCTCAGTTCTCCGATAGCATGATCGAATACAAAGCCGACGATGAAAAGTATGTTGTGACCGTATTCACAGATATCACCTGTGGTTACTGTGTGCGTCTGCATAGCCAAATGCAAGGCTATAATGATCTAGGTATTACAGTGCGTTACATGGCTTACCCTCGCCAAGGTGCAACTGGCCCTGTGGCAGAGCAAATGGCAACGATTTGGTGTGCTGAAGATCCGGCGTCGGCAATGCACAACGCGAAAGTGAATCGTACATTTGATAACCCTGCGAAAGACTTGAAACAGTGTAAAGAAACCATCCAGGCGCATTACAATCTAGGTCGCCAATTGGGTATTTCTGGTACGCCAGCAATCTTCTTACCGAATGGCGAAATGGTTGGTGGCTACCTACCACCTGCAGAGCTATTGAAACGTTTAAAGCAACTATAATCCTTTAGGAGCAGAGCCGGCAAAGTTGTCGGCTCTTTCAAGCATGATAGAAATTCAACGACGTCCTGAACCAGATCTTTCCCTTCTTCCTGATTCCATTCCTCCGATTCTTAAACGTATCTACATCAACCGTGGGATAACGGATCTTTCACAATTAGAAACGTCGGCCCGTGGGTTGCATTCATATCAAAAACTCGGGGGGATTGAGCAAGCTGTCGATCTTTTGTTTCAGGCGATAAAAGAACAAAAACGCATCATCGTTGTCGGTGATTTTGACGCTGATGGTGCGACAAGCTCAGCATTATCAGTACTCGCGCTGCGTATGCTTGGTAGTCACAATGTGGATTACTTAGTGCCAAATCGTTTTGAAGACGGTTATGGGTTAAGTCCAGAAGTCGTTGACCAAGCCTTAGAGCTTGGCGCTGAGATGATCATGACGGTGGATAACGGCGTCTCATCAATCGAAGGCGTGCGTTACGCAAAAGAAAATGGCATTACTGTGCTTGTTACCGATCACCACTTGCCAGGACAAGTGTTGCCTGATGTGGATGCAATGGTGAACCCAAACCTTGAGAGCTGTAGCTTTCCATCTAAAGCGCTTGCGGGTGTAGGGGTCGCGTTTTATCTCATGATGGCACTATGCGTTCATATGCGAAAACACAATTGGTTTGCAGAACAGGGGATGCAAGAGCCCAAATTGATGGAACTGATTGACCTTGTTGCACTGGGTACCGTCGCCGACGTCGTTCCATTGGATGAAAACAACCGCATTCTTGTACACCAAGGCTTGCAACGTATTCGTGCTGGCAAAGCGCGTCCCGGCATCCAAGCATTAATTGAGGTCGCGAAGCGCGATGCGCGTCGTTTAGTTGCGTCTGACTTTGGCTTTGCTTTAGGTCCACGTATTAACGCTGCAGGTCGTCTTGATGACATGTCTTTCGGTGTTGAACTATTGATGTGTAACAACATCCACGCTGCTCGTCGCATGGCAAGTGAATTGGATGGCTTGAACCAAACTCGTAAAGAGATTGAAGAAGGCATGAAGCAAGAAGCGATGGCTTTCTGTGAGCGCCTTCAGTTTGGTGAAGGCAATGAGCTTCCTTATGGCTTAGCCTTATTCCAGCGTGATTGGCACCAAGGTGTGATTGGTATTTTGGCTTCGCGCATTAAAGAGAAGTTTCACCGTCCAGTCATTGCATTTGCTGATGGCGGAGAAGGGACGATTAAAGGCTCGTGTCGTTCTATTCCGGGGCTACACATGCGCGATGCGTTGGATTTCATCGACACACAAAACCCGGGTTTGATCATCAAGTTTGGTGGACACGCCATGGCAGCAGGCTTAACGATTAAAGAGCAGGATTTTGAGCGTTTCAGTCGTTTGTTTGATGAAGTGGTAAAAAAGGAACTCGATGAAGCGGCGCTAAAAGGCGTGATCATGTCAGATGGTGAACTTAAGCCGGAAGAGTTCTCTATGCATGTTGCTGAACAGCTGCGATCGGGTGGCCCTTTTGGACAAGCCTTCCCTGAACCAATCTTTGATGGTGAGTTTAAAGTACTGCATCAAAAGCTGGTGGGTGAGAAGCATCTTAAATTGATGTTAGAGCCGCTTTATAAAGGTCACCCTACCAATGTGATGATCGACGGCATTGCATTCAATGTTGATCTACGCCGATGGCCAGATGCATCGGTTAAAACAGTACGTCTCGCGTATAAGCTGGATGTGAATGAATTTCGTGGTAATCAATCATTGCAATTGATGATCGACCATATCGAAGCTAAGTAATACCTAGATTAACCTTTCTTATAGAGTACGGTTGCCCCTAAGTGGGCGTAAAATTTTATGACCGTGCTCTCTCTCACCGCAATCTGATTTCTCATCCGAAATTTTCCTGTATCTCGGTCACATTTTTCAGTAGAATTTCTCGGTTAAATTCTATTCTAAAATGTTGAGTAAACATGTTTGAAATCAATCCAATTAAAAACCGTCTGCAGGACGTGTCTCAGCGCACAAATGTCCTGAGGGGGTATCTTTGACTATGACGCGAAGAAAGAGCGTCTAGAAGAAGTCAACGCAGAACTTGAACAACCAGATGTATGGAACGAACCTGAGCGTGCGCAAGCACTGGGTAAAGAGCGTGCATCACTAGAAGCGGTTGTTGAAACCATTGATCAACTAGAGCAAGGTGTGGAAGATGTAGAAGGTCTTCTTGAGCTGGCTGTAGAAGAAGAAGATCAAGAAACATTTGACGAAATTGAACCAGAACTTGCTGAGTTGGAAGAGAAGCTAGAAAAGCTTGAATTCCGTCGTATGTTCTCTGGCGACCACGATAGCTCTGATTGTTACATCGATTTGCAAGCAGGTTCTGGTGGTACAGAAGCACAAGACTGGACTAACATGCTGCTGCGTATGTACCTACGTTGGGCAGAAGCGAAGGGCTTCAAAGCTGAAGTGATTGAAGTCTCTGAAGGTGAAGTCGCGGGTCTTAAGTCGGCAACAGTTCGCATCTCTGGTGAGTATGCGTACGGTTGGTTACGCACTGAAACGGGCGTCCATCGTCTTGTTCGTAAATCTCCGTTCGATTCAGGCGGTCGTCGCCATACGTCATTTGCTTCTGCGTTCATCTATCCAGAGATTGATGAAAACATCGACATCGACATTAATCCTTCCGACCTACGTATTGACGTTTACCGTGCGTCAGGCGCAGGTGGTCAGCACGTAAACACCACAGAATCTGCGGTACGTATTACGCACGTACCTACGAACACAGTGGTTCAGTGTCAGAATGACCGTTCTCAACATAAGAACAAAGATCAGGCAATGAAACAGCTTCGAGCGAAGCTATTTGAGCTTGAATTGCAAAAGCAAAATGCGGAAAAACAAGCTAATGAAGACGCTAAGTCTGACATTGGCTGGGGTAGCCAGATCCGTTCTTACGTATTGGATGACTCACGTATTAAGGACCTCCGTACGGGCATTGAAAACCGTAATACTCAAGCGGTTCTTGATGGCGATCTGGACAAATTTATTGAAGCTAGCCTGAAATCAGGTCTATAAAGCTTTTCACCGACAAAAACAGGATACATCGAAAATGACTGATGCTGTTCAAAACGAAACTGTACTAGAAGAAAATAAGCTGATTGCTGAACGCCGCGCTAAACTGGATGCAATCCGAAAGAGCTGCAAAGCGAACGGCCATCCAAACGACTTCCGTCGTGACGCACTAGCGGGCGACCTTCAGAAAGAGTTCGGTGAAAAGACGAAGGAAGAGCTAGAAGAGCTTAACCACGTAGTAGCAATCGCTGGCCGTATCATGGCTAAACGTGGTCCATTCTTGGTAATTCAAGAAACTTCTGGCCGTATCCAAGCTTATGCTGACAAAGCGGTTCAAAAAGTACTTAAAGAAAAATACCAAGGTCTAGATATCGGTGACATCATCGGTGTTAAAGGTGCACTTCATAAGTCTGGTAAGGGTGACCTATACGTGAACATGGAAGAGTACGAGTTGCTAACCAAAGCACTACGTCCACTTCCAGAAAAGTTCCACGGTCTAACTGACCAAGAGATGCGTTACCGCCAACGTTACGTTGACCTGATCGTTAACGAAGACTCTCGTCAAGCGTTCGTAGTACGTTCTAAAGTAATGTCTGCAATCCGCAACTTCATGATCTCTAAGCAGTTCATGGAAGTTGAAACGCCAATGATGCACGTTATCCCTGGCGGTGCGAGTGCGCGTCCATTCATCACGCACCACAACGCACTAGACATGCCAATGTACCTACGTATCGCGCCAGAGCTATACCTGAAGCGTCTAGTTGTTGGTGGTTTTGATCGCGTATTCGAAATCAACCGTAACTTCCGTAACGAAGGCCTTTCTCCACGCCACAACCCAGAATTCACAATGATGGAATTCTACATGGCGTACGCAGACTACAAAGATCTGATGGACCTAACTGAAGAACTACTAAGCTCAGTGGCGCAAGAAGTTCTAGGTTCAACGTCAATGCCTTACGGTGATGAAACGGTTGAGTTTGGTGGTACTTACACTCGTATGAGCATGTTCGAAGCAATCAAGCACTACAACCCAGACCACGCGCAAATCCAAGCGCTAACAGAAGAAGACCTACAAAACCGTGATCTAATGGTTTCTATCGCGAAATCTGTTCACGTTGAAGTAGAACCTTTCTGGACATGCGGTCAGCTTCTTGAAGAGATCTTTGGTGAAACAGCAGAACCTAAGCTAATGCAGCCTACGTTCATCACTGGTTACCCAGCAGATATTTCTCCGTTGGCTCGTCGTAGCGATGATAACCCGTTCTTTACAGACCGCTTTGAGTTCTTTATCGGTGGCCGTGAAGTAGCGAACGGTTTCTCAGAGCTTAACGATGCTGAAGACCAAGATGCACGCTTTAAAGCACAGGTTGAAGCGAAAGAGTCTGGTGACGACGAAGCAATGTTCTACGATGCAGACTACATCACTGCTCTAGAGCACGGCCTACCGCCAACAGCAGGCCAAGGTATCGGTATCGACCGTTTGGTTATGCTACTGACTAACACGCACACTATCCGTGACGTGATCTTATTCCCTGCAATGCGCCCGCAAGCGTAATGCGATAGGATGAGTAAAAAAACCACCTTCGGGTGGTTTTTTTTTGCCTTTTAGTTAAGGTAATTCAAGTTGTTGCACTTGCCTTTTAATGGGATATGCAAATAAACATTCGCCAAATCTCAATCTATTGCATAGTCTTAATACTGAGACAGACGTGAGGGGGCGGAGTCTCGATAATGTTACCCGCTCGCAAAGATAAGTTTGTGGCACAAAATTTCTATTAACAATGAAAAAGGGTTAGAGAATGGCTGGGCAGTTTAAGATGGATTCCATCCCGGGATCGCTTGTGGTAGTTGGCGGTACTTATGAGCCTTGGTTATCGGTACTGGAGCAAGTGGGCTGGAAGTGTCATCAAGTAGGTGACTTACGCAAAGCTAATACGCTGTTAGAAGATATTGGTCCATGTATCGGTATTGTTGATCTCAGCCATGACGAGTTCAGCTTGAATGGTTTGGCGAACTTAGTCAGCTCTCACAAACACGTACGTTGGTTAGCGTTTATTCGTGAATCTCAGCTTGGCACTGACACCATATGCCAGTTCATTGTTAACTTTTGTATCGATTTTTTCACAGCGCCGATCCCAGATGCACAGTTATTAAGCACAATAGGTCACCAGCTTGGCATGCTTAAATTGGAGAAAAAAGTTTGGCCTAGTTTTGGTAGCAGTTTAGATATGGGTTTGATCGGTGAATCTATCCCGATGAAACGTTTACGCGATCAAGTGAAGCGCATTGGTCCAACGGACGTCAGCATTCTGATTTCTGGGGAAAGTGGGACTGGTAAAGAGGCGGTTGCTAGGGCCATCCATAAAGTCTCTTCACGCTCTCATAAACCGTTTATGGCAATTAACTGTCGCGCACTCAATGAACAACGTTTCCAAGCTGAAGTATTTGGTATTAACGCCGATGAAGATATGGAAGCATGCCTGCTTGAACAAGCAGATGGTGGCACCGTGTTGTTTAATGACATTCTTACCATTTCAAAAGAGCAGCAAATGAATCTGCTGAGATTCTTGCAAGAAGGCACCATTGATACCAAAGATGGCGTAAAAGCGGTTAACGTGCGTATTCTTGCTGCTAACTCGTCGGATGTTGAAAAAGCTTTGATTGACGGTGACTTCAATGAAGAGCTTTACCATTACATCAACGTTCTGCGCATCAATGTCCCTAGCTTGAAAGAACGTGCGAGTGACATCGCATTGCTGGCTCGTTTCTACTTACAAGAGTTCTCAAAAGAGTACAACTCGCAAGCAAAAAGCTTTTCTGAGGATGCATTCAAGGCACTGACACGTTATTTCTGGCCTGGAAATGTGCGTGAGCTGATGAACCAAGTGAAGCGAGCGGTATTAATGTCCGACAGCGTAATGATTGAAGATCATCACTTAGATTTACCTCAACGTAATGACTCAAAGCGCAGCTTGAAATCAATCCGAGAGAAGAGTGAACGTGATGCGTTGCTGGTTGTTTTGGAATCTCATTCTGGTCAAGTTTCAAATGCGGCGAAAGAGCTCGGAGTTTCGCGTGCAACCATGTATCGACTACTTAATAAACATAACTTGATTTCCGAACAAGCCATGTAGTTGGCCTTTCCCTGTGTTAAATAGGCGAATAAATACAATAAAAGAGAGTGGCCACAGAGCCGCTCTTTTTATTTTTGTTTGGTTTGATTTATAAAATCCGCAAATTTATATATTCCTCAGGTGAATATGTTATACATAAAAGTATATGAAACTAAATTGCGGTGTATTGATTTGTTTTTAATCAAAAAGGCAAAAAATGTTTGATATATATTCATCAAAGCTTACAATTTAACCGTAACTCAATGAGTTATACCTTTCATAAACGGATTAATTTTTAGCTAGGAGGCGCAAGATGAAACATTACGTTGTTAACACCACTGCTTGCGCTGATCGTATGCCTATCGCTCCGATAACCCTTAAATCGGATGATACCAATACCACTGGCTCACAAGATAAAAATTAATCCGTAACCTATCATATTTATTACTAGGCTGCGGGAAAGTAGCGGCTTAGTATCAACAGAATATTTCTGTTCATTTTACGCACTATTTTTCCCAGTCGAATACATCGATAATCGGAGAAAATATTATGCGTCACTCTATTTACTTACAATTGGCCACTTTGCTATTGAAAGCAGACCTTAAACGCGAAGAAAAGCAATGGCAGCGTACCATACGCCGAACTGCTCATGATATTCCATGGACGAATGTTCATCTATTGAGGGATATTGGTTTAGATCGCGATGGTCGTTCTACACGTGCCAATGTTCCGGATGCAGTAAAAGTTGAACGTCGAGTTCGTCACCTTCGTCGAGTCTTAACGTCGCGAATAATGACGTAATCGTTAGCGTGTTGGGCTGACTGAGTTGCTAACGAGTCATTCAACACGCTTAACTTTTTATATGAAGTATGACTTCATTGGATAAACAGCTGATCTTGAAGATCAGCTGTTTTCGTTTGAAGGTGGTACTGTTAAGGGCAAGGATTCGAGTAAGTTGTACCTATTGCTTGAATTTCAGTAAGTAGTTCGTCGCTAAGTTGCAAATCAATACTGTCGATATTGGCTTTTAATTGGTCTAGGTTTGTTGCTCCGATAATGTTAGAAGCAACAAATGGACGCTGATTGACAAACGCGAGCGCCATTTGTGCAGGGTTTAGACCATGCTCTTGAGCTAAATTGACGTAAGCTTCGGTCGCTTTAACACCTTGCGGAGTGAAGTAGCGCGCAAAACGCTCCCACTTAGTGCATCGAGCGCCTTCAGGTTTTGCCCCGTTTAGGTATTTACCACTCAGGCAGCCAAATGCCAAAGGAGAGTAGGCAAGTAACTGAACGCCTTCGTAATGGCTGATTTCAGACAAGCCAACTTCGAAGCTGCGGTTCAATAAGTTATATGGGTTTTGAATGGAGACAATTCTTGGCAAATCGTGTTTTTCTGCCAAACGCAATAGCGACATCACACCCCACGGCGTCTCGTTGGATACGCCGATATAGCGCACTTTACCTGCATTCACTAATTCAGTAAGCGCTTCCAACGTTTCAATTAACGTGACTTCTTCTTGTTTGTCAGGGTATGGGTAGTTGAGTTGACCAAAGCAGTTGGTTTGACGCTGCGGCCAATGTAGTTGGTACAAATCGACATAATCGGTTTGTAGACGATTAAGGCTGTCATCAATTGCTGTATGGATGTGGCGACGATTAAGGCTCATGTTGTCTCTGATGTGAGGAACATTGCGAGGGCCTGCCACTTTTGTTGCCAGTACTACTTTCTCTCTTTTGCCGCTTTTTGCTAACCAATTACCGATGTATTGCTCGGTGAGCCCTTGTGTTTCCGAGTTTGGCGGTACAGGGTACATCTCTGCGGT
Organism: Vibrio sp. 2CM40D; assembly: GCF_023161825.1. Lineage (NCBI taxonomy): Bacteria > Pseudomonadati > Pseudomonadota > Gammaproteobacteria > Vibrionales > Vibrionaceae > Vibrio > Vibrio sp. 2CM40D. The sequence continues at coordinate 494,217 of NZ_JALNTL010000005.1, forward strand.
ATCGATGAAGTTCACCCCATGATCGAGGGCAAAGTCGAGCTGTTCAAAGGCGTCCTTTTCTGTGTTTTGCTCGCCAAACGTCATAGTGCCGAGGCAGATTTTACTGATCTCAAGTGATGAGTGCGGTAGTTTTGTGTATTGCATATCACGTCCTTGAAGAGTTACCGACTAAATAAGTGACTCCAATATAGGGGATTTGTAGCCGCAATCGCAAATGATTTACGTATAAAGGAAGAGCAAACTCGAAAGCTACAGTTAGCCTAACTACACTTAAATGATCGTGTGAAGGAGGTATGTTATGCAGAAGCATCAATTGGACATGTGGCTACATGGTCCACATAAAGATACTTATAAAACTCCCAAAGTATTTGTGATTGGGTGTTCTGATGTCTCTGACTATCTTTTAGCTGTGGAGTACAAGCATCAACTTGAGCCGATTAAAGACGGTGAAGACCCGATACATTTTGGCTCTCTAGACTTAGTAAAAGAAGAACTATTGAGGCTAGGGGTCGATAAAGCGTATTTAAGGCTGCGCAATGCGTATGACGAATGTGGCACTGAAGAGGCAGCCTCATACTGCGATATTGAGTTATCGCTCGTGACGCACTAAATAGCTGATATAGTTTTATTCTGGTTGAGTGTTAATGTAGTGCTTGAGTAAGATCTGTTCAGTAAACTGTGTTCTAAGGTAAAAGCCTCGGGGCAGAGTTTTCATCGGCTTACCATTTGAGTTATATGCTTCGGTGAGCGCTTTTGCATTTGCGGCTTTAGGGCGAAGATGCAGCGCTTCTCCGTGTCTGGCGGAAATTTGATCAAATCTTCCCAAGACGATCATCTCCATTAACTCTTCCCAGTCATTTCGCAAAATCCGTTCTTCTTCTTCATCTGGTGACCAAATGAGTGGACTGCCCACACGTCTTTCAGGGAGTGGGATTTCTCGTTCTCCTTCTACGGGTACCCAAAGGACACGAGATAGCTTGTTTCGAACATGACTTGTTTCCCATGTAAGACCATGAACACCAGTGAGGGGCGCCACAGAAACAAAGGTTGTTTCTAAAGGTTTGCCAGAGTAACTGATCGGAATACTTTTCAACTCGATCCCTAGTTTTGCGAAATCTTGTTGAGGTTTACTGCCAGCTGGAGCGCCCAAGTGCCATTCGAGTAATTGACCCACCCAACCTTTATCACGTTTTAAGTTTTCAGGAACAATCATATTCGCCTCGGCGGCCAACTCAGCAAAACAGAGTCCTGCCATATCATGCGCTCGTTCCAATAGCTCTGCTTCTGTTTGTGGTTCTGGTTTCATAGTTACAAGGTGGTATTACAAAAAATATAGTTTATCAAACTCCGACCAAATCTACTGTTTAAGATTTCACCGAGGCGGTGTAAGAACGATCAATTCATAACTTATCCACAGGTGGAGGAGGTATTGATAAGATCCTGGCGGGGTCTGTATGAATAAACAGGGGTTAAAATGCATTTTTGGGGTTGATTTTGTTGTAATCATCTAAACGAATAGCAGGTGAGTGTGGATAAATAGCCTGTTGGTGGATCTTTGACCGATCTGAGTTTGGTGAAAAGATCATCAAGAAACTGAAGATCGAATTATCGTTGTTTTTAAAAATAAATACTTTTTTATCAATGTTTTATGTTTGTTTTTTTGTTTCTTCATCTGTTTTGCTTTTGATGGGATTGAACTGAATTACTCATTTGAATTGAATTCTTCACAAAGTTATTCACAGAAAAGGTGAATAAATGTGGGCAATGTCTCACTCTTGTGTTGATAAGGTATGGTTTGATTAAAAGATATCCAAAAATGGTGAAAAGGTAATAAATCTTGCTCATATCACATCAGTAAGTTTGCTAGTAATGGGGATATGTGGAAAAATCACGGTAATAAAAAATTTATTCATAGAGGTTAGCCAGTGATAGATGGCGATGGTTACCGACTTAATGTTGGTATTGTGATATGTAATAACCATGGTCAGGTCTTCTGGGCTAAACGATACGGGCAACACTCATGGCAATTTCCACAAGGTGGGATTGACGAAGGTGAAACCCCTGAACAAGCCATGTTCAGGGAGTTATACGAAGAAGTCGGTTTAACGAAAAAAGACGTTAAGATCATTGCAACAAGTCGTCATTGGTTAAGATATAAGCTACCAAAGCGATTGGTGCGTTGGGACTCCAAGCCTGTTTGTATCGGCCAAAAACAGAAATGGTTTCTGCTGAGATTAGAATGCGATGAGTCTCGCATTAATATGCAACGCGGAAAATCCCCTGAATTTGATGGTTGGCGCTGGGTAAGTTACTGGTATCCAGTTAGGCAAGTTGTTTCTTTCAAGCGAGATGTTTATCGACGAGCGATGAAAGAATTTGCATCCTTAGCCATGCCTTTTCGAGAGAGAAAAGCGAAAGGGAAAAGAAAAAAGCAACGTAGAGGATAATCATGCTCAGTCAGCTAAGGGAAATAGTTGAGAAAGTCTCCAGGGTCGATGATGTGCATCTGGCACTCGATATATTGGTGAAAGAGACTTGTGCTGCCCTTAGTACTGAGTGCTGTACTATCTATCTTGCTAATGAAGAAATGCAGCGCCTTGAGTTAATGGCAACTCAAGGCCTTATTTTTGAAGGTGATAGTATTCATATCAACTTCAATGAAGGCTTGGTTGGGTTGGTAAAACGAAGCGCTGAACCCCTTAACCTTGCCGAAGCCTCAAAACACCCCGAGTTCAAATTCTTTCCTCAACTCGGCGAACAGATTTACCACTCTTTTTTAGCTACTCCAATCATTCATCGTAAACAAGTTTTAGGTGTGTTGGTGATCCAACAAAAAACGCCGCGCTTGTTTAGTGAAATGGAAGAATCGTTTCTTGTTACCTTATCCGCTCAGTTAGCGGTGCTCATTGCACATGCGCAGAATCTTGGGCATTGGCAGTTAGCATCTAAACCCACGGTATTAAAAGGTTTGCCTGCGTCTACTGGTGTCGCGATTGGAGAGTTTTGGTTCGACAATACCCAGCCGAGTTTATCGGATGTTTTCCCTTCGTCCACGTTAGATAAGGAACGCGAGCACGAGACATTACTGGTGGCCATAGAGCGAGCGTTAAATGACTTTCGCCGTATGCGGAAAAAGCTGGACAGTGAAATCAACAAAGATGCGCTGGCGATCTTCGATCTGTTTACTCACTTACTGAATGATCCGATGCTTCGCGGTGATTTGAAGAAGCAGATTGAAAAAGGAGATAGGGCAGACTGGGCGTTACGCCAAGTTGTAGAGTCATACTCGAATCGATTTGCAAGAATGTCGGATGTATACATGCGTGAAAGAGCGCAAGATATCCGAGAGTTAGGGCAAAGGCTGCTCTATTTTCTGCACAACAGTGAGCAAGAAAATTCTGCAATTGATCGTCCCATTATTTTGGTGGCGAACGAACTCACTGCCACCTTGCTCGCTTCTGTACCTAAAGAGTTTTTGTTAGCCGTCGTATCATTAGAGGGAGGCGCAAACTCTCACGCTGCCATTTTATCTCGAGCTCTTGGGGTCCCTGCAGTCATGGGCGCCAACATTAATCCGGATGTGGTGAATGGCAAACTCGGGATAGTCGACGGCTATACGGGTGAGATCTTCTTAGAGCCAAACCGCCAGTTGTTGCGAGAGTATCGCAGCTTAGTAAGCGAAGAGTCTGAACTGTTTGCCATGGTAAACAAGGACCTCGCACTCCCTGCGGTTACGCAAGATAATCACCATATCGAAATTATGCTGAATGCGGGACTCAGTGCAGACAGTAATATTGCCATCAACACAGGTGTTGATGGTGTTGGGTTGTACCGAACTGAGATTGCATTTTTACTTCAGCATCACTTTCCTTCGGAAGATGAGCAGTATCATCAATACCAAGCAATACTTAACAGCTATCCGAATCAACGAGTAGTGATGCGTACTTTGGATATTGGTGGTGACAAACCTTTGCCGTATTTGCCCATCGAAGAAGATAATCCGTTTCTAGGCTGGCGTGGCATTCGTTTTACATTGGATCATCCAGACATTTTCTTGATCCAGCTGCGTGCAATGTTAAGAGCGAGTGCAGAAAGCGGAAACTTAAGTATCTTATTGCCAATGGTGTCAGGGGTAAAAGAGCTAGACGATGCCATTAGCTTGATTAATCAAGCTCACAGCGAAGCCGTTTTGCTTGATGATAGAATTCAATTCCCACAAATTGGGGTCATGATTGAAGTACCATCGATGGTGTATCTGTTGCCAACGATTGCTCACCGTGTTGATTTTGTTTCTGTCGGGACAAACGATTTAACTCAGTATTTATTAGCGGTAGATAGGAACAATTCGCGCGTAGCGGATGTCTATGAATCTATGCATCCTGCGGTACTGTTAGCGCTTAAGCAAATCCATGAGGTGTGTGATAAATATCAGGTGCCCGTGTGTATTTGTGGTGAGCTAGCGGGTGATCCATTTGGCGCTCTTCTCTTACTTGGGTTAGGGTATACCAGTTTGAGTATGAACACCTCCAACGTGGCTAAGGTGAAATATTTGATTCGTCATAGTCAACAAGAAGAATTAGAAAAATTAGCGGAGCAAGCAATGACAAAGTCCTATGGGGAGGACATTCATCAAATGATGCATGACTTCTTCATTCAACAGGGCTTTGCGGGCTTTATCCGTGCAGGTAAAAAGTAGGAAATCGTGACCGTCTCTTTATTTTTGTTATTGTTGGCGCTAGGCGCTTTTGTGGGTGTGATGGCGGGGTTACTCGGTATCGGTGGTGGTTTGATTGTTGTTCCTGCCTTGTTGTATTTGCTTCCTCTTGCTGGGATCTCTCCAGAAATGAGTATGCACATGGCCTTAGCCACTTCGTTAGCGAGTATTATTGTCACGTCTGGCTCATCGGCGATGAATCACCTTAAGCTCGGCAATGTCGATATGTTTGTCGTAAAATGGTTGATGCCTGGTGTGGTCATTGGTGGCTTTGTTGGTGCCAATATTGCTGAGTGGATCCCTACACACTATTTGCCGAAAGTGTTTGGTGTCATTGTTCTTTGCCTGTCAGTACAAATGTTTCGTTCCATTAAAGTTACGAGCAGTAAACCTATGCCGAGCAGCCCTGTGACTGTAGTTTACGGCACGGGAATTGGTGTCGTATCAAGCCTTGCTGGTATTGGTGGTGGCTCACTGTCGGTACCATTTTTAAATAAACATGGGATAGAGATGCGTAAAGCGGTGGGCTCATCCTCCGTTTGTGGTTGCGTGATTGCCATTTCTGGTATGATCGGCTTCATCTTACATGGCTATAAAGTGGAAGGCTTACCTTCATACAGTATTGGCTATGTTTATCTTCCCGCTTTATTAGCGATTGCTATGGCCTCGATGCTCACAACAAAAGTGGGTGCGAAGCTGGCAACTAACCTTCCAACTGCGGTATTAAAAAAGATATTCGCGGTGTTCTTAATGTTTGTTGCAGCGACCATGCTGCTCTAAGTTTGTACCCAAGTCATTCTCGCTGAACCAAGCATCTAGAGGTTACTTGGGTATATTTATTTTGTTGTGATAAGAAGAGAATGATTTATGTCTCAGGGATATATTGAATTTCCCAATATTGATCCGGTTTTAATCTCTATTGGTCCTGTTTCGGTTCGTTGGTACGGTTTGATGTACCTTGTGGGCTTTATGTTTGCTCTATGGTTAGCGAACCGACGTGCGGATAAGCCTGGAAGTGGTTGGACACGAGAGCAGGTTTCTGATTTGTTGTTCGCAGGCTTCCTTGGCGTGGTGATTGGTGGCCGTGTAGGCTACGTGCTTTTCTACAATTTTGAGCTCTTCCTGGCTGACCCTTTGTATCTATTTAAAGTGTGGACCGGTGGTATGTCTTTCCACGGGGGCTTACTGGGTGTGATTACCGCGATGTTCTGGTATGCACACAAAAACGGGCGAACTTTCTTCGGTGTTGCTGACTTTATCGCGCCGCTTGTGCCATTTGGTTTGGGTATGGGGCGTTTAGGTAACTTCATGAACAGCGAGTTGTGGGGCCGAGTAACGGATGTGCCTTGGGCGATCGTTTTCCCAAATGGCGGTCCACTGCCACGTCATCCATCGCAACTTTATGAAATGGCGCTTGAAGGTATCGTCCTTTTCTTCATTTTGAATTGGTTCATCAAGAAACCTCGTCCTCTAGGTTCTGTTTCAGGACTCTTTCTTGCGGGTTACGGAACCTTCCGTTTCCTAGTAGAATACGTGCGCGAACCAGACGCTCATTTGGGTTTATTCGGTGGCTTTATTTCCATGGGACAGATTTTATCCCTGCCAATGGTGGTTATCGGTGTCCTCATGATGGTTTGGGCATACAAACGTGGTCATTACAAAGACGAATTACCACAAAAGACGAAGTAAGGTATTGGTGTGAAACAGTATTTAGATTTGTGTCAACGCATCGTTGACCAAGGTGTTTGGGTTGAAAATGAGCGTACAGGCAAGCGCTGCCTGACCGTAATCAACGCGGATTTAACCTACGATGTTGCGAACAATCAATTTCCGTTGGTCACCACACGTAAAAGTTTTTGGAAAGCGGCCGTTGCAGAACTATTAGGGTATATTCGTGGTTACGATAATGCGGAAGATTTTCGTAAGCTGGGCACGAAAACCTGGGATGCCAATGCCAACCTAAATGATGCCTGGTTGAATAACCCATACCGTAAAGGTGAAGACGACATGGGCCGTGTCTATGGGGTTCAAGGGCGCGCCTGGGCGAAACCTGATGGTGGTCATGTTGACCAGCTACGTAAGATAGTGGATGACTTAACGCGTGGTGTTGATGACCGCGGTGAAATCTTGAACTTCTACAATCCGGGTGAGTTCTACATGGGGTGCTTGCGTCCTTGTATGTACAGTCACCATTTTTCATTGCTGGATGATACTCTTTACCTGAATAGTACTCAGCGTTCGTGTGATGTACCGCTTGGCTTAAACTTCAATATGGTTCAAGTTTACGTGTTCTTGGTGATTATGGCGCAAATTACGGGCAAGAAACCTGGTCAGGCATTTCATAAGATTGTGAATGCTCACATTTATGAAGATCAGCTTGAACTGATGCGCGATGTTCAGTTGAAACGTGAGCCATTAAAAGCGCCGACGTTCCATATCAACCCAGAGATTAAATCTCTAGAAGATTTGGAAACATGGGTCACACTGGATGACTTTTGGGTTGAAGGGTACGAGCATCACGATCCTATTCGTTACCCATTCTCAGTGTAACGAGTATCGTTCTTCAAGATATAGAAAAAGCTCCGAATGGAGCTTTTTTCTTTTTTGTACTTAGAAGGTATTATTTTAGTGCACTGACAATATAACGGTGAATTGGGTTGGTCTGCATCGGTGTGGACAGTGCCGGGCTAATAAACTTAGGTTGAGTGAATATTTCTTTACTCACTAATGAACGGATAAGCTCAAAGTACTTCAGCTCTGTTTTCCCGCACAACAATAGTGAAAAGTCATCGCCCAATCTATCATAGGCATTGAGCACCTCTCGGAATCCTCTAAGATACAAGTAATCCTTCGTTAAACCTCCACCTCGATAGACTCGGGCAGTCGTTGTAAATGCTTGAAGATCAGAAGCTTTATACTGTTCTTTTAATAGCATGAACGTATGGCGGAAATCGCGATCCTTGATCATCGACTCTACTGCCAGAACTCGTAAGGCTAAGGTTCTTAGGCGCTTGATACTGAAATGTCCTGACAGATACTCACATAATATAGCCAGCCCTTCTTGAGTGTTGGTATTGGCAGGACAACCTAAGCTCAGGACTTTTAGCGGTTGTTGACGACCGTTAAGCGTAGTTAGGAGATGTACTCCCATTTCATGATGTGCAAGAGCCTCCAGCTCATCAGTGGTGATGTACGCCGCGTGGTTAATTTTGACTCTAGATCCTGAAACTAGTGCGTTTGCTAACATCCCGTCCAACACCTGTATTTCACATTCATACCCATTGCGTTGAGCAAAATTTTGCATGAAACGTGCTATTGCACGGCTATCGTGCTGAGGTTCTTTTTCTTCTTCTGTAGGAAGGTGCAATATGAAATGGGCGTTGGCAATATCTTTGGCGCTCGGTTCCCCATAATAGCGTAAGGAGTTATAAAGAAACTCTTGCGTACCTATGGTATTCACTTGATCCAGTTTATCTGCATAAGACTGAATTACATCCGCGTACAGCCTCTGCAGTTGGGTGTCTTGAATGTTTTCTAGAGGTAGCTCATATAGACGTCGCTTTGCGCTGTGGGTATCTACGTTAGTAATTGAATATTGAAAATTAGGCTCTTGAGAATATTTGTTTTTAATGAAACGTTCTCTTTCTTGAGCATAATTAAGAGGATTCACGCTACTGAGGATATCAATATCAGCAACCAGTTGGGTTAGGTTTTCGTCTATTGCGAGTAGCTGATCAGAAATAGCGTCATTAAGCTGCGTCATGTTGTCGACTCCAAATGAGATAGCTCAGCATAAGCATGCTGATGTGGCTCAAATTATCACCGGACAATCGATTTGAACAGTTTAATTATCATAAAAAAGGCTCCACGATGTGGAGCCTAAACAATAAGCGATGGTATGTCGTTGTTGTTACGTTGTTAGGGCTAGAATTGCACCTGGTAGAATAACGAATACTGACATTAGGTAACCACCAACAACTGCTTTATTCTTAATAGCCATTTCAGAAATCATCTCAGCGCCTTTAACCGGAATCTCACGTAGGAATGGAATTCCAAAGATAAACAGCGTCGCCATGATGTTAAATACTAAGTGGACTAGAGCGATTTGTAGTGCGAATACTGCGAACTCTCCAGATACCGCTGTCGCTGCTAGTAGTGCCGTAATACAAGTACCAATGTTAGCACCCAGAGTGAAAGGGTAGATATCTCGTACTTTCAACACGCCAGTACCAACCAACGGAACCATTAAACTTGTCGTGGTTGAGGAAGATTGTACTAGAACGGTCACGATTGAGCCTGATACGATGCCGTGAATAGGACCACGACCGATGGCGTTTTTCAAAATTTCACGTGCGCGACCAACCATTAGGCTCTTCATCAATTTACCCATCACTGTGATTGCAACGAAGATAGTCGCAATACCCAAAGCAATAAGCATGACGCCGCCAACAGTATCACCGAAGGTAGAAAGTGGCTCTTTAATTGCGCCTACGACTGGCTTTGTAATTGGTTTAATAAAGTTGAAGCCTTTAATGCTCATATCACCAGTAGCAAGCAGTGGAGAAACAAGCCAGTGAGAAACTTTCTCTAAAATGCCGAACATCATTTCCAACGGAAGGAAAATAGCGACAGCAAGCAAGTTGAAGAAGTCATGAATGGTTGCACTTGCAAATGCACGTTTGAACTCTTCTTTACAGCGCACGTGGCCAAGAGACACAAGCGTATTGGTCACTGTGGTACCAATGTTAGCACCCATCACCATAGGGATAGCGGTTTCTACAGGTAAGCCACCTGCAACCAAGCCTACAATAATAGACGTTACAGTACTTGAAGACTGAATTAAGGCTGTTGCCACCAAGCCGATCATTAGACCTGCAACTGGGTGTGCGGCAAATTCAAATAGCACCTTAGCTTGATCGCCAGTTGCCCATTTAAAGCCACTACCAACCATAGATACTGCTAGAAGAAGCAGATATAACATGAATGCCAAGTTAGCCCAGCGTAACCAACGAGCTGTGCTCGAAATTGGTGCCACTGTTGAAGTAGCTTGGTTCATCATAATTTTCTCCGTTGACCTTTCAGTTCATTTTTCGGTCTGTAGTTGAATCTGCGGGCGATGTTAGAGAACAAATATTTCAGTAATATTACAGATTTCTTGCTGTGAGAGATTTTTATTGTTCTTTTTGATAATGGCGTAAAAGAGGAAGAAAATTAATTTTTAACTTGTTGATTTTAATGGTTAAATTTTGATTTAGTTTTGTTTGGTTTTTGCGTTTTTTTTGTAGAGAAAATGCGCCTCAGTTCAACTTTTATGACAGTGTTGACTTTATACTTTCGGTAAAACTTATGCTTTTGTAAGGTATTGTATGGTTTTGTCGAGTTTATTGTTTGTCTCTGTCACATTTGGTATAAAAAGTATCACTTTCTTTTCGGGACTCGATCATGTCACATCTAAACTACAACCATCTCTATTATTTCTGGATGGTGTGCAAACAGGGCTCTGTAACTAAGGCGGCTGACGCGCTCTTCCTGACACCGCAAACCGTGACAGGACAGATTAAAGCGCTTGAAGAGCGCATGAAAGGAAAGTTAACCAAGCGCAATGGTCGTACAGTTGAGCCCACTGAGTTAGGTCAGCTTGTGTTTAAGTACGCCGACCGGATGTTCGGTTTGAGCTATGAGATGTTAGATATCGTCAATTACAGCCAGCACTCGAACATTCTATTTGAAGTTGGTGTAGCCGATGCATTATCTAAACGCTTGGTCAGTAAAGTACTGATGACGACCGTCCCGGAAGATAACAGTATTCATTTACGCTGTTATGAATCGACCCACGAACTGCTACTTGAACGCCTTTCTCAGCACAAGCTAGATATGATCCTTTCGGATTGTCCCGTTGATTCTACTCAAAGTCCTGGCCTTTATAGCAAAAAGTTAGGTGAAAGTAGCATGAGCTTTTTTGCTTCTTCTGAAATTGAAAATGTGCGATTCCCTGAGATCTTGGAACAAAAAAAACTTCTGATTCCCGCGAGCCGAACGGCTATGGGGCGTAAAGTTATTCAATGGTTTGATCGTCAAGGTCTTCAACCCAATGTGCTGGGGGAGTTTGATGATGTTGCGTTGATGAAAGCTTTTGCTCGGTACCACGATGATGTGATTTTCTTGGCACCGACCGTATACATGTCGGAGATTGAAGACGACCGAAATTTACAGCTAATTGGCCATGTCGATGGGCTAAAAGAAGAGTACTACGTGATTTTTGCGGAACGAATGATCCAACACCCCGCGGTAAAAAATGTTTGTGATGCTGATTTCAGTCAAATGTTTGAGTAAACCCGTATCGTTGCGTAAATAAATAGATTACTATCAATAAAAATATAATTCTAAATAATATCTAAGTAAGCAAGATACTTGTTTTAGTGAGCAAAACTATTAATTATTGATGGCGCACCAATTAAAATCCTTGGTGGATAATATTGGTGTATCACTAACAACTAAATTAGAGGTTCTAATAATGAAGACTCTGGAAGTGTATCTTGATTTTCTTAGATATATAAATCAGTGCAACACAACAAGCTGGCCAGGGTTGGAATAAGTAAGTTGTAGCTAGAGGTCCAACACATGAATCTACAAGAAATGGAGCAGAACTCCGCAAAAGCCGTCGTGTTGCTCAAAGCGATGGCAAACGAGAGACGCCTACAAATCCTTTGTATGCTGCATAACCAAGAGCTGTCCGTGGGAGAGCTGTGTGCAAAGTTAGAGCTAAGCCAGTCGGCATTATCTCAGCATCTTGCTTGGCTTCGCCGTGATGAGTTAGTCACGACAAGGAAAGAAGCACAGACGGTGTACTACACATTAAAGAGTGATGAAGTGAAAGCGTTAATAAAAACACTGCATAGTCTTTATTGTGCTGAGAGTGCTCAACATTAATTAAATAGTCCTAATATACTGCTCATCTTAGAGTGTGAATCTAACTTGTTGGAATATTTGAGAGTGGCGTTAAACTTTTGATGATAGGGTACTACTCATCGACCAATTTGCTTTGTTCTCAAGTGTTTTATTAGTGCTTTCTAGTTTGAGCGTTATATGGGTAATGAGTAAGCTGATGTCTTTAAATGGGACATTCAGAAAAAGAAAAGCTGGCATTGCCAGCTTTTTTTATTAAGAAAACTTTGTAGATATAAAAAAACCGACACAAGGTCGGTTTTTTCTTCACTGTAAAATCAGGACTCTATTAAAGAGCTTTGATTTGTGCAGCGAAACGAGACTTATGGCGAGCTGCTTTATTCTTGTGAATAAGGCCTTTAGTTGCCATGCGGTCTAGGATAGGTGTAACTACAGCGAATGCAGCAGTTGCAGCTTCTTTGTCGCCTGCTTCGATAGCAGCAACAGTTTTCTTCATGTAAGTACGCATCATTGAGCGACGGCTAGCATTGTGCTGACGACGTTTCTCAGCTTGGATAGCGCGCTTCTTAGCAGATTTACTATTTGCCAAGGGTCTAACTCCCAAAAACTTAGTTCTGTGACAATTTAAGGGCGAGGAATATCCCTCATTTGCGCTTAAATGTCAAATGATTTGTGCAAAAACCGATCTAAGCCAAAACAAATTTTGGTAAGAGAGGTTATCGCGGTTAAGATGGCGGGGATTCTAACAGCATTTTTATACCAATGCTAATAATTATCCGCGAAAGGCACACTTATTCCTTACAACCCGCGGATAGATTTTTGACGTCTATTTGCAGCACCTGTCAGAGAAACAGTATAGGGTTAGCTGTCTTATGGTGATATTCCGAGGTTACAGTGAGTAAACGACTACTCAAGTCTGGCATGATCGTCAGTGCTATGACATTTATTTCCCGCGTTCTTGGCCTAGTTCGTGATGTTGTAGTGGCAAATTTAATGGGGGCAGGAGCAAGCGCAGACGTCTTTTTCTTCGCCAATAAAATTCCTAATTTTTTACGACGTTTGTTTGCTGAAGGTGCTTTTTCCCAAGCGTTTGTACCTGTTTTAACGGAAAGCCATGCTCAAGGCGACATGGATAAAACTCGGGAGCTCATTGCTCGTGCGGCGGGTACATTAGGGGTGATAGTCTCAATTGTTACCATCTTAGGTGTTCTAGGTTCCGGAGTGGTGACTGCACTGTTTGGTTTTGGTTGGTTCCTAGACTGGATGCATGGTGGTCCCGCGGCTGAGAAGTTCGAACTTGCTAGCGTGATGCTCAAGATTACCTTTCCTTATTTATGGTTCATCACTTTTGTTGCCCTATCGGGAGCCATTCTCAATACACTAGGTAAGTTTGCGGTTTCTTCGTTTACTCCCGTCTTCCTCAACGTAATGATCATTTTGGCAGCATGGTTTATCTCGCCGCAGATGTCACAGCCAGAGATTGGCCTTGCCATCGGTGTTTTCCTTGGTGGTTTGGTTCAGTTCTTATTTCAAATCCCTTTCCTTATTAAAGCGGGGGTTATGGTTAAGCCGAAATGGGGCTGGCGCGATCCGGGCGTGGTGAAGATCCGAACCTTAATGATTCCTGCTTTGTTCGGTGTGTCGGTAAGCCAAATCAATTTGTTGTTTGATACTTTTATTGCCAGCTTTCTGCAAACCGGTTCGATCAGTTGGTTGTACTATTCAGATCGCTTGTTGGAATTCCCGTTAGGTCTGTTTGGTATTGCTATTGCAACGGTGATTTTACCAGCATTATCACGCAAACATGTTGACGCACAAAATGAAGGATTCGCACAAACCATGGACTGGGGGGTGCGCATGGTGATCTTACTTGGCCTTCCTGCAATGCTTGGTTTGATGGTACTGGCAAAACCTATGTTGATGGTGTTATTCATGCGAGGTGAGTTTTCGCCACAAGACGTACATCAAGCATCATTGTCACTCTTTGCTTACGCTTCAGGCTTGTTGAACTTTATGCTGATTAAAGTGCTCGCTCCGGGTTATTACTCGCGTCAAGACACTAAAACGCCAGTGAAATACGGCATCATTGCGATGGTGACCAACATGGTATTTAATGCAATTTTTGCGTACTTCTATGGCTACGTTGGCTTGGCTATCGCGACGGCACTATCGGCATTTGTGAATATGGCACTGCTGTATCGTGGCCTGCACATCGCAGAGGTATACCAAATCACTAAGCGAACCGTCTTCTTTATTATACGTTTAGCTATTGCTGGCGCGGCGATGGTGGCGGCAATCTTATGGCAACTGGAAGATATGTCAGTATGGCTGGGCTGGAGCTTTGCTCACCGAAGCGCGGTGCTAGGGATGTTGATCGGTTTAGGAGCCGTAGTTTACCTAGTGGTTCTATTTTTAACTGGTGCGCGTTTAAAAGACCTAAAAGCTGGGACAGACTGAGGGTGATTAGTATATAATCCGTCAGTTTCACACAGTGTAAAGTAAAACAGAGGCAGAAAGCAGTATCCAATGGAACTGATTAGAGGCATTCACAATATCAACCCGCGACATCATGGTTGTGTGCTGACTATTGGCAATTTCGATGGTGTCCATAAAGGCCATCAACAAGTATTGCAGCAAGTGTCTGAGCAAGCGGACAGGCTATCCTTGCCTTCTGTTGTGATGACCTTTGAACCTCAGCCGATGGAGCTGTTTGCCAAAGACAAGGCACCTGCAAGGTTGACGCGATTACGCGATAAGTTCGTGCAATTGAGTAAGCTCGATATTGACCGCTTACTGTGTGTCAATTTCAATCGCCATTTTGCAAGTTTAACCGCGGAAGAGTTTATCCGTGACTTGTTGGTCGAGCGTTTGGGTGTTAAGTTTCTTGTCGTTGGTGATGATTTCTGCTTTGGCAAAGGCCGTACAGGTAACTTTGCAATGCTGCAGGAAGCAGGGGAAAAATACGGCTTTGATGTCGTAAGTACCCAGAGCTTTTGTTTACAACAATTACGTGTCAGCAGTACGGCTATCCGTCAAGCGCTGGCGCGTGACGATTTGCATTCCGCGCAACAGATGCTGGGAAGAAACTACAGCATCAGCGGTCGTGTTTCTCACGGAAGAAAGCTAGGTCGAACCATTGGGTTCCCTACTGCAAATATTCCTTTGAAACGCTGTGTTTCTCCGGTTTCCGGAGTCTATGTTGTTCAAGCGCTTGGCTTAGGAAATAAGCCAGTTGGTGGTGTTGCTAATATTGGTCAAAGACCAACCGTCAATGGTGTTCGCCAACAGTTAGAAGTGCACTTATTCGACTTTCATGCCAATTTATATGGCAAGCAACTAGAAGTGGAACTTTTGCATAAACTTCGAGATGAGCAAAAGTTTGAGTCGTTTGAAGCACTTAAACAACAAATCGAATTGGATGCTGAAGCAGCAAGGGTGTGGCTGCGTCAGCTTAAGCGTTGAGCGGTTTATTCCACCGTTCAACATAATGTCTAATTTTCGCCCAATATAACGGAATTAAGAATCGATGAGTGAGTATAAAGATACCCTGAACTTACCTGAAACAGGGTTTCCAATGCGCGGCAACCTGGCCAATCGTGAGCCAGAAATGCTTAAGCGTTGGTACAAAGAAGATCTTTACGGTGAAATCCGTAAAGCTAAGAAAGGCAAAAAGTCATTCGTATTGCACGATGGCCCTCCTTACGCAAATGGTGACATTCATATTGGTCACGCACTAAACAAGATTCTTAAAGACATTATTATTAAATCCAAAACACTTTCAGGTTTTGACGCACCTTACATCCCAGGCTGGGACTGCCACGGTCTACCAATCGAATTAATGGTAGAGAAGAAAGTAGGTAAGCCAGGCCAAAAAGTGACAGCAGCGGAATTCCGCGAGAAATGTCGTGAATACGCAGCAGGTCAGGTTGAAGGTCAGAAAGAGAGCTTCAAACGCCTTGGTATCATGGGTGAGTGGGACAAGCCATACCGCACTATGGATTTCGCAACTGAAGCGAACATTATTCGTGCTCTTGGTAAGATCGCAAGCAATGGTCACCTGCTAAAAGGTTTCAAACCTGTTCACTGGTGTACAGACTGTGGTTCTGCTCTTGCTGAAGCGGAAGTAGAATACAAAGATAAAGTATCGCCATCTATCGACGTTCGTTTTAAAGCGGCTGACGAAGCGGCACTGCTATCTAAATTTGAACTGACAGAAGGTCATGAAGGTCACGGTGACGTATCTATCGTTATCTGGACAACAACACCTTGGACACTGCCAGCAAACCGCGCAGTATGTCTACGTGATGATCTAGAGTACGTACTTATCCAAACAGAAGGCGACAACGCCGAGCGTATCATCGTTGCTGCTGAGCTGGCGAAAGACGTAATGGACCGTGCAGGTATCGAGCACTTCCACAACCTTGGCTTTGCTAAAGGTGCGGATCTAGAGCTTTCTCAATTCCAACACCCATTCTACGATTTCACTGTACCGGCGATCCTTGGTGATCACGTTACGACTGATTCAGGTACTGGTGTTGTTCACACTGCACCTGGCCACGGTCAAGAAGACTTCGCGGTTGGTAACAAGTACAACCTAGAAGTAGCAAACCCAGTTGGTTCAAACGGCGTTTACCTACCAGATACAGAGCTATTTGCTGGTCAGCACGTATTTAAAGCGAACGATGCAGTAGTAGAAGTACTGAAAGAAAAAGGTGCACTACTACACCACCACGCTTACGAGCACAGCTACCCACACTGTTGGCGTCATAAGACCCCAATCATCTTCCGTGCTACACCTCAATGGTTCGTTTCTATGGACCAAGCTGGCCTACGTGCTAAAGCATTAGAGTCAATCAAGAATGTAGAGTGGATGCCTGAGTGGGGTCAAAGCCGCATCGAAGGTATGATCGAAGGTCGCCCTGAGTGGTGTATCTCTCGTCAACGTACTTGGGGTGTGCCAATTGCTCTGTTTGTTCATAAAGAAACAGCAGAACTTCATCCAAACACGCTAGAGCTGATCGAGAAAGTCGCTAAGCTGGTTGAAGAGAAAGGCATCCAAGCATGGTGGGATGTAGATGCCGCTGAACTACTAGGTGCTGACGCTGACCAATACGAAAAAGTGCTAGATACGCTAGACGTATGGTTCGATTCAGGTGTCACTCACTTCTCTGTTGTTGATGCTCGTGAAGAGTACAACGGCAACAGTGCAGACCTATACCTAGAAGGTTCTGACCAACACCGCGGTTGGTTCCAATCTTCTTTAATTTCATCTATTGCGATGAAAGACGAAGCACCTTACAAACAAGTACTGACACACGGTTTCGTGGTTGACGGTCAGGGTCGTAAGATGTCTAAATCTATCGGTAACGTGGTTGCGCCAAAAGACGTAACCAACAAGCTAGGTGCTGACATTCTTCGTCTATGGGTTGCTTCTACAGACTACACTGGTGAAGTTGCGGTTTCTGATGAAATCCTAAAACGCAGCGCAGATGCGTACCGTCGTATCCGTAACACAGCGCGTTTCTTCCTAGCTAACTTGAGCGGCTTCAACCCTGAAACAGACATCGTTCCTGTTGAAGAGATGGTTGCGCTAGATCGCTGGGCGGTTGGTCGTGCACTAGCAGCACAAGAAGAGATTGTTAAAGCATACGAAGAGTACAACACACACGGTGTAACTCAGCGTCTAATGCAATTCTGTTCAATCGAAATGGGCTCTTTCTACTTAGACGTAATTAAAGACCGTCAGTACACAGCAAAACGTGGCGGCAACGCTCAACGTAGCTGTCAGACTGCACTTTACTACATCGTAGAAGCGCTAGTTCGTTGGATGGCGCCAATCATGTCGTTCACTGCAGATGAAATCTGGAACGAAATGCCAGGTCAACGCGACAAGTTCGTATTCACTGGTGAGTGGTTCGACGGTCTATTCGGTCTTGCTGAAGGTGAAGAGCTGAACAACGAATTCTGGTCTGAGATCCAAGCGGTTCGTGGTGCGGTAAACAAACTTCTAGAAGATGCGCGTAAAGAGAAAACCATTGGTGGTGCACTACAAGCTGAAGTGACTCTGTTTGCTGATGACGCACTAGCGGCGAAGATCAACAAACTTGAAGATGAACTGCGCTTTGTTCTACTAACCTCTGCGGCGAAAGTTAAGCCTCTAGGTGAGAAGACGGATGCAGCACAAGCCACAGATATCGAAGGCTTGTTTGTAGAAGTAGCAGCAGCTGAAGGCGAGAAGTGTGACCGTTGTTGGCACCACACGCCAGACGTAGGCACAATTGAAGGTCACGAGAAGATCTGTGGTCGTTGTGTGTCTAACGTAGACGGCGAAGGTGAAGTACGTAAATTCGCGTAATTGCCTAGAACGACTGAACTTTTTTTAAAATTAACAGCCCCAGTATTTACTGGGGCTGTTTGTAGGTAAAGTAATGAGTGAAAAAGCACTGACGTTAAAGCAATCTGGAGTTCGCTGGCTGTGGTTAGCAATTCTGGTATTTATTGCAGATATTGGCATCAAATTGGTGGTGATGGACAACATGGGCTACGGATGGGCAAACCGAATTGAGGTGTTGCCATTCTTCAACCTACTTTATGTTCATAACTACGGTGCTGCATTCAGCTTCTTGAGCGATCAAGCCGGTTGGCAGCGTTGGTTATTTACAGGTATCGCGTTTGTTGTGACGGGTCTTTTGACCTACTGGATGAGCAAGCTTCCAGCAAAAGAAAAATGGAACAACATTGCTTATGCACTGATTATTGGTGGTGCAGTGGGCAACGTGTTTGACCGCGTCGTTCATGGCTTTGTTGTTGATTACCTAGACTTCTTCTGGGGTAACTACCACTGGCCAGCATTCAACCTTGCTGACATGGCGATCTGTATTGGTGCGGCAATGATTATTCTGGATGGCTTCCGTAAAAAAGACGCTGACAAGTAATCTTTTGCGGTATATCGAATAACCCTAAGCGTCGTCCGTTGATTCGAGCGACGCTTTTTATTATGTTGGAGCGCCAATCAGCATATCAATGTATAAAAAGACCAAGCTGACAGCGTAATAACCCAAGAACAAGGAAGCATTAACGTGACAACAATAACCAATGAATCGGTAGTAACCCTTCACTTTACGATTAAAATGAAAGACGGATCGGTTGCAGATAGTACTCATAACATGGGTAAACCAGCGAAATTTGTTATGGGTGATGGCAGCTTGAGTGAAAACTTTGAGCAGTGCTTGATAGGCCTCGAAACAGGCGCACAAAAAGCGATTGAGCTAAAGGCAGAAGACGCGTTTGGTATGCCAAACCCTGATCATATTCACTATATGGATCGCACTAAATTTGTAGGTGATGCAGAAGTGGAAGTTGGTACAATCATGGCCTTCAGTGGCCCTGATGGCATGGAAATCCCGGGCATTATTACAGAGATTGCAGGCGATTCAGTCACTGTGGACTTCAACCATCCTCTAGCGGGACAAGACGTGACTTTCGAAGTTGAAATTTTGTCAGTAGAATAGCGAACCCAATAAAGATAATTTCCATGAGCAATGAAATGAAAATCCTATTAGCTAACCCACGCGGCTTTTGTGCTGGTGTAGACCGTGCGATTAGCATCGTAGAGCGTGCGCTAGAGATGTATCAGCCACCGATTTATGTGCGTCATGAAGTGGTGCATAACCGTTTTGTGGTTGAAGGGCTAAAACAACGTGGTGCTATCTTCGTTGAAGAGCTGCATGAAGTGCCAGACAACAACATTGTGATTTTTTCTGCTCATGGTGTATCGCAGGCGGTTCGTCAGGAAGCCAAGCTGCGTGATTTGACCGTATTTGACGCAACGTGTCCTTTAGTAACTAAGGTGCATATGGAAGTGGCGCGTGCGAGCCGTCGTAATATGGAAGTGGTTCTGATTGGTCACGCAGGTCACCCTGAAGTCGAAGGTACGATGGGGCAATACGCCAGTGAAACCGGTGGTATGTACTTGGTTGAAACTCCAGCCGATGTTGAGAAACTGAAGGCGATTGTGAAAGATCCATCCGATCTTCATTACGTAAGCCAAACGACGCTTTCTGTCGATGAAACTGCCGATGTTATCGAAGAGCTACGCCGCGTGTTCCCAGATATCCAAGGTCCACGTAAAGACGATATCTGTTATGCGACACAAAACCGCCAAGATGCCGTACGTGAATTAGCTGGTGACGTAGATGTGATGGTTGTGGTGGGTTCTAAAAACTCATCAAACTCTACACGTCTTAAAGAGCTAGCTGAAAAGCTAGGGACACCTGGCTACTTAACCGACTGTCCGGAAGATATCAAACCTGAGTGGTTTGAAGGCAAAACAAAGGTCGGCGTGACTGCGGGAGCATCTGCTCCGGAAGAGCTCGTTAATCAGATTCTAGAGCGAATCAAAGAACTCGTTGGTGCCGAAGCGGTTGATGAAGTACTTGGCCGTGAAGAGAATATGTTCTTTGAAGTACCTAAAGAACTGCAAATCAAGCAAGTGGATTAGTCTCCATTTATCGAATATTCAAAAGGCGACCTGTGGGGTCGCCTTTTTTACATCTCTCTTAACTCATTTAGGTAATCACGAATTTGGTCTTTTCCTAAACCATCGATAATCATATCAGACACCTTCGTGATTCTTCGCTCAAGCGATTGAGCAACCTTTTCGCAATGTGCGTACATGTCTTCATCAGAACCATCGGTCGGAAAAGCATCAACTTGCCAGTTTACTCGAACACCACCTGCAAGCCACTGAGGAGCGGTTTCTTGATGTAAAGAATCACAGAGAATAATAACGATGTCGGGAAGAAACTGAGTTCGCTCCTCCCATGAATGCGTGTGGATATGCGGAATGGGGAGTTGGTGGTCATCTAAATATTTTTGCACCACTGGGTGCACCTTGCCTGTGGGATGTGAGCCTCCACTGGTGACACTAAAATCTGCTGGCAGGATATTGGTTGCGATTGACTCCGCGAGGACGCTTCGTCCAGCGTTGTGCTTACATATGAATAAAACTTTATACATCATCGCCTCGTCTTTTCAGAGCGTCCTATTTATACGCTAGCGGAAACTCAGCGATGATGTGTGAAGTTTTTGTGTTAGTGGCTAATGCCGAGCATCTCTTTGAGCACCTTTAAGTAGCGGCGGCTTACTGGTATCTCAAAGCCTGTTTTGGTGATGATTTCCGCTAACCCATTTTCCAGTAACTTGATTTCGCTAATCGCTTTAATACTGACTAAGTATTGACGATGGCAGCGGACTAGAGGGGTTTTCTCTTCCAACGTTTTTAATGTCAGTTGGGTGCTCGCGGTTTGGCTGGTGGAGCGTACATGCACGCCGCTGATATCACTGTAAGCACATTCCACCGTGTCGGTGGCCATGATAACGATGCGGTTGTGTCCGATGCACGGTATCTGATCCAACGTGTCAGGTGTAATAGCAGACAGTTGTTGCGTTAGGGCGGATTGGCTAATGACTTTGTTTAGTCGTTTGACCGTTTTAGTTAACCGGCATGGGTCGACAGGTTTGAGCAAGTAATCAAAGGCATTGTCTTCAAATGCTTGAATCGCATACTGATCATAAGCCGTGACAAAAACCACATAAGGCATGGTTTCTGGATCAAGCATCCCAAGTAGTTCAATCCCCGTGACTTGAGGCATTTGGATATCGAGAAACACTACATCAGGCTTAAGTTCATTGATTTTTTTTAGGCCAAGGATTGCGTTTGAGGCATCGCCCACGACCTCAACTTGGCCTGTTTCATCCAGTAACTCTGCTAGCTCTTCACGAGCAAACTGTTCATCATCAATGACGAGTGCGGTTAACATCCAACATTACCTTTATTGCTTCAGCGTGCTTTTATGATTTTGGGGGAATGATAAAGCTCATTTTAGTAAATTGATGTGGCTCGCACGTAATTTTTAGCGCTGCATCACGTCCAAATTGATTAGTGAGACGTTTGTCGACAATTTCTAAACCTAGCCCTGAGTGGTTTTCTTTTGGCGGTTCAAAACTGCCTGCGTTGTCTTCGACGGTAATCAAGTGACCTTGTGGGTGTGCTTCGCTGTATATATGAACTTTACCACCTTCAAGCATGTTTGAAATGCCATGCTTAATGGCATTCTCAACCAAAGGCTGGAGTGTAAAGCTTGGTAATTTGATGTCCAGCAATTCAGGTTGAATATCGATTTCAACCTCTAAGCGGTCCGTAAAACGCGCTTTTTCGATGCTCAAGTACGAGTTCACATGTGCAAGCTCTTCCTTTAGCGTCACGGTATTAATGTTCTGCTTTAAATTGCTGCGGAAGAAGTGCGATAAATTTTGGATTAGCTCGCGCGCTTTGTCAGGGTCACGACGAGTAATCGCACTAATAGTATTGAGTGCATTAAACAAAAAGTGTGGATTCACCTGAGCGTGAAGCAATTTTATTTCTGCTTGGGCGAGTAAGGCTTGTTGTTGTTGGTAATCGCCATAAAGGATTTGGCTAGATAGAAGCTGGGCTATTCCTTCCGCCATCGACATGTTGGCCGTCGAGAACAATTTACGCTTCGGTTCATACAGCTTTATGGTACCAATGACCTCTTTCCCTGCACGCAGTGGGATGATCAGCGCAGATCCGAGCTTGCAATCTTTTGCAATGGAGCATTGGTATGGACGCTCCGCGCCATCAAGATAAATGATGTCGTTTTTCTCCATGGAGTCTAATGTGCTTTGCGATGAAATCGGCGTGTTTGGTTTATGGTGATCATCGCCAATGCCCACAAACGCCAAGATCTTTTCTTGGTCAGTAATCGCGACAGCGCCCACTTTGGTTTCTTCGTAAATAATACGTGCGATTTTCTCTGCGTTTTCGGTGTTGAAGCCGTTGCTTAGAATTCCCACTGAGCGATCAGCAATGGTGAGCGCTCGACGCGAAAACGTCGCAGAAAACTTTTCAAAGATTGCTTTTCTGTCTTGCAGGATACTCATGAACAACGCCGCACCAAATGAGTTCGCGATGATCATAGGCGCTGCAATAGCGGACACCAGTTCATAGGCTTGATCAAAAGGTTTCGCGACGGCGAGCAGCAAAATCATTTGCACCACTTCTGCAACAAACGTGACGCTGAATACAACGCTTGGATTAAACAGCAATGCGCCTTTATTTCGCTTGATAAGGTAAACGTGGAGCAAGCCACCAATTACGCCCTCGGCGGTGGTTGAAATTGCACAGGCTAGGTCGGTAAAGCCACCAAGAGAGTATCGATGGATGCCACCAGTAAATCCGACGGCGAAACCTACAACAGGTCCACCAAACAGCCCGCCCATAACTGCGCCGATCGCACGAGTATTGGCAATAGCATCGTTGATGTGCAGACCGAAATAGGTGCCGAGAATACAAAAGCCAGAGAAGAGTACGTAACAAATTAGGCGGTGGCTTAAGCGCGAAGAAATACTCAGCAAAGGTAAGATGATTGGCGTTTTACTTAGCATGTAAGCCAAAACTAAGTACACACACATCTGTTGTAAAAGGGAGATGACCAGTTCCATAGTGAACCTAACCTAGAATCAATGTTGTTATTGTATACCTAAGTAACCTCAAGATGCTTGGCTCAGATAGATAAGAACAGCTAAGTAAATGATGCTGCGCTGTGCTTTCTGAGTCTTAAAGTGACTTGGGTATAAAACAAAAAGAGCCTGCAATTGGCAGGCTCCTATCTTAGTCACTCAGATGTGACGAGTATTACGCTGTTTCTGATACGGCTTGTGGTTTCTCTTCGTCAGCCAGTTCAGTTTCACCTTTACCCTTAGAGGTTTTGATAACGTAACCTGTCACAGCTAGGGCAAACACAATACCTACGATAGTTGATAGTTGCATTGGCAGACCAAAACCTAGCGAGCTGTTGTTTAAGATGAACGTGACACATACCGTGGTCATGAAGATAGCTGGGATAGTGGTAATCCAGTGCAGCTTGTTGTGACGCAGTAGGTAAGCGGACGCAGTCCAAAGCATCATTACCGCTGTTGTTTGGTTTGCAAAACCGAAGTAGCGCCAGATAATGCCGAAGTCTACTTGAGTTAAGATACCGCCGATAACGAACAGTGGAAGTGCCATCAGTAGACGGTTACGTAGCGTTTTTTGTTCCATGTTGAAGTATTCAGCAAGGATCAAGCGGCTTGAACGGAACGCTGTATCGCCAGACGTAATTGGTAGGATAACCACCCCCAGGAACGCAAGGATACCACCGAACACACCTAGCAGACCAAATGATGCGCTGTATACCACGTTACCAGGACCACCGTTTTTCACAGCTTCGGATAGAGCGTCTAGAGAGCCGAAGAAAGACAGAGCGATAGCACACCAAATTAGCGCGATAACACCTTCACCAATCATTGCACCGTAGAATACGAAGCGACCGTTTTTCTCATTTTCCATACAACGCGCCATCAGTGGAGACTGAGTTGCGTGGAAGCCAGAGATAGCGCCACATGCGATAGTGATGAACAATGCAGGCCATAACGGCATGTCATTTGGGTTGAGGTTAGAGAACATGTCCGAAACTTGGAAGTCACCCATTACTGTGTGTTCGCTAGAGAAAGCAACGGCTGTCATTAGGCCAACAGACATAAAGATAAGTAGGGCGCCAAACAGTGGGTAGAAACGACCAATGATTTTATCGACAGGAACAATCGTCGCAATGATGTAGTAAGCAAAGATAGCAATAACCATTGTAGTCATGCTTACGCTCAAGCTTGTTTGATCATTGATGAGGTTAGTAATCATGCCAGCAGGGGCTGAAACGAACACTACGCCAACTAGAAGCAATAGGACAATGGCAAAAATATTCATAAAGTGTTTTGCGCCATTACCTAGGTAGCGACCTGTAATGGTAGGTACAGATGCACCGCCGTTACGCACTGAAAGCATGCCTGAGAAGTAATCGTGTACTGCACCAGCAAAAATACAACCGACTACAATCCAAAGCATCGCCGCAGGACCGTATAGTGCCCCCATGATCGGGCCAAAAATTGGACCAACACCTGCGATGTTAAGTAGTTGAACTAGGTAAACTTTCTTTGTTGACATTGGAACGAAGTCAACACCGTCCGATTTGGTGTGAGCTGGCGTTTGGCGTTTTTCATTGATGCCGAAAATCTTCTCGACGAAAGCGCCGTAGATGAAGTATCCGCCGATTAGGGCTGCGACACAGGTTAGAAACCACATCATAGCAATTGTCCTTGGTCTTAGTTGGGTAGGGTAATTTTTTAATCTCAGGATGCATGTTATGCGTCACTTGTGTTAAATGCATTCGGTTAGTAGATGAGTGGTCGAATAGAGCACTGAGTGGTCGATATGCTGCTTGAGCGGTTTTTAAAAATGGCGAAAGGTTGATGACAGTCTTGAGCGGCTGATTTGAGTCATCAGTGGTTAAATCTGCAAGCTCAGCGGCAAGCGCCAATAATTAGTGGTAAGCTTATTTTTGAAAACAATTACTTAAGGAAGAACCATGAAAAAGGTAACGGTAGGTCTGGCACTGGCTTTACTTGCAGGATGCACAGCAACGACAGCAGATCTTGCCAAGTCGGGAGATTGGCATCAGATCGGATATCAAGATGGCATAACCGGACACACATCGCGCACGATGAGCGAGCTTCGTGAGTTGGGTAGTGTTAAGCAAAGTGACTACGACCAAGGTTATTTAGAAGGTTTACGTGAGTACTGTAATCCTGCTTTTGCGTATCAAATGGGGTTATCTGGTCAGTATTACGAAGGGGTTTGTGAAGGTACTGAGCAAGCGCAAAAATTCCGCATGGAATGGCAACGTGGTTGGAATGAATACTCAAATTAATAGTCAATAAAGCCGTTGTTACACTGTCTGCATCACATAAATGTGGCAAAATTCTCCTTATTAAACTATGTTCATATTGCTTGATAGTGAGCACAGAAAAAAAGGAATCACATTATGTCAACGCAAATGGCTGGTGGCTGGAGTCCATTTCATGAACTCACAGCAGAGAATAAAGAAGTATTTGCTAAAGGTATCGAGGGGTTTGTCGGTGTCAAATACTCCCCTTTGGTTGTGGCTACTCAAGTCGTAGCCGGACAAAACTATGCGTTTTTCTGTAATGCAGAAGTTGTCTACCCTGGAGCACAACCATACCCAGCAATGGTTCATATGTTCAGCGACCTTGAAGGTAAAGTCGGTATTACTCACATTGAACGATTGAACTACTAAATTAAGCCATAAAAGGCGCCTGACTTTTAAATAAGTGAGGCGCTTTATTGATTAAGATTGATTAGCTTGCGCGATCACGACTTTTCTTAAATATCCTTGTTTGGCTTTCAGTTGCTCAGTCGCGCTTTCTTTATCCAGCCCGGTTAAAATCATCAAAATAGCTAACTTGGCGTCGTAGTCCGTTTCTTTGAGAGCCGTTTTAGCCTCTTGGTTAGTACAATCTGTTGCTTGCATAACAATACGAGCCGCTCTTGCAACTAGCTTTGCATTCGTCGCTTTCACATCTACCATTAAGTTCTGATAACTTTTGCCCAGGCGAATCATGCTTGCGGTAGTGAGCATGTTCAGTACGAGTTTTTGTGCTGTCCCTGATTTTAAGCGAGTGGATCCCGTTAACGCTTCAGGTCCAACAACGGGGCTAATCGCAATATCAGCAATATCTGCAATCGGAGAGTCAGGGTTACAAGATAGTGCTACAGTGGTGGCACCAAGCTTGTTCGCATACTCCAAGCCACCAATCACGTAAGGTGTTCGTCCACTTGCCGCAATACCAACGACGACATCGCGTTGTGTTAGCATATTCTCTTTAAGATCTTGCTCGCCTAATGTAGGGTCGTCCTCCGCCCCTTCTTTTGCACGGAACATTGCCTCTTTTCCACCGGCAATAATACCAACGACCATCTCTGGATCTGTGCCAAAAGTTGGTGGGCATTCTGAAGCGTCCAAAACGCCAAGTCGACCACTGGTACCCGCACCGATGTAAAACAACCGACCTCCGACCTTAAATGCTTCCGTGATCTTATCAACGGCTTCAGCGATCTCAGGCAACACTTTTTCAACGGCAAGAGGAACGAGTTTGTCCTGTTGGTTGATGCGTTGAACAATATCGAGAGAAGGCAGCAAGTCGATGTCCATGGTGTCTGGGTTTCGCCCTTCAGATACCAGATGGGATAAAGCTGCGATAAGTGCATCGTTCGTCATAATGAATTAAGCCTTTTTGTTTAGGATATATTGCCCTTAATTTTTTGAATAGAGTACACCCAGTGAAGCGAGACGACTTGCCCCCGTAACTTCCGGTAAGTTGCTAGGGAGGCCGTGAATATGGCGCTGCGCAAGCCAAGCAAACGCCATTGCTTCCATGTAATCGCCATCAACACCTTTTTCTGCCGTTGTCGCAACGCTCCATTGTGGCAATAACTTAGCTAGTCGCTGCATCAAAAGCGGGTTTCTTGCTCCACCGCCACAGACTAATAGTTGAGGTGTGATGCCATGAGAAAACTTGTCGACTTCGTTGGCAATGGTAATTGCAGAATACTCGCAAAGTGTACGTTGTACGTCTTCGATTGGTAAATTGTGATGGGCCAGTTGTTGATGCAGCCAGTCAATATTGAACAGTTCTCGCCCGGTACTTTTAGGGGCAGGCATGGCGAGGTAAGCTTCTTTGAGTAATTGAGTCAACAAAGTAGCGTTTACCGTTCCTTTAAGTGCAAATTGTGCATCTTCGTCGAAGCTTTGCCCAGTATGCAGCGCACACCATGCGTCCATCAACATATTGCCCGGGCCTGTGTCATAGCCAATGACTGGTTGTTCTGGATGCAGTACCGAGATATTGGCAATGCCTCCAATGTTAAGCACCACAATTGTGGAATCCTGCATCGCAAAAATGCTTTTATGGAAAGCAGGGACGAGTGGGGCACCTTGTCCACCTAGCGCCATGTCTTTACGACGAAAATCCGCTACCGTATCAATGCCTGTCTTGACTGCGATAATGTTTGCATCGCCCAATTGAGTGGTAAACGGCAAGTTTCCGGTAGGCTGATGGAACACTGTTTGACCGTGATTACCAATCGCACGAATTTGCTCTGCGACGTAGCCAGACTTATTGAGTAGCTGTAACACAGTATCTGCAAATAGGTGGCCGAGCTGGTGGTCAAGTTCACCTATGGTTTTTAAATTTGTTGCTTGACCGGTACAA
The DNA here is from genome assembly GCF_023161825.1 of Vibrio sp. 2CM40D. NCBI lineage: Bacteria > Pseudomonadati > Pseudomonadota > Gammaproteobacteria > Vibrionales > Vibrionaceae > Vibrio > Vibrio sp. 2CM40D. Next base: position 522,022 of record NZ_JALNTL010000005.1, read on the forward strand.
ACAGATAACAGCATGTCTTTTAGCGCTGCGGGCATTGGGTAGTCGTCGTGCGCAATCAGACGAACATGCTCATCGCTTATTTCAACTAGAGCGGTATCAACGCCATCCATACTCGTTCCAGACATCACACCAATGTACAGTTCGTTAAATTTCATAGCCGATCTCGTCAATTCTTCATTCACTTATTGTAAAGCAAATCTGAAGCGAATAACCTCATCGAATACGAGATATTCAGCCGATTTTGAGGAGAAAACATGGGACCGTTATGGGTTGACGTTGCGGGGTATGAACTGACCGCTGAAGACAAAGAAATCTTGGAGCATCCTACGGTTGGTGGCTTAATTCTATTTGCTCGCAACTATCATGATAGCGAACAGCTTCAAGCACTTACTCAATCCATCCGAAAGGCGGCTAAGCGCCCGTTTTTGATCGGTGTGGATCAAGAAGGCGGCCGAGTGCAGCGCTTTCGTGAAGGTTTCTCATTAATTCCTGCTGCTGATGAGTACGCTAAACATCAAAATGGTGAAGAGCTTGCTCGTATGGGCGGTTGGTTAATGGCAGCAGAGCTGATTGCCCATGATATTGATTTAAGCTTTGCCCCGGTACTTGACCAAGGCCATCAATGTAAAGCGATCGGTAACCGCGCATTCGGTGAAGATGCCGACACCATTCTTCGCTATAGCACTGCATATATGCAGGGAATGAAGAGTGTTGGCATGGCAACGACAGGCAAGCACTTCCCTGGACATGGTGGCGTGATTGCAGACTCACATCTAGAAACACCATACGACGAGCGCAGTGATATTTTTGAACAAGATATGGCGATCTTCAAAGCACAAATTGATGCCGGTATTTTAGATGCCATGATGCCTGCTCACGTGATTTTCCCACATTATGATGCTCAACCAGCCAGCGGTTCTGAATACTGGTTAAAACAGGTCCTGCGTCAGCAATTGGGTTTTAAAGGTTTGGTTTTTTCGGATGATTTGACCATGGAAGGCGCTGCGATTATGGGCAGCCCAGCCGAGCGAGGTGCTCAAGCATTGAGAGCTGGTTGCGATATGTTGTTAATGTGTAATAAACGAGAAGCGCACGTTGAGGTATTAGACAACTTACCGGTTTCAACCGTGCCACTCGCGGATGGATTACTGAAAAAACAGTCATTTTCTCCAAGCGAACTTAAGCTATCTCAAGAGTGGAAAGCGGCGAGTGAAGCGATGAAACGCTTGACTAGCTAAACCTCTTGTAAAAGATTCAAAACAGCGATGAGAAGCCAAAGTTAATTATGCTTTGGCTTTTTATTTGACTGTAAATTTTAATTTACACTAAATGTTTTTTATTATGTACGCTTGTTTTTCTTTTTTAGCCTGTTATCTTGTCGTTAAAGCTTAGTTGTCTCACCAAAGGTTTGGTTGGGTGTAAAAATAAATATACAGGTTAGAGTTATGCAGAAAAGTGAGTTGAGCAATATTAATATTATCGAAGAACAGGTTCTTATTACTCCGGAGGAACTAAAAACCAAGCTTCCTTTGAGTGAAAAAGCACGTCGCTTTATTCAAGAGTCTCGTCAAACTATCGCTAATATTATTCACAAGAAGGATCACCGCCTGCTTGTTGTATGCGGTCCATGTTCTATCCACGACGTGGAAGCGGCGAAGGATTACGCAAAGCGACTTAAAGCACTCTCTGAACAACTAAGTGACCAACTGTATATTGTTATGCGTGTTTACTTTGAGAAGCCGCGCACCACGGTCGGCTGGAAAGGCCTGATCAATGACCCACACCTAGACGGCAGTTTCGATATTGAACACGGTCTGCATGTTGGACGCGAACTTCTGGTGGAGTTGGCAGAAATGGAAATCCCGCTCGCGACTGAGGCTCTAGACCCAATTAGCCCACAATACCTGGCGGATACTTTTAGCTGGGCTGCAATCGGCGCACGTACGACGGAGTCACAAACTCACCGTGAAATGGCAAGCGGCCTGTCTATGCCAATCGGTTTTAAGAATGGCACCGATGGCAGTTTGGCAACCGCAATTAACGCGATGCAAGCTGCGTCCTCTAGCCACCGTTTTATGGGAATTAACCGTGAGGGACAAGTCGCACTGTTGACCACCCAGGGCAATGCTAATGGACATGTGATCTTACGTGGCGGCAAGCAAACTAACTACGATTCGGTATCCGTCACTGAGTGTGAGCAGGAGATGGCGAAATCTGGTCTTGATGCTTCATTAATGGTGGATTGCAGTCACGCCAACTCACGTAAAGATTACCGTCGCCAGCCATTAGTCGCGGAGGATGTGATTCATCAAATCCGTGAAGGCAATAAATCTATTATCGGTCTTATGATTGAAAGCCATATCAATGAAGGAAATCAATCTTCTGACTTAGCTCTTGAAGAGATGAAATACGGTGTATCTATCACTGACGCATGTATCAATTGGGATTCAACTGAGGCACTATTACGTCATGCACATGAAGAGCTAGTGCCTTTCTTAGAAAATCGTCTAAAGGCTAATTAATACAGGATTTAAGGAACATCAATGGCAGTTGAACTTAACGCATTACGCGATCAGATTGATGCAGTCGACAAGCAAATGTTGGAGCTATTGGCTCAGCGTTTAGCGCTCGTAGAGAAAGTTGGGGAAGTAAAAAGCGAACATGGTTTGCCAATTTATGCTCCAGACCGCGAAGCGGCGATGTTAGCTTCTCGTCGCGCTGAAGCTGAAAAAATGGGAATTCCTCCACAGCTTATTGAAGATATTCTGCGTCGAACAATGCGTGAGTCTTATGCCAGCGAGAAAGATTCCGGTTTTAAGTGTTTGAACCCTGATTTACGCTCAGTTGTTATTATTGGTGGTAATGGTCAATTGGGTGGCCTGTTTGGGCGTATGTTCAAATTGTCGGGCTACCAGGTCAAAGTTCTCGGTAGTAAAGACTGGGATCATGCGGATGAGATTCTAGACAACGCGGGTTTAGTCGTGGTCACGGTGCCGATTCATCTAACGGAAGGGGTGATCGAAAAACTGGGGAACTTGCCGCAAGACTGTATTCTGTGTGACCTGACTTCTATCAAATCGAAGCCTCTGCAAGCAATGTTGAATGTGCATCAAGGTCCTGTGGTTGGTTTGCACCCAATGTTTGGCCCAGATGTTCCGAGCCTTGCCAAGCAGGTTATTGTGTACTGTGATGGCCGTGGTCACGAGCATTACCAATGGCTATTGCAACAGTTTGGGATTTGGGGCGCAAGCTTGTGCCAAATCGATGCACAAGAGCACGATCATGGCATGACGTTGATTCAGGCGCTGCGCCACTTCACGTCGTTTGCTTACGGTATGCACCTTAGCAAAGAGAATCCGAACATCGATCAGTTGTTGAAGTTAAGCTCGCCAATCTACCGCCTTGAATTGGCGATGGTGGGACGACTGTTTGGTCAGGATCCGAACTTGTACGGTGATATCATTTTCTCTTCTCAAGAGAATATCGATATGATCAAGCGATTCCATCAGCGTTTAGGTGATGCAGTAGCGATTCTGGATAGCAGAGACAAAGCGCGATTCATCGAAAGCTTTAAGCAGGTGAGTGATTGGTTTGGTACTTATTCTCAACAATTTATGAATGAGAGCCAAAACTTACTCAAACAGGCGAATGATAATATTCATCGCGGCTAATCACGGGTCATTTAGCCGTGCAGAGTCCGAAACAAAAAGAGCAGCGTAAGCTGCTCTTTTTCGTGTTGATGGACAAATCAGTTCGTCGCAGTATTACTCGTATCTTCACTTGATACTGTGTTGATACTGGTATCGCGATAGGGTGAATTGGTTAAATTGACTTGTAGGCGTACAACGTTATCAATCAATTGAACCAAAGGTCCCCATTTCACTTTTTTCTCTTTTTCAAAGACGTCATTGAAGTTTTCTGGCGTCCACTCCATTAAGTATTGAGGGTTGAGTGCTCGTCCGAGGAAGCGTACTTCATAGTGCAAGTGTGGCCCTGTGGAGTTGCCAGAGTTACCGCATTGAGCAATGATGTCGCCTTTACTAACAAACTGACCGCTTTTCACTTTGAAGCGTTGTAGATGAGCAAAGGAGCTCATAAAGCCAAATGAGTGACGAATGGTGACATAGTTACCATAACCACGATTGCTCGGGCGAACGGTTTCCACCACACCGTCAGCCGGTGCCAGGATCTCTTCTCCTCTTTTACAAGTCAGATCGATACCAGTATGAACATGCCTCTTACCTGAAATCGGATTAATACGACTGCCGTAAGAAGAAGAAATACGTTGGTATGTGACTGGGCTGTCATTTGGTATCAAACGGAACATCGTCGCGCGAACAGCAGAATCGATAGCGGCTGCGTCAATTCGCTCCTCTAACCCCATGCTGTTCTCATCGATCATCAACTCTTCGTCTGCGAGACCTAAAACCGATTCAACGTCGAATACCCGTTTGCCCAATAGCTGAATTTGATTGTTTTTGTCCGTCAAAGACTGGGAAAGCGAATGATTGGTATCAAGCTGTTCTTCGTAAAGAGCCGTCACTTCGGCCTTTTCACTTTCCAGTTTGGCGATGATTTGCGTTAGTTCGTCTTTATTGTGCATCTGCTGCTGATTAAGGTACCACGCGCCACCAACGACGGCGGGTAATGCCAATACTGAAGCAAATACTGCTAGGACCGAACTGCGGCCCAAATAGAACTGCTGATCGCCGTCTTTCGTCGGGATCTGCATGATGATTTTTTTAGACATAGTTATTGTTACTTAAATAGGCGTTCATTTATTTTTCTCCTAAAAACCAGAGAGGTGCTCTAACTCTCGATTCAGAAGGTCGTTATTGCCTACATTCAATTCTATAAATCGTTTTAGTTGGCTAATGCTTTCGATGTCTATCTTAGCGATCTTCAACCTAATCTCACACTTAGAGAGATCCACAACTTGCGCTTTTAACGTAATCACTTGTTCGGATTGATCAAATGAAAAAGTCACATGGACTGGAAGGGTTGGATCCAAAGCCTCAGTCTCTTCCACTTTCATGAGTAAACCATGCAAGGAAAGATCTTGAATCCTAGCTTCAATTGCCAAGTCACGTTGTTCTATCTTAGCTGGAGCTTGATGGAGAATACGTGAAAAGCGTCGTCTCTCTGTCATATGAATATTCTCGTCAGGTCGTCAAACAGAATTGAATAGTATATCAATACGAACAAAAAATGTTCGATTGTTGTTTGAAAAGTGTCGAGGTCGCTACAGAGTGACGTAAGTGCTATGTCATGTTCTTAACGAACGAGACGGGCTAATGAGCTCTTTTTATAACAAAGAAAACAAAGGCCGCTATGATAGCGGCCTTTGTACAAATTACAATCAAACTTTGTGGGTTGCGATTACTTCGCAATACGCTTGTATTTGATACGGTGTGGTTCTGCGGCTTCAGGACCCAATGTTTTCTTCAACCAATCCATGTACTCTGTGTAGTTACCTTCGTAGAAGTTAACTTGGCCTTCGTCACGGTAGTCAATGATGTGGGTAGCGATACGGTCAAGGAACCAACGGTCGTGCGAGATAACCATTGCACAACCAGGGAACTCTAGTAACGCTTCTTCTAGAGCACGCAGTGTTTCAACGTCAAGGTCGTTGGTTGGTTCGTCGAGTAGCAACACGTTACCGCCCGCTTTAAGCAGCTTCGCAAGGTGGACACGGTTACGCTCACCACCCGATAGTTCACCAATAATCTTTTGTTGGTCACTGCCTTTAAAGTTAAAGCGTGAACAGTATGCGCGAGCTGGGATTTCGAAGTTGTTGATCTTAATGATATCAGCACCTTCAGAGATCTCTTGGAATACGGTTTTAGAATCGTCCATGCTGTCACGGAACTGATCGACAGATGCTAGTTTTACTGTATCGCCCATCTCAATTGTGCCCGAGTCTGGTTGTTCAGTACCACTTAACATCTTGAATAGCGTCGATTTACCTGCGCCGTTCGCACCGATGATACCAACAATCGCACCTTTAGGGATGCTGAATGACAGGTCATCAATCAGAACACGACCGTCAAATGACTTGGTCAGGTTCTTCACTTCAATAACCTTATCACCTAGACGCTCACCAGGTGGGATAAACAGTTCGTTGGTTTCATTACGTTTTTGGTGATCAGAGCTTTGTAGCTCTTCAAAGCGAGCCATACGTGCTTTTGACTTCGCTTGACGACCTTTAGGGTTTTTACGTACCCACTCAAGCTCTTTCTCGATAGTCTTTTGGCGAGCACTCTCTTGGGAGGCTTCTTGTTGTAGACGAGCGTCTTTTTGCTCCAGCCATGAGGTGTAGTTGCCTTCCCATGGGATACCTTCACCACGGTCCAGTTCTAAGATCCAGCCCGCAGCGTTATCTAGGAAGTAACGGTCGTGGGTGATGGCTACTACGGTACCTGTGTAATCCACTAAGAAGCGCTCTAGCCAAGCAACTGATTCTGCATCTAGGTGGTTGGTAGGTTCATCAAGCAATAGCATGTCTGGCTTAGAAAGTAGCAAGCGACAAATAGCCACACGGCGGCGTTCACCACCTGATAGGTGCGCAATTTTTTGGTCCCATTCAGGTAAACGAAGTGCGTTTGCCGCACGCTCAAGCGCATTTTCTAGGTTGTGGCCATCTTTCGCTTGGATAAGGGCTTCTAGCTCGCCTTGCTCTTTTGCAAGTGCGTCGAAGTCTGCATCTGGTTCAGCGTATGCTGCGTAGACTGCGTCCAAACGTTTCAGAGCGTCAGCAACGTCAGCAACCGCTTCTTCAACAACTTCACGAACGGTTTTTGATTCGTCTAATACTGGTTCCTGAGGTAGGTAACCTACGTTTAGACCAGGTTGTGGACGCGCTTCACCGTCGATATCCGTGTCGATACCTGCCATGATACGTAGCAGTGTGGATTTACCTGCACCGTTCAGACCTAAAACACCGATTTTCGCACCAGGGAAGAAGCTCAGAGAGATGTCTTTAAGAATTTGACGCTTAGGTGGCACAATTTTGCTCACCCGCGACATGGTATATACGTATTCAGCCATTGCCGATCGTTCCTAAATTAACTGTCATTCAAACCCATCATTTTATACCAAGTGCTTTGTTTTTGTTACCGCATTGCAAGAATTTCCCTAACGAATGGATTTCTTATTTTGAGCTGACCGGAAACTTACACGGTTAGGGTATACACTTTTGTTATTCGTTAAGAATGACGAAGTGTGTTCTATGCGAGTTAGAAACGCTTTGTCTCCATCGTCTTAAAAGTTTGACGAGTACAATTTTTAATACACAAAGTTGCTTTACATGGACATCTGCATTCTGTGTAAATAGATGCATGTGTGAAAATTGCCTTAACATCACATGAACTCTAACAAAACTAGGCTTTAGGGCAGTATATGTCTGGGGAAAATGACACAAATGAGATTCAACGTATCTGAATTGGCTAAAAAGGTATGCTGCGCCGCCGCGTTGTGTGCTATGAGTTTGAGTGCTAATGCCGCGCTGAGTTTGGAAAAGCAGCGCGAAGTATATGAGCAAGCTCAAGATTTATTAGATAAAAATGACATCGACAGATACCTTTCGATTCGTCCTAAAATTTCTGACTATCCACTAACGCCTTATGTGGATTACCGCACTTTTATTAGACAGTTACCGGAAAAGTCACCACAACAGGTGAACGAGTTTATTTCTGAGCACGAGTCTTTTCCATTTTCTCGTCGAGTTCGCGCTCCATACCTCAATCATCTTTATAAGCAAAAAGATTGGAAAACCATTACTGAGTTTCAAAAAGTCATTCCTAGTGGTGAGCGTTACCAATGTATTTTCTACGTCGCTCAATTAAAGCAAGGCAAGAAAGTCGCGGCGTTTAAAGGGGCTGAACATATGTGGTTACGTGGCATCAGCATTGCTGATGAGTGTGACCCATTATTTGCAGCATGGGACAAGGCGGGTGAGCGTACCGATGAACTGATTCTACAGCGTATGTTACTGGCGTTTGATGCTCGTAATGGCGGTTTGATGAGTTACTTGCTCAAACTGCCTAAATCAGCGCAGGCAAAGCAACAAGCCAAAGAAATGAAAGCGTTGTTTGATAATCCTTCAAGTGTTGCGGAATTCGCGAAGAAAAAACCTGCGAATGATTTTAATCGAGCGCAAAGTGAATATGCGTTAGAAAAGTTGGCTCGTATGAACACTAGCCAAGCACAAGGTGCGTACGATGCCGTCATTAAAGGACAGAAGTTTTCTCCAGAAAAAGCGCAAGAACTTGCCGACTATATTGCATTTCGATTGACTCGTACGGAGTCTGAGTCATTAGCTAAATGGCGCGATGATAAAACGAAAACCAGTCAGTACTTACCGTTGATTGAAACGCGCATCCGCTTAGCGATTCAAAATGCAGATTGGAAAGGCGTACAAGAGTGGATTGCTGTTCTAAATAAAGAAGAACAAGCCACGCTACGCTGGCAATATTGGCTTGGAAGAAGTGAAATAGCGTTAGGTGATGACATCGCGGGGAAACAGCGTTTAGCAACTCTGCTTGGGCAACGAAACTTCTACAGTGTGGCTGCCGCCAATGCAATCGGACAATCAATCAAATACCCAACGCATACGGTTAAGTTGGATAAGAAAGTTGTTCAACCCTATCAAGACTCGTTAGCTCGTATCGAAGAGTTGATCGCGACGGATAAAATCGCAGCAGCGAAGAGTGAATGGGCACACTTACTGCGCCGCGTAGGAAAAGATGAAAAGGCGATGTTGGCGGCTTATGCATCATTTAAACGTTGGCATCACCTAACGGTGACCGCGAGTATTCAAGCGCAGATGTGGGATAATATCGAACTTAGGTTCCCAATAGCACACCGCTGGTGGTTTAACTTTTATGCGAAAAAGCACAACATTGATCCCGTCACGATGATGTCTCTCGCTCGACAGGAAAGTGCGTTAGATGTTGAAGCCCGCTCTCCAGTTGGCGCTCGTGGTCTTATGCAGATCATGCCTGCGACGGCGAAGTACACGGCACGTAAATATAAGTTGAGTTATCAAGGTACGCAGGATCTCTACAATGTAGGAAAAAATATCGAAATTGGTAGCCATTATTTGCAAGGTTTATTAGAGGATTACGATAATAATCGTATTTTTGCTCTTGCTGCTTATAATGCAGGTCCTAACAGAGTAAAAACGTGGCGAGAGCGTACCCAAGGAAAAGTGGATGCTTATGCCTTTATTGAGGCAATTCCATTTAAAGAGACGCGCGGTTATGTACAAAACATCTTGATGTTTGAAACATACTATCGTGATCTTTTGGGTATCGATGGCGCGTTCTTGAATCAACATGAGATCAATACCAAGTATTGAGTGAGGTAACTTGATGTCGCACGAACCCGAGTATAAAGACTGGCAACAGATTATTGAGCTAATTCGAACAAGTATGGGCACCCAGCAAGATGACATGCTGTTAACTATGCTGATGTCACGTGATGAGAGAGAGTCATTAATATCACGCGTTAATATAATTAACGAACTTCTTAAAGGAGAATTATCTCAACGTCAGATCAGTCAGATGCTTGGTGTGGGCATTGCCACCATTACTCGTGGCTCTAACGAACTAAAGTCGAAATCTGATGAAGAAAAAGACAAGTTGAAAGTCTTGTTAGAACAAGTTGCGGTATCTAAGTAGACAGTATATCCAATTTGCTTTTAGGCCTTGGTGTTACAAGTGACTAAGATAACGTATTACAAAGGGCGGAAATATCCGCCCTTTTTGCGTATCTAGAGACTAGGCTGAGTGTTATAAATTTGAAGGAAAATGCTCAGGGTTTGTGAATGGAATTAAAGCCAGAATCAAGGCTTGGTGATAGACCGAGCTTCGAGTTAGCTGGTTTTGGGTTAGCAGGCTAATAGCGCCACCTTTCTGTTTGATATTATCAGTACCAAACACTTCGTCCATTACATCTCCCAACTCATTCGCATCCTTGAGTTTTTCCAAGACTTTTGGCGGCAACATTAAGCTTGCAGAACGAGATTCACCGCGGTGAGTCTCTGACTCAACCACCATCCAAGCAAACGTCACGTTTGCTTCAATTCCCGCTTCGAGACCGACATAGTAATCCGCGTTTGGCATCTCTACTTTTGCGTTTTTAACGCGGTTTAGCGCACCACGATGAGTTTCTTCATTCGTCATGGGCTGATCTGCGACCTCACTCGGTACACTGATGCCAACGAAGTTGAACTCTTGATACGGAAATGCATTACGAAATGCACTTTGAACTGCATTAATTTTGGCTGGGTTTAGCGATGCGATTACGACTTTTTGGGTTGCCATGATCTTTTTACTCACTGGTGTCTATTAACTCAATTTTACTTGCGTAGGCTTTACGTTCTCACTCGGGTAACAGCCTAATACTTTCAAGTGTTTAGTGATTTTTGTTAGCTCTTCAAGTGCCTGTTGCATTTCTGTCGAAGCAAGATGTGATGTCAAGTCTACGTAGAACATCTCTTCCCACGGGTTCCCCATAATTGGGCGTGATTCTAGCTTGGTCATATTGATGCCGTAACGTTGCAGCACTAATAGTGTTTCAACCAATGAACCTGCCTCTTGGGAGGTCGACATGATCAATGTGGTTTTTGCTGGAATCTGAGTAGAAACTTCAACCGGTTTACGAGCAACCACGATAAAGCGAGTATGGTTTTCGGTTTGGTTTGCGATGTTGCCTTGAATTGCTTGCAAGCCATATAGCTTACCGCTTGATGCATTACCAATTGCAGCCACATCATCACGATCCATCTCTTGGACTTTCTGCATTGCATCTGCTGTGCTCGCGCAGGACTCCAGCTTTACCCCTTTCATACGGCTTAAAAACTCACTGCACTGTTGGTGTGGCTGAGGGTGAGAATACAGCGTTTTAATATCTTCCAGACGAATGTCTTTTTTCGCAACCAAGCAGTGTTCGATTGGTTGAGTCAGCTCTCCAACGATGTAAAGCGTCGTGTGTTGTAGTAAGTCATACACTTCATTAATAGAGCCTGAGCTGGTGTTTTCGATTGGCAGAACGCCATAATCAGCATGGCCAGATTCAACCGTTTGAGTCACTTCTTTAAAGTGCTCGCAGTTGAGCTCGATAAGCTCTGTATTTTTACGACTGAAGTATTCGCGACTTGCCAAGTGCGAATAAGAGCCTTTGGCTCCTAAAAAAGCGACGCGAGCAAGTGGCTTACGGCTTTGCTGTGGGTTAACGAGATTTTGCAGATAACTTTGTTGAAGCAGAACTGAGTCTTCAATGATGGTATGGAAAAGTTTGGTGATGTACTGCGCGTCAAGTTCGTATTTATCTTGGCCATTAGAAATCAGCTTGACCAATAATTGCTGTTCACGGACGGCGTCGCGAACAGGCTTTGAGGTTTGTACTTTGCTTTTGGCTACTTCAATGCTGAGTTTACGGCGCTCAGACAATAAGCTGAGAAGTTGGTCATCCAACTCATTCAAGCGTAAACGAATTTCTTCGAGGGAAATAGGTTGGTCAGTCATCAATTCTTTCCTTATAAAAAAGCCTCCCGATTTGGGAGGCTTTCTGTTTGTTTTTGACTTTTCTTTCACAAACGAGTTCGCCCCTCCAACTATGGGAGGAAAAAGAAGTCAAAAATAAACAGTGAGGTTAAATGCATAAATAGTGCTTAATTTATGAGTGTTTAAACACAATAAGCAAGGCTGGGGAGAGCGTCAAGCAAAAAAATAGCGCCTTTCGGCGCTATTTCCTCAATCTGTTCAGTTTACTCTTCTTCTTCCACTAGCTCAGGCTTACTTGCACGTCGAGCTTCAGGTTTGTGGGTCAGCTTGTTCAATTGTCGTTCTAGTTTTTGCTCCACTTCGTTGATAGCTGCGTAAAGATCTTCGTGAGTTGCTGAGGCAATGAGCTGGCCTTTAGGAACTTTGATAACCGCTTCGAATTTCTTCTGTTTGTTTGGTTCCTCACTGAAAGTTGCTTGGCAACCAATTAGGTCTACTTGCCATTTCTCCAGTTTTTTAAATTTGCTCTCAATATGAGCTCGGATTGCAGAGGTGATTTCGATGTTTTTGCCAGTGATATTCATTGTCATAAGTGTTTTTCCTCTGTTGCATCCCTCATGGGTTGAGTTCAGATTACCGCTTTACGCATAAAAAAATGTGATTCAGATCATTATTTTGCTCGGGTTTTTTATGATGAAAAATGAATGTGATCTCACTCAAGAACTTCTGAGATTTATCGTGAAATTGCTTGTTATCGGTTAGTAAATCCGTAGATTGGATAGAGTACTCAGCTGAAAACGGCCTCGTTTTTAGGGAAGTTTTACGGCCTAATATTTGAGGTGGTTAAAATTTAACTACACGTAAGGTGTGATGACGATCAGTGAGTCTTTCCAATGAATCCATTTAAAAAGCCGCTTACTGTACAAGCGGCTTTTTACTGTCTGGCATTTGGCTGACTTTTCGTAGCGGTATCATGAAAATGGGGTCTTTTGGGGCTAGTGAAACCCTTTCTAGACTTTTGACTTGGTCCAAACTTTCTAGTTGTTTGTATATTATGTAGTAGCGATTAATGCTTGTGACGTACCCAACCGTTGAGCTTAAACTTTTCCGCATAACGACTTCCACGTTATTAAACCAAACATTAGGATCGTAACCTTGTTGGGCTGCACGCTTACGAATACGCTCTACATTGCCGGGGCCCGCATTGTAAGCCGCCAATGTAAAGTAGAGTTTATTTTGTGCAGTAATATCAGGATCACTGAAGTACTGCTTACGCAAAAAAGCTAAGTATTTCACTCCAGCATGAATGTTGTTTTCTAATTGTCGAACATTTTTGATATTGATATTCGGATCTTGAGCGGTGCTGGGTAGGACTTGCATTATGCCAACGGCACCTCGGCTTCCAACTAGGTCGTTATTAAATCCTGATTCCTTGTAAGCGATTGCAGCGATCAGTAAATAGTCGATATCGTATTTCTCACCATAGCGTGAAAATAGCGCTGCGAGTTTTTCTAGTTGAGCAATTTTCTTAGGGTTAAGAGCTCTGTTCAACCATCCCGTGTTATCGATGTATTTACCGTAAATAACGTTACCGAGTAGTGTCCCAGAGCGAGACTTCTGGATGAACTTATTCACGACGGCTTTTAATTTGGGACTATTTTCTCGCATTGCCCAAGCAATTTTGCCATTTTTGCGGATAGGGATTTTTTTGTGCACCCGAATATCATCCATCACTTTCAGCCAAAGCTTGGCTTTATGGCTATCGAGAACAATGGCTTTGACGTAACCATTGTTGAGCATTCCGACCAGCTCATAATCTTGAAGTGTTTCTTCAATAAAGTGCACGATAACAGGCGGTAAGCCTTTTTTGTTTAGTTTCTTATTTAGTGTCTGAATGCTTTCAAAGTAGCTAGAGCTGGCGCGCACCCAAATCTCTTTGCCGCTCAGTTGTTCGATTTTCGTCATCGTTGGTGTGCTTTTGTTTGTCACTACCCACTCTTGAATGTCAGTGAGAATGGGTGAACTGAACTCCACTTTCTGTTTGCGCGTGTCGGTAATAGTCAGGTTGGCGACAACTAAGTCACCTGAACCGTTTTCTAAGGCTGGCAGTAGCTGGTCGCGGGCAACAGGAATAATTTGTACGTTAAGCTTTGGTTTGAGTTTACGAAGGTCTTTTTCGAAATGCGCCAGCAATTCCGCGCCTATGCCTTTTGGTGTGCCGCCCTCAATGTAGTAAAAGCCTAAATCAGCAGAAACTAAGACGCGCAGTACATTCTTCTCCTTGATGACATCGAGGTCCCCAGTATAAGGAGGCTGTTTGAGCGGCGAGATTTGCAGTGCGCAAACGGAAGCAGACAATAGGAGCAGCATAACTGCGCAAAGCTTAGATATCGTCACGTTCACATCCTTTTTATAAAGGGGAGAGGAGAACTTTAAGCATATGTGGAGCTAGGAAGATCATCAAGAAAGGGCTGAATACACTATTGAGAGTAATAAAAAACCGCCACGGTAAAAACGGTGGCGGTTCAGTTTAAAGCAAGTTCAATTACTTCACAGGGTTGAGCTCGATAAGCTTTTCAGTTCTTGCTACGGCGTCTTCCAAACCAAGTTGCTTGTAGGCCTCTAGCTGGATAGTCAGTGACTTACGTGCAGCTTCTGTGTCTGGATACGCTTTTTGTAGCTCTTGGCTGCGATTAATAGCAGCGACCCAAGCTTCACGGCGAAGGTAGAAGTCAGCAGTCGCTAAATCATAGTTCGCTAGACGGTTTTTCAGCGCGACCATACGTTTTTGTGAATCTTCTGCATATGGGCTATTCGGGTAACGTTGAAGTAGTTTTTTGAAGTCATCAAACGCTTTTTTTACCGGTTCAGGATCGCGATCGCTTCGATCTACGCTGAATAAATCATGCATAAAGTTACGATCTTGCGCCATGTGGCTTAGACCTCGCATGTACAGCACCCAATCCATCTTTTCATGGGTTGGGTTTAAACGCATAAAGCGAGAAATGGTTGCCAAGCCCAAAGCAAGGTCGTCGTTTTTGTAGTACGCATAGATTAGGTCAAGCTGCACCTGTTCAGAGTAGGCACCGAATGGGTAACGTGAGTCTAATGCTTCCAGTTTCTCAATTGCAGAAAGCCAATTACCACTTTGAAGAGAAATCTGTGCGTCTGCATACAGTTCCGAAGGCGGCACATCAGGAACGATTTCTTCTTTGCTTGCACATCCAAACAGAAGGGATACCGCTAAAAGGCCTGTTAAAGTCTGACGTTTCATATCAGGAGTCTGTTCCTTGAATCTAAATATTTCTTAAGCTGCCGTTACTTTCTTTCCAGTAACAGATACAATGACGTAATAGTCTATTTTTTCACAGTCGTGAGCATTAGTCTCACAGTTTTTAAAAAAGTTCGATATGGCTCAGCAGATTGTATTAACAAATACCGTAAAAGATAGCCAGTTAGGTCAACGTTTAGACCAAGCTATCGCCGAATTATTCGCGGACTTCTCTCGCTCGCGCCTAAAAGAGTGGCTGCTTGATGGGAAAGTTCAAGTTGATGGTGAAGTTGTCACTAAACCTCGTACCAAAGTAATGGGTGGCGAGGAAATTACATTGCAAGCCGAGTTAGAAGATGAAGAACGCTGGGAAGCGCAAGATATCCCGCTAGATATCGTCTATGAAGATGAAGATATTATCGTTATCAACAAACCTCGTGACTTTGTGGTTCATCCGGGCGCTGGTACGCCTGATGGCACTGTGCTTAATGCGTTGTTGCATCATTACCCTGATATTGCAGAAGTACCTCGTGCAGGTATCGTGCACCGTTTGGATAAAGACACAACGGGTTTGATGGTGGTGGCGAAAACCGTTCCTGCACAAACTCGTCTGGTTCGCGCACTGCAAAAACGTAATATTACTCGTGAGTACGAAGCGATCGCTATTGGTCGTATGACTGCGGGCGGTAAAGTGGATCAACCTATTGGTCGTCACTCTACTAAGCGCACGCTTATGGCGGTGGCACCAATGGGCAAACCAGCAGTAACGCACTACCGTGTTGCTGAACGCTTCCGCGAACACACGCGTATTCGTTTGCGTCTAGAAACGGGTCGTACGCACCAGATTCGTGTGCACATGTCTTATCTTCAGCATCCGCTGCTCGGTGATATTGCATATGGTGGACGTGCTCGCATCCCGACAGGTGCGTCTGAAGAGCTAACGGCAATGATCCGGGGCTTCGATCGCCAAGCATTGCACGCAGTAATGCTGCGCTTTGAGCACCCAATTACGGGCGAAGTTCTTGAGTTTCATGCTCCAGTGCCTGATGACATGGTTGTGATGACTGAAGCGCTTCGTCAAGATACAGAAGAGCACGGCTTACCGGAAGAATTCTAATATGAAGACGATCATTCCGAATTGGCCAGCTCCTAAAAATGTCAAAGCTTTCGCCTCAACACGCATAGGCGGATTTTCGACAGGCCCTTACCAAGGGCTAAATTTAGGTACTCACGTTGGGGATGATTTGTCTTTAGTAGAGAAGAACCGAGCTTGGTTGGCGCAACAGGCAAGCATGCCAAATGCGCCAATCTGGTTAAACCAAACGCATTCAACCGTTGTGGCTCAAGCAAATGAACCAACAACACAGGTGCTTGATGCGGATGGTGTATTTACTTCTTCAAGCCATGTTATTTGTTCAGCGATGACCGCCGATTGTTTACCTGTATTATTGACTAATACACAAGGTACGCAAGTAGCCGCTGTTCACGCAGGTTGGCGCGGCTTAGCAAATGGCATTGTCGAAAATGCGTTAGCGTTGTTTTCTGGTGAAGTGATAGCGTGGCTTGGCCCCGCCATTGGCCCCCAAGCCTTCGAAGTGGGTGAAGATGTTCTGCAAGCTTTTGTTGATTTTGATTCACAGGCGAATCAAGCATTTGCTCCACGCGATATCGACGGTAAATGGTTTGCTGACATGCCGGTGCTGGCAACGCAACGTCTAAACCGGGCTGGTGTGACACAAGTGTTTGATTCTGGACTTTGTACTTACCAAGATAAAGCCTCTTTTTACTCTTATCGCCGTGATGGTAAGACTGGTCGACAAGCAACCTTTATTTGGATCGAAGACTAGCTATAAGCACCAAAGTGCTAAGATGCATACTACTATTTTTGCAAAGCTATCTTTATTCATTCACTCCCTTGAAATTCCCCTCCTGAGTATCCATCTTTCTAACTGTCAAAAGAATTTCCTTTAGTTGAGGTTAGGAAGGTAGATATGCGTCTTGATCGATTCACAAGTAAGTTTCAAATCGCTATCTCTGATGCTCAATCACTAGCGTTAGGGCGCGATCATCAATATATCGAGCCAGTTCACCTCATGGTGGCTTTGCTTGATCAAAATGGCAGTCCAATTCGTCCATTGCTTACTATGCTGGATGTGGACGTAACGCATTTACGCTCTAAATTGAGTGAAATGTTAGATCGATTACCAAAAGTCAGTGGCATCGGTGGGGATGTTCAGCTCTCTAGCTCGATGGGCACATTGTTTAACCTGTGTGACAAAGTGGCGCAAAAGCGTCAAGACTCCTATATCTCGTCTGAAGTCTTCCTGCTTGCCGCTTTAGAAGATCGCGGACCATTGGGGCAATTGCTCAAAGAGATCGGCTTAACAGAGCAAAAAGTCAGCCAGGCAATCGAAAAGATCAGAGGTGGTCAAAAGGTCAATGATCCGAATGCAGAAGAGCTTCGTCAAGCATTGGAAAAGTTCACCATAGACCTTACCGAACGTGCAGAGCAAGGTAAATTGGATCCGGTTATCGGCCGTGATGATGAAATCCGTCGTACTATCCAGGTATTGCAGCGTCGTACTAAAAACAACCCTGTGATTATCGGTGAACCAGGCGTAGGTAAGACAGCAATTGTTGAAGGCTTAGCGCAGCGCATAGTTAACAATGAAGTACCTGAAGGTCTGCGTGGTCGCCGTGTGCTATCACTGGATATGGGCGCACTGGTTGCTGGCGCGAAATACCGTGGGGAATTTGAAGAGCGTTTAAAATCAGTATTAAATGAACTTGCTAAAGAAGAAGGCAACGTTATCCTCTTCATTGATGAACTACACACTATGGTCGGCGCTGGTAAAGGTGAAGGCTCAATGGATGCGGGCAACATGCTAAAACCGGCATTAGCTCGTGGTGAGCTGCACTGTGTTGGCGCAACAACATTGGATGAATATCGTCAGTACATCGAAAAAGATGCAGCATTAGAACGTCGTTTCCAAAAAGTGCTGGTGGATGAGCCGACCGTTGAGGATACCGTGGCGATTTTACGTGGCTTGAAGGAGCGTTATGAGCTTCATCATCACGTCGAAATTACTGACCCAGCGATTGTTGCTGCGGCGAGCTTGTCACATCGCTATGTCTCCGACCGTCAGTTGCCGGATAAAGCGATCGACTTAATCGACGAAGCGGCTTCAAGCATTCGTTTACAAATTGACTCTAAGCCAGAGTCCTTGGATAAGCTTGAGCGTAAAATTATCCAACTCAAAATTGAGCAACAAGCACTAAGTAACGAGCACGATGAAGCGAGTGAAAAGCGTTTGAAAGCGCTTAATGAAGAACTCAATGAAAAAGAGCGAGAGTATGCTGAGCTAGAAGAGGTTTGGAATACAGAAAAAGCAGCTCTTTCTGGCACTCAACATATTAAGTCTGAGCTTGAACAAGCTCGTATGGACATGGAGTTTGCTCGCCGTGCTGGCGATCTAAACCGTATGTCGGAGCTTCAATATGGTCGTATTCCTGAACTTGAGAAGCAGTTAGATCTTGCAACCCAAGCTGAAATGCAGGAAATGACGCTATTGCGTAATAAAGTAACCGACAACGAGATTGCAGAAGTACTTTCTAAGCAAACCGGCATTCCGGTATCCAAGATGCTAGAAGCGGAAAAAGAGAAACTACTTCGTATGGAAGACGTGCTGCATAATCGTGTGGTAGGGCAAAGCGAAGCGGTCTCTGTTGTATCGAATGCCATTCGTCGTAGTCGAGCTGGGCTTTCTGATCCAAACCGACCAATTGGCTCCTTCTTATTCTTAGGTCCAACTGGTGTGGGTAAAACAGAGCTTTGTAAGACACTTGCGAGCTTTATGTTCGACAGCGAAGATGCGATGGTCCGTATCGATATGTCTGAGTTCATGGAGAAACACTCAGTGGCAAGATTGGTGGGTGCGCCTCCAGGCTATGTCGGATATGAAGAGGGTGGTTACTTAACGGAAGCGGTTCGTCGCAAGCCGTATTCGGTAATTTTGTTAGACGAAGTAGAGAAAGCGCATCCGGATGTATTTAACATTCTGCTGCAAGTTCTCGATGATGGGCGTTTAACGGATGGTCAAGGTCGTACTGTTGACTTCCGTAATACGGTTGTGATCATGACATCTAACTTGGGTTCATCTCGTATCCAAGAGAATTTCGCAACATTAGACTATCAAGGTATCAAGAGTGAAGTGATGGATGTGGTTAGCAAACACTTCCGCCCAGAGTTCTTGAACCGTGTTGACGAAATCGTGGTGTTCCATCCACTTGGTCAAGAACACATTAAGTCCATTGCTTCTATTCAATTGGAACGTTTGGCGAAACGACTAGAGGAGAAAGGCTATCAACTAGAAGTTTCCGACAAAGCGCTCGATTTGATCGCTCAAGTTGGTTTCGATCCTGTGTATGGTGCGCGTCCTTTAAAACGTGCAATTCAGCAGAATGTCGAGAATCCGTTAGCCAAATCAATTCTGTCTGGTGAAATCGTTCCAGACAAGACAGTGCAGCTAATTGTTACTAATGACCAAATTTGTGCTCATCAATAATTGTATGGATACAGTAAAATTGAGATAAAAATCACACTAAAGGGGCCGTTTGGCCCCTTTTCTATAGTTTTTTAGAGTCTTTTGTCTGTTTTCTATACGAATAAACTAAAAAGGTGAGTTTTTTTAAAAAATGCACTTGTGTTCTTTAATGAACTCCCTATAATGCGCCTCCGTTGTCACGGGAAAGCAAGTGAAGCGGAACCTAAACAACTACGGTTAGTGAGTTAAAATTAACTCGCAGATAAATAACTTAAAAAAGTGTTTGACACGATAAGTTATCTAGCTAAAATAGCCGTCCACTTTGAAGAGAACTTCGAAGTGTGCTCTTTAAAAATATAGACCTATCAATCTGTGTGGGCACTCGTTGATGATAATCCAATTAGAAGCTTAGGCTTCAAATTAGGTTTCAATGATACGAAGTGACCATTGAATCGAAAGATTCAGCACAGTCAATTCAAACATTACTTCTGCTATTTATTAGCGAAAGGAATGTTCAGTATTCATTGAGCCGAACAAAATCTTAAATTGAAGAGTTTGATCATGGCTCAGATTGAACGCTGGCGGCAGGCCTAACACATGCAAGTCGAGCGGAAACGAGTTATCAGAACCTTCGGGGAACGATAACGGCGTCGAGCGGCGGACGGGTGAGTAATGCCTAGGAAATTGCCCTGATGTGGGGGATAACCATTGGAAACGATGGCTAATACCGCATGATGCCTACGGGCCAAAGAGGGGGACCTTCGGGCCTCTCGCGTCAGGATATGCCTAGGTGGGATTAGCTAGTTGGTGAGGTAAGGGCTCACCAAGGCGACGATCCCTAGCTGGTCTGAGAGGATGATCAGCCACACTGGAACTGAGACACGGTCCAGACTCCTACGGGAGGCAGCAGTGGGGAATATTGCACAATGGGCGCAAGCCTGATGCAGCCATGCCGCGTGTGTGAAGAAGGCCTTCGGGTTGTAAAGCACTTTCAGTCGTGAGGAAGGCGGTGTAGTTAATAGCTGCATCGTTTGACGTTAGCGACAGAAGAAGCACCGGCTAACTCCGTGCCAGCAGCCGCGGTAATACGGAGGGTGCGAGCGTTAAT